>JBCBSL010000001.1:0-55901 GCA_039819145.1 Cyanobacteria bacterium J06638_22
TAGCGGTGTGCAACCGCGTCAAGCACAGAAATGGTTGTGTGTGGGCGCGCCGCGCCCACACACAACCGTACTTAACTCACGCGCACAGCGCTATAGATCGATAGCTCAACACCCTGCACTGTCAGTGACTTCCCCAGGCTCGGAGATGAGGTTTATATTTTCTTAAACCCGTCTTTCCGTGAATCCATATGCAAAATATGTGAGTAAATCGTGTTTTTCAAGGAAATTACGGATAAAACGAAATAGATGCGTTTCTATTTGCGGATATCCCCCTAAAGCACTGACTGACTCAGAATTCCGTTAAATTGCTGATTCAAATGGGTATCCTTATGTTGAGAATACGGATATCCCTGTTACAGTTCCACATGTCGAGGCTCAAGCAACTGAAGCGTAATTGGCCAATCTCATCTAAGGTTTTGGGCGTTAGAAATTTCAGTGAGCCTTTGGAAGACCCCTCAAGTGTCTGGGGTGTTTTGTCTGGGATGTGCTGCATTTACCATGTCTGCTCCTTTGCATCCACAAACGCGCCAGGCGGTGAATTATGATTATCGATCGCATCATTGAAGATGCCCTTAACTTTATTCGACGCTTTCTTTGGTGGAAGAACGACAAGAAAAAGGATGCGCCGAAACCCTTTCAAAATATTCGTTCCCACGCCGGAGACTGGGGTCTGATCAGTCTTGTAACAGGACGCGATACTCCCCGTGCTGTGCGGACTTGGGTCTATTCTCCCAAACGGCAGAGTCACAAAGAAGCACGATCGGCCATCGCTGCTGCTCCTCAGGATCTCCATTTCTATCTTGATTTCCTTGGCCCGTTGCCCACGGTAAAAACGGCTGGGGCTGAGAACGAGCGTGCCAAACTTCAGTCTGAGCGCCGTCGGGGAGCGCTTGTTCCGACCCATCGGGTTTCCATTCTCAAAGCCAGCCATTTCCTAAATGCCCAAGGATTCTATGACTGCGACGTTATCTTTTGGGGAGACTACGATTTCTACAAACCTGGCGTCAACATGGATCCGGAGCGGATCGCTTCGATGGTGCTGGACAAGGCGGTTTTCGCTTGCCTCAAAATGGTTGCCCCCCTCGAAATGGAGTCCGAACAGTGGCGGCAGCATATTGAGAAAACACGGGATGAGGTTAAAAACGGCTACGTCAACCAGCGCATTGCCAGCCGTGCCAGAAGTAAGGTTTGAGGATCGCCCCAAGAAAGTCTGTCAGCAGACCCCCTATCGCCTAGATTGAATGGATAGGGTTTGGATCGTTTGGCTGAGAAACTGGCTCCGAACTCTGTAGAGTCACGTTTGAATGGGTTGCGGTGGGCTTGTGCCGGAATTACCTGAAGTGGAAACGGTGCGTCGAGGGCTGAATGACACGACGCTGAAGCAAATGATCGTGGGGGGTGAGGTGCTGTTGGAACGAACCGTGGCCTATCCGACACCTTCTGCTTTTTTGGAGGCTTTGCGGGGGCAGGCGATCGCCCACTGGCATCGGCGCGGCAAGTATCTCATTGGCGAGCTGGCAGAGGGCGGCGGATGGCTCGGCGTTCACCTGCGGATGACGGGACAACTGTTCTGGACGCGACCCGATGAACCCGTACAAAAACATTGCCGGGTGCGATTGTTTATGGAAGACGACCGAGAGCTACGCTTCGTTGATCAGCGCACGTTCGGGCAGATGTGGGCCGTTCCGGCGGGGCTTCCTCCAGAGCAGATCATCACGGGGTTGCAAAGGTTGGGGCCAGAACCGCTATCGGATGCGTTTACCCCAGAGTATTTGCAAACCCAACTACATCGCCGAGTGCGTCCCATCAAAAATGCGTTGTTGGATCAATCCATCATTGCAGGCGTTGGTAATATCTACGCCGATGAAGCCCTGTTTCTCAGTGGTATCCGTCCCCAAAAACTGTGTTCGCGCCTACGCGGCCAGCAATTCCAACGCATCCACGCGGCTATTCGAGATGTGCTGACCCAGGCGATCGCCTCCCGTGGCACAACTTTCAGCGATTTCCGAGATGTAGAAGGCATCAACGGCAATTATGGCCAGCAAGCCTGGGTGTATGACCGTGAGGGAGAACCATGTCGCGTTTGTGGTGCACCCATTCAACGATTGAAGCTGGCCGGGCGATCGGCTCATTTCTGCAAACACTGCCAGAAATAATGGCAGGGCTTACGCAATTTGATGATGTTTGGGGCGCAGCGGACGCAAACGATCGTTGGGTTTTACGGCTATTTAACCGGACTTGATATCACACCGTTTTAAGGGCAAGTTCTAAGAGCAAACTTGGCCATCGGGAAGAGTGGCTCCGGATAGCGTCGCTCCATTCAAGGTGGCCTGCAGTCGCCCTTCACCTAAATTTGCGTTGCGCAGATTGGCTCCGGTCAAATCGGCACCGCTCAAAAATGCTGCCTTGAGGTCGGCACCTTGGAGATTGGCATTCCGCAAGTTTGCCTGAAAGAGATTGGCCCGAGACAGGTTTGTGTGTTGGAGATTGGCTCCACTGAGGTCGATGTTGTTGAGGGTCGTGTCGCTTAAGTTGGCACGGCTCAGATCCGCTCCACTGAGATTACGACCCGACAGATCCTTCTCGCGCAAATCTTGCCCACTCAAGTCAGCCCCCGACAGATCCGTAGACCGTTGCTGAGTCTGGCGGCTGGTGGTCGTGTGCTGGGTCGAGCGGCTGGAACCCGCATAGCGATAGCGCGAATGGCTCTGTTGATAGCGATCGCTATGCGTATGGCTCCCCTGATTGCTACTGCCATCGCTTTGATGGGTATAGGTTCCATTCGAGGCGTTGCGCTTGGCATTCTGGCTATGGGTAGAGCTGTTATTTGAGGGGGTGTGGTGGGTATGAGCTGAGCCAGAGGCGGCAGATTGGGAGCCCGATGAGCTGCCGGGTTGCTGAGCCTGAGAATAGCTTTGGTAGTAGTAGTGGGGGCGTGGAGGTGGACGGTAATAGGCGCGAGAGGAGTAAGATCGGTTCGAGTTCGACCGTCCCCCATTCGCAGAGGCATTTGATGACGTTTGGGTCGTTGTCGAACGGGAGGTGCTTGTGGTGTTGGAACTCCCTTGTTTACGGTTGCGGTGGGAAGATCGCAGCTGATCCCGTGCTTGATTCAATTGCTTCAGCTTTTCCTGAGCCTTTTCCCGCAGACGCTCGTTGTCTTGGGGCAGGCGATCGGGATGCCAAATAAACACCAGATCCTTGTAAGCCTGGTTCACCTCTTCCAGGGTGGCACCAGGCTCTAAATCCAAAATTTGGTAGTATCGCTCAAGCTCGTTCATTCAGATGGCGATCGCCCTTTCATGTTGGTCGTTAGACGGGTGGTCGTTAGCAAAACTGGGTCGCTTGTAGAGTTGAGTAAGATTAGATGAGAGCGCTAGTGGCGTTTCGAGTTCTGATGTCGAGAACTGTGATGATATTATGGCCGATTTTCCGTCAGATCTCTATTTCTTGCCCTAAGTGTATCGAAAGTCTAAACAATTCCACGCATGCGCACGGGATGGCAAGAGCGTGCCCGCAAGTTCCCTCTGGAACTCACGTCCTGCTATCGCGATCGCATCCTGGAAAACGGCGTCCTCATCCTGAATCTAAGGGGAGTTCGTTGGTTATTTCAGCTCCCTTATTCTGCCGCTCTCCATCCCGACACCCTCTATGACACCCGCCGCGACGAGCAGCGAAATTGCAAACCGTGCCAGCTTTGAAATGATTCGCTATGCCCAGTGCTGGGAGGATGCAGATATTTTGCTGGAAGCACTGGATATTCAGCCAGGGGATACGTGCTTGGCGATCGCCTCTGCTGGTGATAATGCCCTCGCGATGCTGAGCAAAGCCCCAGCGCGCGTCGTGGCCTTGGATCTCAGCCCGGCCCAGCTTGCCTGTTTGGAATTGCGGGTCGCGGCTTATCGAGAACTGGAGCATGGTGAACTACTGGCGCTCATGGGTTCAGCCCCCTGCAATGATCGGGATGCCCTCTATCGCCGTTGTCGTTCGCTCCTTTCCCCCGCTGTCCGCGATTTTTGGGATGCTCAACCCGAAGCGATCGCTCAGGGCATTGGCAATGCTGGCAAGTTTGAGCGCTACTTTCACCTATTCCGCCGTTATGCGCTGCCACTTGTCCATTCTCGCCGTACAGTCCAGCAGTTGCTAGAGGGTGGTTCCCTAGAAGAGCGCCGAGTTTTTTACCAAAAGCGATGGAATACCTGGCGTTGGCGACTGATGTTTCAAATCTTTTTCTCGCGTACCGTCATGGGACGAATGGGGCGAGATCCCGCCTTTTTTGACTACGTGGAAGGAACCGTGAGCGATCGCATCCTCCAGCGCACCTGCTACGCCCTCAGCGAACTGAATCCCACCGAAAATCCTTACCTCCAGTGGATCCTTACGGGGCGACATACCACCGCCCTCCCCTATGCCCTACGCCCAGAAAATTTCGAGGCGATTCGCACCCATCTGGATCGTCTGGAATGGCACTGCATGGCTGTGGAAGACTGGCTCAATGCAACGCCCGACCATCGTGTCCACCGCTTCAACTTGAGCGATATTTTTGAATACCTCTCACCTGAGAATTACCAGGCGCTGCTGACACGTTTGGTTCAATCGGCAGCGCCTGGCGGGCGTCTAGTCTATTGGAACATGCTGGCTCCGCGATCGCGCCCCGAAACCATGGCACACCAACTCGCCCCACTCACCGATCTGGCCGATCGCCTGTTTTTGCAAGATAAAGCCTTTTTCTACAGTGCCTTCGTCGTCGAGGAAGTGTTGCCTTCCGTTACGCCGCTTTCCGCTGAGCCAGCTGAATGACATAGCCTGGACACATCGAGATTCACGCATTGAGATTTGGGATTAATCATTTCTTGAAGTCCTTGCACTGCAAGGACTTCAAGAAATGATTAGTAGACTCTGAAGACGGTTTAGCCTTGCGCATGGGGATTAGGAAAAATCATTTTTTGAAAGCCGCGCGTCGCGCGGCGATTTGGTTCTACCTGAGCGCGTAGCGCTATAGCACTGTGTCAGACATCCCAAGGTTCAATGGGAGGCACCTTGGTTTCAAAAAGCGTAACTCTGCCGATGGGCGTGGGCGATCGCCCTATCGTGAAGACAGTCACTCCTCATGCACCGCAGCCCCACACGGGCTGCATTTTTTTTGCTTGATTTATCCATGGATTGGGTTCCCCTTTTTTGATACTAGGAGCCCGCCCAACGGGTCGGGAGTTTGGTAGGCTGAAGGGGATGTTGGCGCTACTCAGATGAACCGCATGGATACCAAGGCTTTTAAGCGATCGCTCAATCATTCTGAAAACTATCACCGTAAGGGGTTTGGGCATGGTGCCGAAGTATCGGGCATGATGCAGACCGAATACCAAAGCTCCTTAATTCAGGAGATTCGAGCGAATGGATACCGACTAACGCGGGGCGATGTCACCATTCGATTGGCCGAAGCCTTTGGCTTTTGCTGGGGCGTTGAGCGGGCAGTGGCGATGGCTTACGAAACACGCCAGCACTTCCCCACTGAACGCATCTGGATTACCAATGAGATCATCCATAATCCCTCGGTCAATCAGCGTTTGCGAGAAATGGATGTGGCATTCATTAATGTTGACAATGGGGTAAAAGACTTTTCCGGTGTTGGCAAAGGGGATGTGGTGATTCTCCCGGCATTTGGAGCGAGCGTGCAGGAAATGCAATTGCTCAACGATCGAGGCTGCACCATCGTCGATACAACCTGCCCCTGGGTCTCGAAGGTTTGGAATACCGTAGAAAAGCACAAACGCAGCAGCTACACCTCGATCATCCATGGCAAATACAAGCATGAGGAGACCATTGCCACCAGCTCCTTTGCAGGGACCTACCTGATTGTGCTGAATATGGAAGAAGCTGAGTATGTAGCCGAGTACATTTTGGATGGGGGCGATCGCGACGCCTTCCTCGCCAAGTTCAAAAATGCTCATTCCGAAGGCTTTGACCCCGATCGTGATCTCGAACGGATCGGCGTTGCCAATCAGACCACAATGCTCAAAAGCGAAACAGAGCAAATCGGTAAGCTGTTCGAGCGCATATTGATGAAAAAATATGGTCCAGCTGAACTCAACAAACACTTCCTTGCCTTCAACACCATTTGTGATGCCACCCAGGAACGGCAAGATGCCATGTTAGAGCTGGTGGAAGAAACGCTCGATCTCATGGTGGTGATTGGTGGCTACAACTCGTCGAACACCACCCACTTGCAAGAAATTGCTATCGAGCGCGACATTCCTTCGTATCACATCGATAGTGGCGATCGCATTGGCCCCGGCAATTGCATCGAGCACAAACCGCTGGAGCAAAACCTGACAATGACCGAAAACTGGTTACCCGATGGGCATCTGACGGTTGGCGTCACGTCTGGTGCCTCGACTCCCGACAAGATTGTCGAGCAGGTGATTGAAAAGATCTTGGCATTGAAAAGTGTAGCGGCTGTAGCATAGGTATTGCTTGGCCACAGGCCGTTCTATCATGCCCTTTCTCGTTTGAGCTGTTGCCTTTTCGTGCCCATTACGTCTGGAAAACGAAGCTCTGGAATGATGATGCGAGAGAAAGATGGATTATTTCAATTGCATGCATCTCCGCTCTCCGCACGGATCGTTCCAAGTAAACTTTGGACAATGGCGCAGCGACGCCCCCGACCATTGAACGTAACTTCAACGGTGAGAGGGAGGGCAACCGTGTCAGGCTCAATGGCTCCATTTTCATCAAATTCAATCTGCTGAACAGGGTTTGCATTTCCATCACCGTCACGAACAGTGACCGTTAGTGTTTCCCCCGGAACATTGCCATTGGCAACAGGTTTCAACCCCGATCCAGGGATATCCAACGTCGGTAGTGGATTGGCCGTTGTATCGATTTCCAAAATTTGAGACGTCCGACGGCTGGTCGCCTCACTCTGGGTTTGGCGAATGGCCTGAATAATGTCATCGCGGACTGTACTGGAACGACGATTGTTCAGAAGGCCAAGTAGGTTTGGCGCAGCGATCGCCGCCAAAACCGTAGCAATAACAATAACAACTAAAGCCTCGGGGAGCGTAAAGCCTGCCGTCGTGCTAGAACGAGTGGGATGAAGTCTGAGCATAGGAATCAACCTTCTGGGTGGTGGAGTCTCTATTGAGGGGAAGTTGAGTCGAGTACTGGGGCGTTGGGAGTAGGTCTCTAGCTGCTGTCAGGTGAGATTAGTCTGCGTCGAACACACCCCTTGCCATGACCCGTGTTTGCAGGACAGTTAGAGCCCCATCTTGGGGCGCCAAGGCGCCAGCAACTCGTCCCGCAATATTGCCCTGTACGTAAATCACAGCTTCCTGGTGTCGTCCTTCCGTAGCAGGTGATATGCAAGCGTAAAAGCTCCGCAAAGTATTGTCGATATTCCCTGCAGCGGCAAGCGCATCGGGATGAGGAGAAATGCTGTAGCCATCTGGGCAACTGGGAGTGCCAGTTGCAGTTCCATCGACAAAATCAACCAGTGCAGGGGCATTTGCATTCGGACCACCAACAGCAAGACCTGCCGTATAAGGCCACTCAACGAAGTTGTTATTGTTCCCAGTTGGATTGATATATCCTGGGGTGCGAGCGGTTCCAGCCGCATTAAACTCTGTCAGAATGTATCGTTTGATACGAGCTCCGCCCCGCCAAATGTCACCCGGATTATCGGTACTGAGTGCATAAACCACGAGTGCATAAGAGCTGCCGACAGTGCAAGGTACAGCAACTCCATCAATTTGCAATAGTGGATTCCCGCTACATTGGTTCTTTATTGGTTCTGGGAGTGGATGCTGTTTCCAGAACGCGAGCACAGGAATATCGCTTGCACTGATAATCGTGTTTGGAAGAATGCCTGTACCTGGATTTCCGATGGCTAGACTTCCTGTATCATCACAGCGTAGTTCTTCATTCGGTGCAGGTTCATTGCGAGCCATCAGACAATGCCCTGTATAGATATAGCTGGCTTCACGTACTTCTTCAGCCATATAATCCAGTGCTAACTGCATTTCGCGGTTGGTTTCTAGCCGTACCGACTCGTTTCGATCCGTCAGCAGCAACTCGTTGATCAACGCCAGCAGCGCCAGCATAATCAAACTGCCAACAACCGTCACGATTAGCAGCTCAATTAGGGTAAAACCCGAATTTCGATAACGTGGGGTTGTGCGAAACCGTTGCAACCAAAAGCGTAAAAGAGGTCGTTTCATGGATGAAACCGAATGGATGAACTACAGCGGCAATGATGATGGAAACAAATTTAACCAAGGCAAAGGAAAGGCAAGCGAACGAATTTAAGGATTTGAGAGGGATTGCTCGAACGTTTACGGAAGGAGATCGACAGCATTCCGACAACGGTTCCTATCCGCATTGGGCAAGTTCTCTCCTTTTTCTTGAGCCGTATGATATAGAACAGCACAGGATGCATCCGTGCTGCCGCTATCGACAATCAAGGTGTTCATGATTGCCAGTGGGTATTCCCCTTGATTCCCTTCACCCCTTGTTAGTTGCAATGATGCCGGAACAACAGGGGTGATTAAGCGACCCCAATCTCTCGCTGCGACAGCGGAGTAAACCCGCACAACAGCCCGATAGACTGATGGTCGCCGTTGATTTGGGGTCGCGACCCGCCCGACTTCAAAGTCAGAGTAGGTTCCAAAGTCTCGGAAAATTTGCATATAAAAGTCATTACTGTCATTCGCTGCACAGTTGCCATCAACATCAATGCGTAAGGCTCGGTTAATCGGTGGGACATCGACTGCCGCAGCAAGATTACTAGGGTTAAATGGATCGTAATTGTCGCAAGCCCCTGAGGATTGGACATTACCAACCCATTCGCCCGTAGGAGGAGCTACATCAGCAATAACCGTGCCGCCGCCGCCGCCCATATTGAAGTAGGCTCCTCTCGCTGTAACCGTGTTTGGCAATCGACGAGATTGATTATCGCCATTGGCGGTCATGGTTTGCAGTCGATTAATTTCCTCTTGCGCCAGTTGAAAGGCTTGTTCGGCGCGGCGGTTTTGTACCCGGGTGCCAGTGGCCAGGAAAAGGGGCGGCAAGATCAGCCCGGCAGTAATACCGACAACGGCGATCGCAATCAAGCATTCCAACAACGTAATCCCTGCATTTGCCGAAGCCTTCTTTCCTCTCGCCTGGAATAGATGGCGTAGCAATAGCTGCCGCTGCCAGCCTTTTTTCTGTGAACTCTCCATGATTCCACTTTGATCTTTCATTGGATTTACCGCTTGGGTTGATCTGCGCTCCACGTCTAACAAACTACCGATGCTCAACATTGCATTCCGCTACATGAACCATTACAAGCGTTCCCGAACCACAATCCATAGCCAGCAAACGCAACGTTGAACTGCCCTAGAAGAAGATGGGGTTCTGGAGCTTGGACGAGCCAGAAAATCCAGAACCAAACGCTGGTTCTAAGGGCATTGGGGTGGACGAGGATTGGGGCCTGAGCCACACAACCCGGCTAGCAAATTGTCCATGTAAGGATCATCCGCTGGAGGTTCTGAATAGAACTCATTCCGGCGTGGCTGAAGCGATACGAAGCGCTGAGAAACAGGACCTGCTGGGGCATATTGCAAGGCCACATCATAACCCCAACGACGATTGGGAGGCCGATAGTATCTGATCCGCTCACCACCGTAATCGGGTGCGCTAGGCGACCAAACATCCTGGTCAAATGGGCCTGTGGTCTGAGTGCTGAAGTTCAACTGAATAATCGAACCCGAAATAAACAGATTTCTTCCACCCCAGCTTTCCAAGAACCGTGGGAAGTTGTGCAATCCGCCGTAGGATTGCCCCTCTTTGGAAGGAACCAGCCCACTAATCAAAATCATGTTCATTCGTTGGCCGTTCGTGCCGTTGTTAAGGGGCTTATTCTCTTCAAACCTATAGTAGTTGCCTGCGTAGATGGGTTCATTGGCGAGGCTAGCTTCTGCCGTCCAGGGGTTACCATTTGGCGACACATAAATTGGCGAGGTTCCTTCCGCAAAGTTGAAGTCACCCGCAGCAGTTCCTGTGCCATCTTTCCCATACCCCAACCCACCATCAGCCACATCCGTGCGGAACCAACGCCAGTTCGGTGCTTGGGTTGCAAGAGATTGGTTTGGGTTGGTTCTTGGGCGGTTCTGATTTAGGTAAGAGGAGATATTCTGGTTACAGCCATAACGCTGACGGGTCGCATTGTTTAGATTCGCTCCCCCTCCATTACCTGCAGTGATGAAGCTGTCCTCAATGCTGCCATCACAGAAGTTGTTGGAGAGGATAGATACGCCATCTGCGAGGATCTCACTGGGCCGCCAGGTATCCGTTGCCGGACGGGCAAAATCTGGATTCAGGTTATTGCGACCATAGAAATTGCCAAAGTTTACTTGCAACGCCTCGTTGAATTCCTCTTCCGGATTGGCCGCGTCATTGTGCAAGTTGAAATTCCCTTTCACATAGGCAGCGTTGTCGCTAATGAAAGACAATCCACGACCCTCGTCACCAGGGCGATCCACCCGCGCACCATTTTGAACGCGGAACCCGTGGGGGCGGCGATCGGGGTCGGGGAAGTAATCAACGGGCTTCGGAGAAATCCGGTTGTTGGCATTGAGTGGTGGATCTTGCGAACTCACAGCACTGCGGTTGGTGAGCATCTGACAAGTATTGGTTGTGCGCAGATCTGTTTCGGTATTGCAGGCCGTCCAAGCCGCTGCTGCCGGACGAACAATATTGAGTTCTGAAACGGCATCTTCTCGGAACGCGTAGATTACGCCTGACAGTGGCAACCAAAAATCATTCGTTAGGTTCCGGTTTTGTTGGCGAATGAAGTTGACATTGACATCCAATACCCGGACAGCTAACATCTCACGTCCGTTAAATATGCCTGAATCTTTGAATGGTAACCGCCAAAACTCCTGACCTGCACGGTTCAGTTCACCTGCACTATCGAGTAAGCACACATCATCTTCACATACCTTGACGAGGGTATCGCCGCTGACGGTGGGCGTATTATTTGGTGAAACTGCGGTGGTCACAACCGGTAGTCGCCAATCGGCAGCATTCATACGGCGGGGGTAGGCAACAATGGCTTCTACCTGCTCTTCAGTCAATGACTGATAGGCAAATCCTCCTCCGTTTACATCAGCACGACCGATATAGTTACGAGTTTGTGGGTCACTACTATCGATGCGATCGCGAGTAAAGTTCCGCCCTTCGTCGGCCTCTAGAGTATTAATATCACCGTGCTCATTTCGACCAACTTCACCACCTAAATCAGGAGAGGGAAAAATGCTGTACAGAGCTGGATAGCGGGGTCGCCAAGAACAGAGATAGCGGATAGAGTCGCCCGGAGTTCCACCAGGAGCGTTCTGCATACCGCGACAGCCTCTAACCTGAGCACCAGCAGGTCCATACAAGCCAGCAAATGGCCCGTCACTCAGAGTTTGTGTTCGGTTCGCCGCTACACCGCTACCATAAAAACCCCAAACACGATCCCGGGCGACCTGTTCTTTATTGATGATCAACTGGGCTAGAGCAATGAAGGCATTCATTTCCTCCTTGGTATAGGTCACAGCTGTTCCAGGAATGGTGTAGTTAGCTGGCATCTCATCCCGCCAGCGCTCCAACAGCCTCACATAGGTTTGTGGTTGATTGACTAGGCCATTTGCATCATTCAGACCAGCCCCAATATATTGAGGGTTTTCTCCCGTCCCTGTATCGGTATTATTGTTCAGACTGTAGTCATGAATCGTTGGAACCAGACCCAGAGGTGTGAGAACGGGTCCCCGTGCTGGCGTCCCATCACCGCTGTTGATGAGTGCTCGAATAAGCCCCCGCAAACCTGTGTAGTATTGCGTCGGATTACTTGCCCTAGCTGCCGTTTCTGCTGCGATAGATGGATATGCGTTACCCATCAATGCCGGTGGCAGCTGATCGGGTTGGAATTTTGCAAGGTAGTCTAAGTTGTAAGCCAGCATCCCCAGCATGCAAGTAGCGCTATTGAGCGTGGCCTTGTCGGCGGGGGGCATCGTAGCGTATGTATAGGTTCCATTATCCAGATTTTGCAAGACTCGGCGCAATATGGAGAAGTCTCCATACATGGACAATGCAGGGAAAGGATGCACCAAGTTGTCCTGAATTGGCTCAAAGGATGGAGCACCGCCGCGCGGATCGCCAGCGAAGTGTGCCAGGTTATTCAGTGCAACGCGAAGCGGTGATGTAACAGGGGTGATGGAGGATGGAGGTATTGAGTAGTCGTTAATGTAACTGTCACGAAATTCATACTCCCAACCGTTCGTCCCTTTACCTTGCAAGAAGTCACTGAGAACAGGGATCTCATTCGCCGTTCCATCTCGATAATCGGCCCGTCCGGCTGAGATGGTATTGCTAAATGCATTATTGGGAAGACCATAGGCGAGATCCTGGAAGGTCGCACTGTTATCCAGTGTTCCTCCTGTGCCTGGGTGAACCGTTGATGCCATACAAGCCAAGGGGCGATCCAGGTCAGTTGTACCAGCCTGAGACGCATGGTAGACCACCATGGCTTGTACCGCCGCCAAGTTGTCCCATAAACTTCGACGCTGTCGAGCTTCTTCACAGCGGGCATTGTTGTCGTTGTTCGCTGCGTTGTTGTAGTCTCGGCAGGCGTTGTTCACGGCTCCCGATGGCGTGGCAAATGGCCGGAGGGCTTCACGAAGGGAGTCTCGCTCATCGCCCGTTCGCAAAACAGGGCCACCCCAGCCAGCCGGGTCGCCCAGCTCCAGACGCTGTCCGACAATCAAACGCATCCCTTCAAAGCGGGCGCGGCGCTCCCAATAGCCATCAAGCCCCAGTTCGCCGACATCGCCACCGGCCGCAGGGGCGTTGCCTACCAGTTGGACAACAGTGTCTGGAATACGTTCGCCAATGCTTCCTGGAACAGGCAAATCGCTAGTGTACTGGGGTTTTGGCCCATAGCGATTGTCTGCCCGATAGGTATCGTCCACATAGGGCACTTCCACTGCTTGGTCGGGTGTGATGAGGCGTCGCTGAGCGAAATCTGTGTCGTCCCAGTCTGCCCGACGGGTACCAAAAGCAGCCGGGTTACGATGGGCTGACTCTCCCCGAGTAAATAGAATTACTGGGTCGATGGCATAATCGACGGGATTCAAGCCCCCTTCATTAACGGAGTCATTTCCCCGGTCAAACGCTTGGTTTTGGATAGGGTTGCGTCCCGCCCCATCCCACAGGTCAAATCGATGGGTGCGGCCATCCCAATTTGTTCGTCCTGTGAATCCATTGAGGAATTGCCCCTGAAATGCAGGAATTAAACCCTCCGCATCTGTCCGTTCGCCATATTGGGCGATTGAAACCTCGGACGCATCTTCGGTGTAAAGGCATGAATCTGGGTCACTAATCATGAACCCCCGGAAACTACCGTTCCCCAACATCAAATTGCCTTCGGTGTGCATGGCCCCATTCCAGTTGAATTGAGGCCCTGGGAAAATCTCCAAGTCGTAGCGGAACCAGGCTCCCCATTTATTACCCCTATCCAACTGGCGATCGAGCTGCATTTCCAGGGTCGAAACTGGAAGGTTAGCGCGATCAGGCAGCACGTAAGCGTCGACCTGAAAGTTTTTGTACAGAACCGCAGTATTTCCTCCAGAGGGCGGCAACCATCCTTGCTGGGGGACAACCGCACCCGCACCTGCGCAGAGCGGGTCGCCTTGGTTGGAGATACTCAGCGGTGTGCCACGCACCAGCATGTTCTGGGCACGGTTGGCCAGGTTGCCTTGGGTCGTGTCGGATAGTGCAGCCTCATCCAACCGCATGGAAATGGTGTAAACCACAGTGGCATCTTCTGTACCATCACCATCTGTGTCGGTTCGGTAGCGCCAAGCATTGTCTGCCCCTGCATCTCCGGCATAGGAAGTGCCGACATCAATACGCGTTTCGTCTTCGAAGGTGTAAGGATCGCCACCACGGGGGTGGGGACTAATAACGGCCCCATCGATCGTGGCACCGTTGAGCATCATCCCCATCAACACATTTTCACTAGGAACCCCGCCGGGATAGCGAGGGTCGCTGTCGGAATCGAACAAGAAGCTCAGCTTCGATCGCGCGCGATCGACAGCGGGAGTGGCGGCGTTGTAGATAACTCGCTGCTGCCGATCAGTAATTGTTTCGGTCGTGCGGGTATAGGTGCGAAACACGATCGCTCCCACCGTGAGCAGTACGACCATAACCAGCAGGATGGTGGTCGGCAAGACGAAACCTGCACGGCTGAGGCGGGATTGTCGTCCCACCATGAGTAGAGTTCGCAGCAGCCAATGCACGAGCGATCGGGTCAGATTTCTGACAGCTTTGAGAATTTGAGCGGTCGAGGTCTGAATCGCTCGATACAGTTTGCGAGTGGACATTGTCGCCTTCCTATCGCTAAAGAGGTCGGGTGTTCAGATGAATGTGCGCGGACGAGCCGTAATTTTGCCCTGAAGCCCATCGCTTCGCATCGGAATGTACTGCCTGGGGGATGCTTTACCTACAGTTTTAATACATCAATCGCAATTATAAGAACTATAGGAAAGCGAACTCACTTGGATTTCACATCGACAGCACACGAAATAAAGAAGGATGGTCAACAGGGAGAAGGAACGACTGGCGAGATACTTCGCTGGAGTCTGGTGAGCTTTGCCTAAGCGGGGTAGAACTCAAAGGGACGCCTGGGATAATCGAGTTGAAAAAACTTGGCTCTGAAAATGCAGAAGATTAGGTGAGCAAAGCACTCTAAAAATTTTTCTGAGAGTAGTCTACGCCTGTAGAAAAAACCATAGAGAGATAGAAGCATAGCCACGCTACGAGACGCGTTAAATGCAATTGGGATGCCCTGCATTTCAGAGGGAAGTGAGATCGTAAGAGGGAGCTACCTTTCGGGGTCGCCAACAAAAACCTCAAAGGTTTCTCTTAAAAAAGAGAGTAGAGCAATATCAGGCAATGAAATGAGCTGGAGGCAAATCGGAGTATGTATTAGGGATCGATTGAGCGCCTGGGAGTTCCCTGATGATCAGGGTGACAGATTGTAAGCAGGATGAAAAAGGCGATCGCCTTTTTCATCGCTGTCCAAATCTATACTTGTCTGCACCTATGGGGTCTGCCCGTAAAAATTCTTAGAGTGCTAGCAAACCTGCTTGGCTCGTCTTTGGACTTACTGTGGCAGAACGATAACGAAGCAAAACGAGATATTACATGAGTTTGATGCCTATGTTACCCTCTGCCTTCCAAAGAACGATCAGGTGAACGAATAATTTACTCGGATTTTTATTTTGCCGCCTGGGATAAACCTGATGCCGGGGACACCTTGTTTGTTACAAGGTACATGAATACATTGTCAACAGAATGTATTCCTGATGCAACCAGAAAATGATGGAGATTTTTCCGGATTTGATGCAGTGCGCGATTCCCCCCTCCCGATTGAGATTCATTGAGACTCCAGAAGCCAAGGGTAAATTCGTTTCGAGAAGGGACGTGGTAACTCCTTGCTTGGAAAAATTCATCTTCCTAAGCCGTGTGCCAACTCACATTTATAGCGCTACGCGCTCAGATAGAACCAAATCATTTTTTGAAAGCTGCGCGTCGCGCGGCTTTCAAAAAATGATTTGTCCTAATCTCAATGCGTAAGGCTATAGCAGGAATTGTTGACCGTTTTACGCTGTGGAGTGGCATAAGAGTCAAACTTTGTTGTATTGCGCTACGTGCTTGCGTGAAACCTAGCCACTTTTTGAAAGCTCCGCAATACAAGGATTTCAAAAAGTGATCGGGCCTATATTGCAACATGGAAAGCTATATCTTTAAAGAAAGCAACAAAAGGAAAGCTCTCCAAGTAAGGGCTTTCCTTTCGAATCTCAATTGTTGATGAAATGACTGGGAAGACGCAACGACGAAAGCCAATTTAGCTCAGCCCAGCATTGATCAGACTGTGACCTTGCCAAGACACGGCGCTCACTAAAACTTGTTTAGGTTAATGCCAGCTTCTTTTGCCATGGCATCGAGGCCTTTCTTCTCTAACGTCTTGATGGCTTTGGTTGAGAGGCGCAACTTGACCCACCGCTTGCCTTGAGGCCACCAAACGCGCTTGGTCTGTAGATTGACCTGCTGCAACTTCTTGGTACGGCGGTGGGAGTGGGAGATTGCACGGGCGTTATTCGCTCTCTTGCCCGTCAGGTCACAAACGCGAGACATAGCTTCTGAGAAATTTAAAAGTGCTTTTCTAGGATAGCAGGTCTAACCCAGAATTTTTTGACTTTGCGCTTGAAATTTTCGATGGCGCGCAACGGTCATCTGTTCCTCGGTCACTAATCTCAAATCCGGTAGAAGAACCCACCTATCGTTTGCGCCCGCTACATTGCAGCGGGCGCAAACGATAGGTGGGTCTTACGGTTGTGTAACCGGATTTTAGACTACTCCGAATTGGGGCTAACTCAGGTCTTAAACCTAGCTCGTGAGAGCTTTGTTACGCGTAGACTGTTACGCGTAACAAAGATGCTGATGCGCTCACGTCTCCAGCATCAATTCTTTGTCAGAGGCTTTGCGAGGGGTGATCGCCCCTCATGCTTTCAACCCACTCAACTAACCGCTAGGCGTTAGTGAGACGGGTCAAGACGCGATTGGATCGTTCGACAAATGCCTTCATTCCCTCCGCGTCAAAGCCCTTCTGCGCCATCAGCGCTAGGTCATAGATGTGCTGGCACAGCAGCGTGGTCATCTCATTGCCTGAAGACGAGCCATCAGGTTGGATGATGCTGCCTTTGTTCAGGGAGAGCAAATTGTCGACCAGCGGGTGAGACGTGTTGACCAGCAGTGTGTGATCTTCAGGGAACTCAGCACTTTGTTGCTGGAAGAGGGCGCTCATTTCCTGCATCCGGCGCGTGCTTTCAGATACCAGCACCATCGCAGGAGGGGCACTTTCGCCATCCGACTTCAGCGCTTCGGTGCGAATCGTGACTTTAGGCTTGTTCAGAGCCGTCTCAAAGATTTCTTTGACTTGCTCGGCACGGGTTTTGTTGTTGCTGGGGTCAACGATTTCAGATTCCTTCTCTTTGTCGATCAGGGTATCGTCGAGGTCAGCATCCACTCGGGAGAAGTTCACCTCAGAATATTCGCGCTCCAAGAAGCCGACGAAATGCGTGTCGATGAAGGAATCCATAAACAGCACTTCCAGCCCCTGGCTCTCGAACAACTCAATGTAGGTCGCCTGGGCGGACTCATCTGTGGCATAAAAAACACGGTTCTCGTGCTTTTCCTTGTTACGTTCCAGATAATCTTTCAGGGTCGTATAGGGTAGCGCTGCATTAGTGTCTCGGGAGCTATCTTGCCAAACATCGCCTTCTGCGGTTTCAACCTGAACTTTCGGAGTATCCGTTACAGCTTCGGCCACATGGGTTGTGCGGAAAATGAGAATGTCTTCGACCTGTTTTTTGAACTTGTCGTCGTTCATGGAACCAAACTTGACGAAGGTTCCCAGATCTTGCCAGCTCTGAACATAGGCTGGGTAGTCTTCGCGATACAGCTCCTTGAGGCGATCGCCCACCTTCTTCGCAATGTAGTCGGCAATGCGACGAACGGTGCGATCGTTCTGCAAAAAGCTACGGGAGACATTCAGCGGAATATCGGTGCTATCGATTACGCCCCGCAATGGCAGCAGGAATCGGGGAATGATTTCCTCGCAGTTGTCGCTGACAAACACCTGATTGCAGAACAGCTTGATCTGCCCCTTCGTGACATCCACGTCCGGGCGTAGCTTGGGAAAATACAGAATGCCGTTGACGACAAACGGATAGTCAGTATTGAGATGAACCCAGAGCAGCGGCTCCTCCTGGAAGGGATAGAGATAGCGGTAGAATTCGAGGTAATCTTCGCGGCTAAGGGTGGTGGGCGATTCCTTCCAAAGCGCTTTCTGGCGATTGATCTGTTCCCCATCCAGGTAGATGGGGAATGGCATGAAGTCGCAATACTTGCGGATCAGCTCCTTGATGCGGGAGGCTTCGAGATATTCAGCTTCTTCCTCTTGCAGGGTGAGGATGATTGTTGTGCCGTGACTTGGGCGGCTGCCTTCGGCAATCTTGAATTCGGTAGACCCGTCGCAAGCCCAGTTCACCGAGGTTGCACCCTCTTGGTAGGACAGGGTTTCGATTTCGACATGCTGCGCCACCATGAAGGAGGAGTAGAAGCCCAAGCCAAAATGACCAATAATCTGCTGGTCATTACTGCCTTTGTATTTCTCAACAAACTCTTCAGCGCTGGAGAAGGCGACCTGATTGATGTATTTCTTCACCTCGTCAGTGGTCATGCCGATGCCATTGTCGGCGATCGTCAAGGTCTTCTTCTCTTTGTCGAGGGTGATTTCAATTTTCGGTTCAGATAGATCGCCGGAAAACTCGCCTGTCCGCGCGACCATGTTGAGCTTCTGGATGGCGTCAACGGCGTTAGAAACTAGCTCTCGTAGGAAGATCTCATGATCAGAATAGAGCCACTTCTTGATAATGGGAAAAATATTCTCGGTATGGATGGAAATATTACCCTGTTCCAGAATCGTCGCCATAATTCTCCGTCGGGATTGAATCAGTGGACAGTCGTGAAAATAGTTGTACGCAAAGTTATGCGAGATGAGCTATGCGAAACGCTAATAGCCACAATGCGATCGCCCTCATGCCAGAGCCAAGGCTGCCCGCATGATGAAGATCACTCCCCATTATTTAACACGGCTCACCGAATGACAGATTCGGATTTCCTCACCTGAGAGGCTAGGGGCTGTCATCAATAGGTGTCAAAGTCCTTCCACAGAAGCGTGTACAGCCCCTAGCTCATGCTATTAGAGCGGGCGCGTAAACACTTACCCTGCAAGGCTTCTGCAATCAATTGATGACGCGCCCTAAACGACTCGCTCCGTAGCTCGAAGATCGGTCGCCTATCGGTTTTCACTGGTGAGGCTAAAGGCGCGGAAATACTTGGCTTGCTGCTCAATTCGAGTTGCGAGGCGATCGCACACTAAATTACATAGCTCATAGATGAGTTCGTCATCCACCTTATAGAACGCGGATGTCCCTTCGGTTCGCCGGGAGAGAATGCCAATCTGTACCATGACTTTCAGGTGTTTGGAGACGTTCGCCTGACTTGTAGAGGTGGCTTCAACCAAATCCTGTACACACTTCTCACCTTCCCGCAAAACATTGAGAATGCGGAGGCGCGTGGGTTCACTGAGCACTCCGAAGTATTCAGCCACTTGCTGCACAACTTCGGAGGGAGCCGAATCGGGAAGTTGCATACCGTTCTTCATTCGTCCATAGCGTTGGAACGATAGACCTTAACAGATTACCGTGAGACGGGGGATCGCGATCGCGCAATTCTAAAACTTTGCGCTCCCTTCATGTGGGTGGGGATCACCACTTAGTCACGAAAGTCCCTGAGAATGGGGGTTTTAGACTAAGACCTCAAAACGTATCCTCGATTCTTCCAGAAGGAAATGAGGGCAATCGGGATATTTTCTATTGTGTGATGGAGATTCTACCGAATCTTACCCATAAACAAAATCGAAGCAGAGTAATGGATGAGACGTTTTCGAGAATGAGAGCAAGAAATTGTTCGTTTGGTGGGTTCAATCGTCGAGAATCTGTAGCTGCAAGGTTGTGACGGGTTGAGTAAGAGAAATTTAGCGGTTAGCGGTTGCAGCGTCGATTTGTATCGTTTGTGGCCTGATTCAGGGGGTTCTGTATCCATTGATGGCGTGAACGCAATAGGTGCCTACCATCAACGAAATGCAGGAGTCTGGGCTATTTGGAGGGTTTGAGGGGGTCGGGCAAATTGAGCCAGGAATCGTCGCTACCATGATGGGTCGTTTTCACCCACTTGAGTCGCTTTGGTCGAATCGCGATGCGGAACGCCATGGTAGAGATGACGAGTACCCAGTGGAGCATATAGAGGTTGCCTTGAATGGCTTGGATGAATGTGCGCCAGTGAGGATTGGCGATCGCCCCCGGCATCGTCTTCATTTGTGCATACTGAATTCGCCGTAGCCCCACATACATTCCTAAACACGCAACCGAGAAGGTGATCGTTGTGATTGGGGTGAGCAGCGGGAGTCGACTGCGGGCGATCGCCATCAAAAAGTCGGGAACCATGGCCTGGGGGACGAGATATTGCATGAAGAAGAAGGTCATCATGTCCAGCGTTTTGCCTGTGCCCATACGGTTCCGTGCGAGCAAGCGCCAATAGTCCAGATAACGCTGGTAGCCCCCTTCGGCCCAACGGTTACGCTGATGCCACAGGTTGCCGACGCGGGTCACGCCCTCTTCCCCAACCGGTGGAATGAGCAAGAAGTCAATATCCCACCGTGCCAAATGCAATCGCAGAGTGAGGTCGAGGTCATCGGTAATGGTTTCTTCGTTCCAACCGCCGCATTGCTGTAAGGCCGTGCGCCGCACAAATTGCCCATTCCCCCGCAGCTCGCTAATGCCACGGATGGCAATTCGCTGTTGCTGCAAGTAGCTGTCGAGAGCCATTTCAGTCGCTTGGCCACGAATCCACAGGTTCGACGAGCGCATCCGTAGACCCGCCTGCGCGATCGCCTTTCGCACCTGCACCGCCCCAACACAGGCATTGTCAAACAGAGGAATGACCCGTTGCAGCAAATCATGGGGGACATGGGCATCGGCATCAAAAACGGCCAACACATCGCCCTGTGCCAAGCTCACAACCTGATTCAATGCGCCAGACTTGCCACCTGTTGCATCAGCAGAACGGCGCAATACTCGAAGTTGAGGATAATCCTGTTGCAACCGATCAAGCACCTGAGGAGTGCGATCGGTGCTGTGGTCGTCGACCACCCACACTTCGTAGCGCTGAGTAGGGTAATCGATCTGACATAGCGTCTGCACGAGGGACGCAATGACGGCTTCTTCGTTTTTAGCGGCGACGAGGAGGGAGATGAAGGGGAGATCGTCTGGTTCGGCTGTCGAGAGGGGTTCAGGGTGCGATCGCGGAACCGCCAGAACCATCCGTACCATTTGAATGCCAAATAGGGTTGCCAGCCCCCAGACAAACCACATGCCCCAAGAAACGAGATGCAGCGCCACAGTGCTTCCCCACAGAGCAATGAGTACGACAGCGGCTTTGCGACGACGCCCGGGTAACCCTCGATAAAACTCTAGCGTTGCGTCCAGATCATCAAGGGATTCGTCAAGGCATGGTTCATCAGCTGAGTGGGCAGGGAACGGAGAACTTTTCGTCGAGGCCTCTGATGCGATCGGCTGATCGTCAGGAGAGGGGGATGGAAAGGGTGGGTTTGGCATGGAAAAGTTAATCTTTTCTTACTTATGGCTTCAAAACGTAATGCTTCAAAATACTGCAAACAGATCCCAATGGGGTGCAGGCTATACGTTTAGGAAAATCTTCAAGGCTATCAATCCAGCGAATACTTTGAACCGAGTGGGATTGATGACATTGGTTCAGGCACAGAATGGAGGCAGGAAGCCCTGAGACAAATCTTTGCAGGTTTAGGGGCGATCGTAAATCAAGAAAGCCCTATATCGATCCAAGAAAATTACTCCTGGCGTGGAGAATAAACCTCAGGATCGGTGCTGTATGCTTTCCTCTACCAAATTGTAGGTAAACAGATTGGGGATACTGAAAGGTGCAGTGACGCTTCTCTGATTGATAAGATCTAAAGATCTCCAGCTCTAGCGGGATGTTCATTGTCCCCGCTATTCTAGGTGAGATATTTACAGCAGATGCATTGACTCGTTTTATGGCTTGGCAACGTCCCGATGGTCGCCGTCCAGACCAACTTCGTCCTGTGCGCTTCGAGCGCCACTTCACGCGCTTTGCAGCGGGGTCTGTACTTACCCATGCTGGCAATACTCAGGTGCTATGTACGGTTTCTATCCAACCGGGGGTTCCCAGATTCTTGGCTGATTCTGGGCAAGGTTGGCTGACAGCCGAATATCGGATGTTGCCTTCGGCGACGCCCCAGCGCCAGACGCGCGAGTTGCTCAAACTATCGGGACGGACTCAGGAAATTCAGCGCTTGATTGGGCGCAGCCTGCGATCGGTGCTAGATATGAAGGCTCTGGGAGAACGAACGTTGCTAGTGGATGCCGATGTGTTGCAGGCTGATGCGGGAACGCGTACCGCCGCCATCACAGGAGCCTATGTGGCGCTGCGAGATGCCATCGATAAATTGCTGCAGACGGGAGAACTGGAGCGATCGCCCATCATCCACCAGGTTGCTGCCATTTCAGTGGGATTGCTGGAAGATGAGGCCTTACTAGATTTGGCCTATGAGGAAGATGTGGCCGCTGATGTTGACTGCAATATCGTGCTCAACGAAGAATTACAGATGATCGAATTGCAGGGGACAGCAGAGGAAGGGAGCTTTTCGCGCCAGCAGCTCAATCAAATTCTCGATCTGGCAGAAAAGGGGATTCAAGAGCTAATGACCTTGCAAAACGACGTACTGCAAGCCTAAGACGTTGCTGAACAGGACTTTCTGGGGGGCTTCTTTGGATTTGTGACTGCGACGCGGCCACAAAAGAGCATTCACCTCGCAGAAACAAAGAAGGTTAGCGCCTCACTGGAGTGCTAACCTTCTAATGTTTGTTCGGACTTGGAGCGGGTACAAACCGTTTGCATTGTGCCCTTCATACAGCGATAAGCTGCTGACGATCAATTCGCCTTAAACATGAGTAGACAAGGTCAAATGGATTCTCTACTCAATTTGGATAGAAAATCACTATCCGGATGCTGAGCCGCTCATTTCCGTTTCACCCAAGGTCTCGGAAGCCTGCGCTTCGACCGCTTGGGCTGCACGCTCCTTATCTAAGCGACGCTTGCGTGCATAGAGCTGGATAATTGCGGCCATTGCCACGATTAAACCCAGCGTCCCCCAAGCCGTCGCGCTCGTGGGGAGTTGGTTCTTAAAAACGGCAAGCAACACAACCAAAACGAGGAACACCGTAGGGACTTCGTTGAGTCCGCGCATTTGTTTGCCACCCCACTGACAGGTTCCAGCCGCCAGTTGATTCATGATCCGACGGCAGTAGAAGTGATAGCCCACCGTTAGCAAGACAAAAGTGAGCTTGACATGGAGCCAGGTCTGCTTCAGCAGATCGGGTGCTGCCACAACGAGGGCGATCGCCATCGCTACCGTCAACACCATGCCAGGGGTCGTGATCAGGTTATAAAGGCGCTTTTCCATCAGCGCATATTGGTCTTTCAAGATTGATTTGGCTGGCTCTGGACGTTCGTCTGCTTCGACATGGTAGACAAACAAACGCACCAGGTAGAACAGCCCCGCAAACCAAACCACCACGCCAATAATGTGGAATGCCTTAAACCAGAGATAATTCATGAATGTCCTCGCTCATCTCTGTTCCTGATCATAAGCTGAAATAACCGCGCTTTATCGCGTTTGCTTGGCATTTGGGAGCGGATAAAAGGCAATGGGATGCAAGACCGCGCACAACCACTTGCCTCCAAATGCAAGCTATGCAAGAACCGCTAAACGGCCTGCTTAAACAGGGCATCGAGGTAAACCCGTGCCGCACGGCGGTAGCTGTGCGAGGCATCAATGGTGTTGCTGCTGCCATTCTGCAACAGAAACAACGAAAGGGATGCGACAAAAACTCGGTCTTGATCCCAGTCGGGGTGGGTCTCCAGATAGCCTTTTAACGACTCGTGGAGCTCTTCAGGAATCTCAGCAAGGATACTAACAGTTGCGTTCATGGAAAACCTCTGTGCTTAGAAACGTAAAGTTAGGGACAGCAACTTATACACGGATGACTTGATATACCAACGCAAGCCCGACAGCTCAAACGAGCAAGCCCTGCAAACATGAGCCAGTCGCCAAGGTTGAGTGCAAATGCGCACACAAACTCCCAGCTAACCGGACAGAGCAGTAGCTTTCCCGGAGCTGCTTCGATGTATGAACAAACCACACATCAGGGCAATTGGGCATACGAATTGTGTCGCCAGCACACTGGGATCCTGAATTTCAGACTGTCAATATTCAGGATGGCTGGACTCGGAATTCGCGCCTTCGGTGATGCACCTCTAACGGTGGTCGCATCATTGTGCGCTAGGAGGGGGTGGGGTTGTCAACGACAAGCTTCTTAACAAATGGGTTTAGATTTACTTAAGATTTACGGGGTGATGAAGGTTGTAGACCTGTTTTGTTTACACAAGTTTACGGATGTCTCAGTTTAAGGGGGCGATCGCCTCTTTCCACAGACCACCTGAGAATCCAATTCAAATGCTTATCCTTCCGTCGGGACCTGTGGAAAAGTCAAAATCGCCTGTGGAAAAGCTTGGGGATATCTGTGGAAACTCTGTGGAATTCGCTGGGGAAAATCTGGGTAAAAGATAAGAATTGCAAACTTTGGGAAAAAAGATTTGTCAGGATATTCTGAGGCGTCTCCGTGTTTTCCCTGGTGTTTCACGTACCGGGCAGTTTTTGTTGTAAGGGATTGAGGCGATCGCTTCAAATGGCCATCAGATAGAGATTGTGGCGATCCCGAATAAAAGCTGATCAAGCTCTCAAGGTTTATTATCGGCTCTTGTCTATGGTTGCCCTGTGCTATAGCTCACCTCCCCGGTTTGTGCTCAAGATCGCTCGATGCAAGCTTTGTTTGGCCTGGATAGATGCGTAGCAGCGGGTTGAAAAGCGATTCTCTGCTGAGGCACGATTGATAGGGGAATGGGTACGTTAAAGCCAGTAAGGAGGGCTCAGCCTTCGTGGGATGCAACCGCAGCCCAATTTAGCGCAGGAGGTCGGTGGTGGAAACATTAGTTTTGGGTGTAAATGGGGCGATCGCCTTCATCTTTGGAGCCTGTGTCGGCAGCTTTTTAAATGTCGTCATTTATCGTCTACCCGCTGGGTTGTCGCTGCTCCACCCGCCTTCCCGTTGTCCTAAGTGCTTGCATGCGCTGCGTCCTTATGACAATGTGCCGGTCTTTGGCTGGTTGTGGCTGCGGGGGCGCTGCCGTTACTGCAAAACATCCATCTCTCCGCGCTATCCCCTGGTCGAAGCGGCAACGGGGCTGTTGTTTGTGGGAGCATGGATGGGGTTTGGCTGGTCGGTTGCTACCGTGGGCTACTGGTTCTTCTTCAGTTGCCTGATTGCCCTTTCGCTGATCGACCTGGATACCATGACCTTGCCTAACCCCTTAACCAAGCTGGGTGTGGTTTCAGGTCTAGCCTTTCAAGGTATCTATGGGTGGGTGGATCCAGCCCATGCTGGTGGTGTTCCGCAAGCCTTGATGATGGGGGTTGTCGGGGGCGTACTGGGAATTTGGCTGCTGAGCATGATTTCGTTGCTAGGGTCTATTGCCTTTGGGCAAGCGGCGATGGGCGGAGGCGACGCCAAATTGGCCGCCATGATGGGCGTCTGGATGGGCTGGTCGCATCTGCTCCTAGCAGGATTGCTGGCCTGCGTGCTAGGAGCCATTGTTGGTGGCGGAGCGATCGCCCTCAAACTTATCAGCCGTCGCCAGCCCATGCCCTTTGGCCCGTTCCTGGCGCTGGCGGCTATCCTCATCGTTTTCTTTGGCGATGCGCTCATTACCTCGTATCGAGAGGTCTTTTTCCCCACTTTGTAATCATCAATTCGCTAAGAATACCTACTAGAGCATTATTTTGAAAGTCTTGCAGTACAAGGCGTCTGAGTACAGGATAAGAACCAGAGAAGCCTTGATTTTGGGGGTGCCTGCGCTACCCAAAGTCAAGGGTTTTAGCTGAGGTTTTATTTTTGTCCTGTACTGAGGCAGGGCTTTCCAAAATAATGCTCAGGTTTTGATTTTCGTAGGATTGGTGTCAGCGGGCAGGTGATTTGGTGCTCGACCTAGCCATCCTTCCCGCATCCTGCTCTGATACAATCTCTTCAGTGTTGTTGGCTAATCGTTCAACGCCTGCCGTGGAATGGATCACGCTAAAGCAAACCGGTGCCCTTTGGGAAGCCGAAATGATGCAGCAAATTCTGGAAGCCCAAGGGATTCCGGCGCGAATCTTGAGTCAAGGTCTTCAGGCTCACTTTGGTTCGGGAACTCCCGCTCTGCTGCAAGTTCGAGTGCGCGATCGCTGGACTGCTTTGCTTTTACTTAGCCCTGTTGAGGAAGAAGCTGCGGAAGGATCCTCTGAGTTGCGGTAGCTCCTGTGGCTGAATGTATACCGGGGTCTATTTTGTTTATTGAACGTGCCTATCTCACGACCATTTGCCCGCCTTTTTTTCTCCCCATTGCCAAGCCCCAGGTTCGGGTATCCAGTCCATTCACTGGCTCATAGACTCTCAAAGTGAGACAATCATCCGCTATTGTTAATAATTCTGGTAGCGGTTTCTATACCGAGTTCCTGGCAATGCCTGGAATACCCTTCAGCTCAAATGATTCCAATTGACATGGGCGATCGCTTCTCCTCCTTCATCCAGTCTGTCTTCATCCAGTCTGTTTCGAGAAAACGACTGGGCCACCAAATTTTCAGGCGATATGGCATTGGGCTGAGCCTGCGTATCGCGACCTGTTAAATACCGCGACCTCTTTACCCTCAACGCTTCAAACTTCAAATCTCTAATCACCTTACCTTTTGACTCTTCATGTCTCTGTTTGATTGGTTTGCAAATCGACGCAAGGCGGGTCCTATCAGCAAGGAACGCCAAGAGCGAGAAATTGCGGATGGGCTATGGAGCAAGTGCTCCCATTGCGGGGTGCTGACCTATGCCAAGGATCTGCGGCTAAATGCGATGGTTTGTCCCGACTGTGGACATCACAACCGGGTCGATAGCGACGAGCGGGTCGAGCAGTTGATCGACCCGCAAACCTGGCGATCGCTCAGTGATGATCTCCGCCCGACCGATCCATTGGAATTTCGCGATCGCAAGTCCTACCGTGATCGCATCCAGGACACCCAGGCTAAGACAGGGCTGAACGACAGCGTCGTCACAGGGGTTGGTGAATTGGATGGGTTGCCTGTGGCACTGGGTGTGATGGATTTCCGCTTTATGGGCGGCAGCATGGGGTCGGTGGTCGGCGAGAAGCTGACGCGCCTGATTGAGGGGGGAACGGGCGATCGCCTTCCGGTTATCATCGTCTGCGCCTCTGGGGGCGCACGGATGCAGGAAGGGATGCTCAGCCTGATGCAGATGGCGAAGATCTCAGGGGCGCTCCAGCGGCACCAGGAAGCGGGATTGCTTTATATACCCGTTCTCAGCCACCCCACGACCGGGGGCGTGACCGCTAGCTTTGCCATGCTGGGCGACATCATCATTGCGGAACCGGAAGCGACCATTGCCTTTGCCGGACGCCGTGTGGTTGAGCAAACCCTCCGGGAAAAGTTGCCAGATGATTTCCAAACCGCTGAGTATCTGCTCAACAATGGTTTTGTCGATATGATTGTGCCCCGCACCCAGTTGAAGAAAACCCTGGCACAATTGATTCGACTCCATCAACCCAGCGGGGCGCGTGAGCATACTAGCCATACCCTTCCGCCGCCGGCGGATCATGTGCTTGATCGCTTACCCCTGACCACTCATACTGCGGACTAACCACTGTTGACTAGACGACTACCGTGACTCCCCTCGAAGCCATTCAGGTCATTTTCCAAACGCCACCCATTCCCTACGAGGCTCCAAAGCATTCCCTCAAGGGTTGGGCAAAATATTGCTTACAAACCCGGGGCTTTCGGGTGGTGTATGCCGATAAGGCAGACTTTGCAGTGGAAACGCAAACGCGGGAAAAGCTGTATTTTCGGGTGAGCGATCGCCCGGCTGACCTCGATCCCAAGGTCAATTGGATCATCTGGAATGCTGACCAACAATCGGCACAGGTGCAAGTCGCGACGGAATAGCGCAGGGTACGTCGCTTCCTCTTCATCCTGCACCGTTTCAGAATCATGCGTCGTTTCAGAGCTGCTGCGGCTTGAGCAATTGGTTGCGCGATCGGCAACCAGCAATTATCAATTATTAAGAGTCCACTTTCTGATTTAGCGGCTGATTATGCGGGACGTATATCCACCCATCGAGCCTTTTGCGACGGAGTTTCTGCGCGTTTCCGATCGCCACACTATCTATGTCGAGCAGGCTGGAAATCCAGACGGTGTACCCGTTGTTTTCTTACACGGCGGACCCGGGGGCGGCTGCAGCGCTCGCTATCGGCAGTTTTTTGACTCTCAAAAGTGGCGCGTTGTGTTGTTTGATCAGCGGGGATGCGGACGCAGCACCCCCCATGCCGAGCTCGAAGAAAATACGACCTGGCATCTTGTCCAAGACATTGAGACGATTCGAGATCATCTGGGGATTGATCAGTGGTTTGTGTTTGGTGGGAGCTGGGGCAGCACCCTTGCGTTGGCCTATAGCCAGACCTATCCCGAGCGCTGCAAAGGGCTGATTCTGCGGGGCATTTTCATGCTGTGCCAGAGAGAATTGCGGTGGTTTTACCAGGAAGGCTGTAGCAACATTTTTCCCGATGCCTGGGAGGCTTACCTTGAGCCTATTCCCCCCGACGAGCGGCATGACTTGATTCGTGCCTATTACCGTCGCCTCACCAGCCCCGATCGCCAAATTCGCCTGGAAGCGGCGAAAGCTTGGTCAGTGTGGGAGGCGGCAACTAGCAAACTGTTGCCGGATGTGCAGCAGCAAATTCGGTTTGCCGATGCGACCTTCGCCGATGCCTTTGCCCGAATTGAGTGCCATTACTTTGTTAACAAGGGCTTTTTGGAAGCGGAAGACCAGCTTTTGCGCAATGTCGATCGCATCCGCCACTTGCCAGCGGTGATTGTGCAGGGGCGCTACGATGTCGTCTGTCCGCCTGTAACGGCCTGGGAGTTGCATCGCGCTTGGCCCGAAGCGGAGTTCATCATAATTCCCGATGCAGGGCATTCCATGAATGAACCCGGCATTCGCACCGCGCTGCTGGAGGCCACCGATCGCTTTGTCAGCCTGTAAGGTTTGCCCAGAACTGACGCAAACCTCCCGTAGTCCTCATGTCAAATCCGGCTGGAGAACCCAACTATCATTTTTACTTGTTGCACTGCAGCGGGTAAAAACGATAGTTAGATTTTACGGCTGTTTAACCGAATTTGCTACCGTCTGGTGTAGCATCACCGTACAAAGCAAAGAAAAATACAAAAAAAATCTGATTTTGTGCGGTTTTGCTGGGTCAAGCCGCGTTAAAAGAGAGCAAACTGTCTACTCTCCGGAGGAATTATGCGTGTAGCACCTTTAGCGCTCACCACTCTGGCTGCATTTACCCTCCACGAAGCATCCCGCGAAGCTGCTGCGAATCCGATTCCCGTCGATACCCCAAATCCAGGCGAACAGGCGAAAACCCTTGACGCGCTGGAGACAAGTGTCCCGGCTGAGCCCCAAGGGGCGATCGCCGCTCCCGAAACCCAGGTGGTTCAGTCGCGTCCAGCGGAAAAGCCCCTACCCACCCCAACCGCGAACCCTACGAGCCAACAGGCGTCTGCTCCTATGGTCGCCCAAGCCATCCCGGTTCCCCCGCCGCCACAAATGGCCAACGAAGGCGGCGCTGAGCCGGGAATCCCCATCCCCGTGATTTTGGAGCCTTCAACCGAAGTTGAGCCGACGCCCAGTCAGCCCCCCACGGTGACGGAGCGATCGCCCGTCGAAGCGCCCGAACAAAATGAGGGTCTGAGTCAGGCGCAACCGGATACCGACGAAGGCTTTGTCATTCCCATTGCCCCTGTGATGAGCTATGGCGATGAGGTGGTGATTGAAGAAGAAGATCCGCTATATGAGGAGCGCATTGGCTCCTACCATATTCGGATTGACCCGACTCTGGAAATTGACCCGAACGCTCGCGTTAGCCAAACCCCCGATGAGTATGCGGCAGAAATTCGGGCCTGTATGGCTGCGCGCCCGGAGCTTTATCGCTTGCGGGAATCCAATGGCGATCGCGTACTCGTTCCGGTGTTATTCGACGGCCAGCCAGGCACCATTATTCGGGATGCAAACGGACGGCTCGTTTGCCCGTCTACTCGCCTGCGGGCCAGCAGCGACACCCGTGTGATCTAGGGAAGAGTGATTTTTTGAACGCCCCATAGAACCGGGCGTTCAAAGAATGATCTGGCTCAATTTCAATGCGTAAGGCTATGCCAATCGCCCATGTTGATGTGTCAGCATGGGCGATTGGTATAAGATCAGCAAGCGTTGACTCTGATGAGATGGCGCTGGGGCGATCGCCCGTCTATACTTTGTATCGTTCATCTCACCGTTCAACCCTCGCAGCTCACCTTCGCCCAAGTACTATGCTTCAAGCCGGAATCGTCGGACTGCCCAACGTCGGCAAATCTACGCTTTTCAATGCTGTCGTCGCGAACTCCAAAGCCCAGGCAGCAAACTTTCCATTTTGTACGATCGAACCAAACACGGGTGTGGTTGCCGTGCCCGACCCGCGCCTACAGAAGCTGGCAGACATTTCAGAGTCGGCGGAAATCATTCCGGCACGGGTGGAATTTGTGGATATTGCCGGGTTGGTCAAGGGCGCGAGCCAGGGCGAAGGCTTGGGCAACCAGTTTTTGGCCAACATTCGCGAGGTGGATGCAATCGTCCATGTCGTTCGTTGCTTTGAAAACGACGACATCATCCATGTGGCAGGCTCGGTCGATCCGGTGCGCGACATCGAAATCATTAACCTGGAACTGTCGCTAGCGGATCTATCGCAAATCGAGAAGCGCATCGACCGCGTGAGGAAGCAGGCTAAGAGCAGCAAAGAGGCAAAAGTAGAGCTGGACGTATTGGAAAAGCTCTTGCCTGTATTGGAGGCTGGAAAATCTGCGCGCGTGGCAGAACTAGAGCCAGAGGAAGAAGCCATCATCAAACCCCTGGGGCTGCTGACCCGCAAACCCGTCATCTATGCCACCAACGTTTCTGAAGATGATTTGGCCAGCGGCAATGAGTGGGTCGAACAGGTGCGGGCGATCGCCGCCGAAGAAAATGCTCAGGTCATCGTCATTTCGGCTCAGGTAGAATCAGAACTGATCGAACTCCCTGAGGAAGACCGCGCTGACTTTCTGGAATCTCTCGGGGTCTCTGAAGGGGGGCTGCAATCCCTCATCCGTGCCACCTACGACCTTCTGGGTCTGCGCACTTATTTCACCTCCGGCCCCAAGGAAACTCGCGCTTGGACGATTCGCGCCGGAATGGTCGCGCCCCAAGCTGCAGGCGTCATCCACACCGACTTCGAGCGCGGCTTTATCCGCGCCGAAACCGTTGCCTACGACGATCTCGTCACTACAGGCTCAATGACCGCCGCTAAGGAAAAAGGGCTAGTTCGCAGCGAAGGCAAGGAATACGTGGTGAAAGAAGGCGACGTTATGCTGTTCCGCTTCAACGTTTGATTGACCGTATACAGCGTTTCCTGCTTCCGTGAGGTACAGTTTCAGAGCTAAAACTCCCGTATATCAAGGGTTGAGTGCACCTCACTAGCTTCGGAAATGCTATATATTGTAGAAATAAAGAACCTCAGAGAGCACAAAGAGATTTCTCAGTTTTCCTAGTACCTCTGCCGTGAAGTGTTCGGGAAATCTATTCGGCTTGCATAAAATAGAGGAATGATCGCAAGAAAATTAAACTTGAAGATTAGACCGATCATTACTTTGCTACTCACATCTATCTGTTTCTAGATATGTAGTTTTTGGCAAGTTCTTTACGTTTGCAATTAAGTAACCTTTCTGGCTTTTATCTTGCGCAGGCTGAAACGAGTTGAGAATCTTCTTATCCTTGAAGTAGGGCTGAATAGGAAGATAATCAGGCGGATACTATACAGCGTTTCCTGTTTACGTGAGGTACAGTTTTAGGGCTGAAACGCCTGTATTTCAAGAATCAGGTGTACCTCACTAGGCTCGGAAATGCTATATGATCTCTTCTACTTGCATAATCCAGTATTCAAGATTATCTTTTGGATCCATTTGTCTCTCTGCAGAAATACGACGATATTTTGAGCCACGAAGTAGAACAACTTCACCCTCATCCCTTGCAGCATGTTGAAACGGCTTTAAGTATTTTCCTGTTATAGATGAAACTTCAAGAAGGACGGATAGTGTTCGCTCATCATCGTCTGGGGCGGTATAGGTAAATGATTCACCAATTTCTCTGAAAATACTGGCACTTGCGTGGGAGTCAAGTAAGAAAATTTCAGAGCCGTGAAGTAACTGTCGTATGTATTTTTGCCTGTTTGGACAGAGAAAACGGTCTGAAATTCCTCTATAAACAGTGCATTGGCAAGAAACTGCTTTGCTAAGAGCTGCACTGAAATTGTTCTCAATCTCTGCAACAGTACATCTCAAGTTGTCAATGTATGTATTTCCTACCTCGCCCATACGTTGGTAGTTACAAATTGATTCATACCAAACACCAAGCCATGCACGTATAGCTTTTATTTCGTCTTTATTCAGGGATGATTCAAAAGTTATAAACTTGCTCTCGGAATGCATAAGAATCAAAAGATAGTATTTATCTCCTTTCAATAATCAAGAGGAGACCGTCGATCGCACATTCGCAGCAGCGTGAACAAATGCGCGGAAGATGGCTTGTTGGTGAGGGTCGTCGGGGGCGGAGAGTTCGGGATGCCATTGGAGGGCGATCGCCCAGGGGTGAGCCATGTGTTCGACGGCTTCGATTAGGCCATCGGCGGCGTGGGCGGCGACTTGCCAGTCAGGAGGGACAGTGGGCACGGCTTGGTGGTGCCAGGAAACTACCTCGATTTCGCGCTGATCCACGATGGACGATAGGATGCTGCCCGGTTCCAGGATGACCGTGTGGCGCGTGGGAGTGGGTGGATCGTCCGGTTGCTGCTGCTCTACATGGTTAACGGTGGTGCCGAAGGTTTCGGGGACATGGGGAATGAGCATGGCTCCACTGACGATGCTCAACACCTGCATGCCCCGGCAGATGCCCAAAACGGCGAGATCCGCTTGGATCGCTCGTTGCGCTAAGTCAAGTTCAAAGCGATCGCGCTCCAGATCCATCTTGGCAATGGTGGGATGTGGCTTGCCGTCGTAACACTCCGGGTGGATGTCGCCGCCTCCGGTGAAGATGATGCCATCTAGATGAGCGATCAGGCGATCGCATTGTTCTTCCCCTGGCGCTAGCATAATGGGGACGCCACCCGCCTGTCGCACCGCCGAGAGGTAGGTCTGGTGCAGTTGGTAATGCCCGGATTCCGTTCGCCCAGCAGTGGTGATGCCGATGATAGGAGCCAACATAGTCGCGACAAAGACAATGGAAGGACAGTAGAAGGACAACGGAGAATGCAAAGCTAAGACAGCTTCAGAGGCGGTGTGGTAGGACGACTGGGGAAGATGCCCACCTCGGTGCAGATGTTGGCCAGACGCCGATCCCATGGAGCATGAGGCAGTTGGGGGAGGCGGGCTAGCTCAAACACAATACCCACCGTGGGAACGCCCGACCACAGCGGATTGCTCAGCATCCGATCGTAGTAGCCACCGCCATAGCCCAGCCGATAGCCCTTCACATCGCAGGCGATCGCCGGCACCAAAATCACGCCCACCTGCTGCGGCGTGATGGTTGGTGAGAGTGGATGGGGTTCACTAATGCCAAAGCTGCCCGTTTGCAAGGGATAGTGGCTGCGAGGGGACCACTCATGCCAGATCATCGCCTTGTCTTCGCAACGGGGAAAGGCCCAGCGTTTGGGCAAATGGAATAGCGGCATCAGATCCGGCTCTTGTCGCGCACTGAAGAATGCCAACACCGTGCGAGCCTCCTGAAAGGGTTGCCACTGTTGTAAGTGATGGCAGAGGCGATCGCTCTTTTCGCGCCACAGGTCGGGGTGCATGCCTTGGCGTGCCCGCAGGAGCGATCGCCGGAGGTCTACTTTTTGGGCTTGGATTTCGGCTGAAGTCACCGGGATAATGGAGGAATGAAGAATGAGAATAGCAATGACTGCTAGAACGGGTTAAAGGGATAGGGGTTACCTTAGCACCATGGCTGAAACTTTTGATGCTCAAGAATCATAATCACCTAGAGCTTTAATCTACAGTAATTTTCAGTGGCCTGGGGCTAGGTAGATAGCAAATCCGGCGGTTGCAACCGCCGCGAACCAAACGAAACCTGCCATCGCTCGCTGTCGCGGGTTCTTCAACCGGATTTGATATTACGCACTGGCTACGAAAAACCAAAGAAGTTTGATGATTTTTGGGGCGCACTGCGCCCCAAAAATCATCAAACTTCGTAAGTCCTGTGGTATAGCCTTACGCATTGAGATTAGGACAAATCATTTTTTGAAAGCCCCGCAGCGCGGGGCTTTCAAAAAATGATTAGATTCTACCTGAGCGCGTAGCGCTATATTAGTCTGGATCCACTCGCCCTTCCTCAATTTGTTCGCCCAACCAGGCGAGTTGAATCAGGGTCAGGGTATACCAGAAGTCACTACCGCCGCGCACCTCATCGAGGCGATCGGCACACCGACGGCTACCCACTTCGGCACAGGCGATCGCTAGCAATTCATCTTCTGAAACTCTCTGTCTGTCTGGGGTATACCAGTTTGAGCCAGAGCGAGCGGTGCGGCCATTGGGGTAGTACCAAGTGCTGCCAAAGTTGACCGATCGCCCGTTAGGGTAGTTCCAATAGTCGCTGAACTGGGCCGATCGTCCATTGGGGTAGTACCAGTTAGACCCGAGCCGCATGGTGCGACGGTTAGACCATTGGGGAACTCCCTGGGAAACCTCCTCGGCCTCCCGTCCACGACAGATCCCGATCTGGCGACCTTCGACCTCATCGCTGAGTTCGGAACTCAAGTCCCATAGATAGGCGATGTTGGCCATGGCCGTAAGCGTAATGCAGGCATCGGTGGTGCTGGGCGGGATCGCATCCGGCGGACGGCGCAGCGGTTCGCCTCGCTGTTGTCGTCGAGAGTCTGAGTCTCGGCGACGGATGTAGATGTTTTGAGCCTGTTCGTAAGTGGTGTCAGGCGGCTGATTGTCGGTGCTCTGAATGACGCGCAACAGGGAGGCAGCGATCGCCCCCTCTCCCATCACAGCCGTTAGCAAAAGGGCGATCGCCCCGCCCACAAGGTAATTCCACGGTTTGGGGGAATGTGTGGCTAGAGATTTTGGCGATCGTCGACCGTTCAACTTGTCGATCATGGGGCTTCTCTCCAAACTCGTTTGACGACACCGCAGTACCTATCGATGAAGAACCCACGACCCATTCATTGGTTGCAATCTCCCCATCGCAAGGATTGCACAAGATTCTTGGGTTCTGTCTTGCATCGGTTGAGGGGTATAGCTATGGCCACCTATGTCGGATGCCTCAATACCCTTGTCATTCCCGCAAAGACGGGAATCCAGAACCGATGAACGTTATCCAACAGGCTGTCTATGGATTCCCATTGGCATGGCAATGACATATTCCTATCGTCCCAACGTTAATATCCAGAGCCATAACGGAAAGATGGCTCGAAGCGCAACGATGAAAAACCAGGAGCCAGCTTCGCTAACCCCTGATTCAACAGACTGATGCAGGAACCGTTTGTTCCAGATTTATAGCGGTGTGCAACCGCTTCAAGTGCAAAAATGGTTGTGTGGGGCGCAACGCGCCCACACAACCGTACTTACCTAACGCGCATGGCGCTAAACGAGGGTGACCCCGGTGTAAGACTGCGTTTCACCCCTGGCCGATTTCGGTTCCAATTAGAACACCGGAACAAGTGTTGCGGGCAGGTTCGCCTGGTTCAACTGTTGCAGCAGCGTATTGGCCTCATTCGGCTCACGGAAGAGCCCTGCCTGCATGACCACTTCCCCATCAATCACCGTGCGGAATGCGTCGGGAACGATGGAACGAACACGGCGCTGGGCATCGGGGCTGCTGTCGCTGACGATGACGCGATAGCTGAAGCCCAAATTCGCGGCCAAGCGCTCAGATCCACCACCCGGTGTTCCGCTAAAGACCGGAGGTTCGGAGAACCAGAGGTCTTGGGTCACGGGAATCACGGGAATGGTCGGATCCCCAGGAGGACGGTGCCCTGTGGGTTCGGGAGGTAAGCTCGGGACAGGAACAACGGCCACGGTTGTGCCTCCGGGAGGGGTAGGCAAATCAATACCCGATACCGCTGACCGGTTGGACGTTGTTGGACGCGGCGAAGGGGTTTCCACGTCGATGGCGATCGGCTCGTCCGGTGTGGGCAGTTGACTGCCATTGCGAGAATAGCGGCGGTAGCGGGGCCGCGATGAAGGTGTTTCGGAGACGGGTTCTGCAGTGACGCCAGAGTTTCGAGTCGAGGGGGTTGTGGGGCGCGTCGCGACAGAGGTTGACGGGCGAGAAGGCGACGCTTGTTGCAACGCGGTCAGGGTTTGGTCATTTGTTAGATACAAGTGGCCGAGAGCCTGCCCGTTGTAAACTCGTCGGGTAATACGCCAGCCGGGGTTGAGTTCGATTTCGCCAAATTCCTGGGGAATACCACGGGTCCGACCCACTTCTAGGCGCTGCCCACCGCGACGGGGGCGGGCATACAGTACCATCGAATCGCCTTCCGTTGCGACTTCAAGCCGATACTGCAATCCTAAGTCTTGGTTATCGACCCGAATGGAGTAACCATTGAGATCACTAGCGCGACCACAAATGCCAGTAAAGTCGAAGTTGAGTAGGAGGGGGTCAACTTCGACGCCATTTTGATCCCAGCAAGCCCGTGTATTGCTAATTTGTTCGAGGATTGTCAGCCGACTCCCACCCTCTGTTGCCAATAGGACGAAGCGATCCTGATTGACTTCTGCGTTGTCGAAGGTGGAGGCGATCGCCTCAGGTTGAAAGGCGGTTAATCCAATGCCCAATCCGCCAATGCTCAGGCTGATTGCTGTGAGAGTTGAAAGGCGCAACCAACGTACTAGTTTCATGCTGCTCTGTGTCCTGATGTGTGAGTGATGTCCAAATGGATTTGCAATCCCCGATTCATGAATCATTGGTAAGCGCTTAACCAATTTCTTCCACCCGGCATTCTCGTCATCCGTAGACTTTTGGAAATTGAGATCATTGAGATACTATCGTGCCGACTTGTAACGAACCCAACACCCATTGGCAATCTCTGTAGTGCATGGGGTGAGCCCGTACGGCAATGCAAGCTATCAGAGAGAACAGACCCAAGTGACCAGGGCAAACTTGTCCTGACTGTAGGACAAATGACCCTGAGGAAAGGGCTAGCAACCCTGATTCTCAATTGCCTATTTAGCGAAGGTGGAAACTTATAAAGATTTAGACGCAAGTTAAACCCAGAAGTTTCAGTGTGAGACGAACAGCGTGAGACAAATAGACATCTCTCATCTGTTTCGTTCTCTTGTACACCCATCAAATGCACCCATCAAGAACCAGAATTGACTGTGCAGTGTATCTCAATTTGATGGCTTCAGATCTGTTCTTTTAGAAAAAGATCTGTTCTTTTAGAAAAAGACACATGGCAATGTAACCTCAGGGCAGGATCAAGAATCGAACCCCTACTAAAACCCTTGATTTTGTGTAGTGCGGGCACCACCTCGCTACGCAAAATCAAGGGTTTTCTGGGTTCTGTCCTGTACTCAGGAGAATGCTGGAAAAGCCTTTACCTTTTAAGCCTGTGTCCTTCGACTGCGCTCAGGACACCAAACGCCCGCTGGCTGAGCGAAGCCGAAGCCAGCGGGCATATTCTCTGCGAGAAAACGCCTCAGCAATGCAACACTTAAAATGGTTGTCATCAAGTTAAGTTTGGTGTTCTGATGGTTTAGGCAAACTTCAACGTTTTCTTGAAAGCGTTTCAGGGGAAGACTTTCAAGAAAACGGTGGGGCGAGTTCTTAGAAAATATTATCTCTTGGCTTGTAAGTGTTGAGCGTCGTTGATGCGACGGATTTGCCAGAGGTCGGTATTGAAGCGGTTGTCGTCAGTACGATGCCAGCGCGATCGCTCGATCCAAAATTCAAACAAACCCGTGTTGCTCGACTTAATGCGCCAGGCGCGATCGCTCCCCAATAAGGCTGCGATCAAGTGCTGCAAAAGCCAGCTGTGGGTGACGACCAACACATGGTCACCATTTTGGTGCTGGTCAATCAATTGCTGGACAAAGTTCTGGGTGCGATCGCGGGCTTCCTGTAGGGTTTCTGCCTCGGGAATCGGAATCCAATCCAGCGAGGTTTCTAGCTGATGGCACAGCTCAGGATACTGGGCTTGTGCTTCAGCCCAGGTGAGCCCCTGGAAGACGCCGTTTTTATGCTCCACCAGATCCTCCGAAAACATCAGCGGAATCGGTGGCTGCTCGTCCCCAGTCATTCCTGTCAGGGGTAAATCCTGCTCAGGAATAGTAACGTCGTTTACGCCCAGTTCATCTCGGACGCTGGTGGGCAGAAAGTCGGTGAGGAAATGGGTCAGCAGAATCTCCGCTGTTTGAGCGGCACGTTTGAGGGGACTGCTGTAGATATGAGTGGGATGCCAGCCCTCCTGTCGCAGCCGTTCGGCTAGCTTTGCGGCCTGGCGCTTGCCCTCTTCGGTCAATGGATAGTCGGCACACCCCTGCATGCGGCGTTCCACATTGCCCACCGATTGGGCATGGCGCACAAACATCAGCTTCAAAAGGTTCATTGCTGGTGCCCCCAACAGAACCCCCTCAGCCTACCATTGAGCTACAAAGCCTTGGTGTGGTTGATTCCGGGCAGAGAGAGGATGTTGTATGAATCGAAACGTCGTTGCGATTCATACTGCTTTGCAGCAACGCAGAGCCTTTACCAGCGCTGAGAACGAGACGCCTGAGTCGCTACAGGTTCATTGCGCAAGCGGGCAATCTCTGCGGACACTTCCCTCGGGCTCATGCCGAAGGTAATGGTCGGTTGGTACAGGAGCTGAATAACTTCGCGATCGATCGCCGCATACTCAGTCACATCCGTCCAGCGCTGATAGAAGATGCTATCGGCGTAGTCATAGGAGTCGCGCATCAGCCCCATGACCTGGGTCAACTCTTCGCGAATGAGGTGCGATCGCTCCTGCTGCGTGACCCCTGTTGTTGAAATCAGGATCCGGGCATTGGAGATACTCTGGTTGTTCCATTCCAGCCAGAAGAAACCTAGGTTGCGCGGTCTGTAGTTTGGCTCAATGCTGCGGAACTGCGACTCTGGCACAAATCGGATGACCACGTTGGGATTCCGGTTATCCAGGGTGAGGGTCACGCGATCATCCTCAATCAGACGGTTTAATTCCGAAATAACCGCATTGAGGGTTTGCTCATCCTCTCGGGTGGGGTTGCCCTGCACCCCAATCCGCACAGGCCCGTTCCATTTGCGGACAACACCGCCACTGCTGCCCCACTCGCTGCCCATGGCAATTTGCAGGAAATAATCTACGGCGTCGGATGATACGGAAAGGGGTGCGGCGCTGGGCGTTGAGGGATTAGCTACATCAGGGTTATAGCTGATGCGATCGTCGCTCGTGGTTTCAAAGTCGAGGAGTTGCCCACTGGGTGCAGCGGCAACCAAATGATCGTTGAGGCGATCGCTCGGTACCCACCCCCGTCCACTTCTATTGGTCAACCGGATGTAGTACCAAGCCTCACCATCGACTGAATCTTCGTAAAGAATTTCGCCGTGATCGCCTGCTTGAGCGGAGGCAGAACGAATATTATCCACCCCGGGCATCGCCTGTAAATCAAGCGTTGCATTTAACTGAACGGAGGAACCGGGAGATGGATTGCCCAGGGATGCGGAGGGGTGTAGAAGCGCCAGCCCAGCACTCGCAACCATGCTGGCGAAAAACAAGCCCTTGAGGCGGCGAACAAAGGGAACGGGCTTCGTTTTGCGACGACGTGAGTTAGCTTGGCGGAAAGCTCGTGGACGAAGCGGCTGAGAACGAGAAGAATGCATCATAGTGTGTCGCTCATGCTCTGGAGTGCGTGACGAAATCAGCCCAATGAAAAACGCTGAGGTTCCTCAAGGGCGTTCTCACACATTCCGGAAATCTCACAAATTTATCCGGGAAGTTCCGACAAAAGTCTTTTATTAGAATAGTACATAAGTATTGTTTTGCGATCGCCCCATCCATCGGAAAATCTTATCAACGCTGGCCTTCCATCGGTCTAAAAATTGGTGGCACATCCGTCGCTACAAACCGCTTGCTTTTTGTGGAAGGATGCGTATGAGAGGATGCGATTAGGATGAAACCCTACGTGCCTCGTTGACGCAAAACCTGTGATAGCCAAACCCATGTCTTCTTCGCCCCAGATTAGCCTGTGTATGATTGTCCGCAACGAGGTCGAGCGCCTATCTCGTTGCCTGGATAGTGTGCGCGATCTTGTTGACGAGATGGTGGTGCTGGATACGGGGTCAACGGATGAGACGGTGGCGATTGCCCAATCCTATGGTGCAACGGTGCCCTTCTATGCTTGGAATGATGATTTTGCTGCTGCCCGCAATGTTGCGTTGGAGCACGTGACGGGCGACTGGGTGCTGGTACTAGATGCTGACGAAACCCTTTGCGAAGCTGCCATTCCTGCTATCCGCCAAAGCATTGCCAACGATAATCTATTGGTCATTAATCTCGTTCGTCAGGAAATTGGTGCCGACCAATCTCCCTATTCCCTGGTGTCGCGTCTGTTTCGTCGTCACCCAGCCGTGCGCTTCGATCGCCCGTACCATGCCCTGATCGACGACAGCGTGCTAGCGCTGAAAGACCGGGAACCCCACTGGCAGATCACCGACCTGCCGATGGTGGCGATCGCCCACGCGGGGTACGAACCTGGCACCATTGCTCAACAAAACAAATCTGCACGGGCACAGGCTGCCCTCGAACGCTACCTGGCGGAGCATTCCGAGGATGTCTACGCCCATAGCAAACTGGGCGCGATCTACGTTCAGGCGGGCGACTTTGCTCGGGGGCTGGAAATCCTCAAGCGGGGGCTAAAACTGCAGGAGCAACAGTCTGCGCCCAATCCCCATCTGGCCTACGAGTTGCATTATCACCTCGGCATAGCTCGTTCCCGCCAGTCGCTTCCGGAGTTGGCACTGTCGCACTACCGCGTTGCCCTTAAACAATCCATTGGCGATCGCCTCAAACTGGGAGCCGCCATCAATCTAGGCAACCTGCTCAAAACCACAGGCAACCTGGATGCTGCCCGCCAAATGTATGAAACTTGCATTGGCATTGACTCGGATTTTCCCCTCGCCCATTTCAACTTGGGTACTGTGCTGCGAGGGATGGGCAACCCCCAACAAGCGATCGCTCACTACGAACGGGCGATTCAACTCGCACCAGACTATGCTGAAGCCCACCAAAACCTTGGCGTTGCGTTCCTCAAACTGGGTCGTGTGCGCGATAGCCTCAAAGCCTTTGAACGGGCGATCGCCCTCCACGAAACCACGAATCCCCAGGAAGCCCAGCGCATCCGCCAGGAACTCGAAAAACTCCAATTCCAGGTCTGAGGTAGTTTTTCAAAAAGAATGTACCCGCTGGCTTCGACTACGCTCAGCCAGCGATCGACTACGCTCAGCCAGCCGTTTGTGCCCTGAGCGCAGTCGGAGGACACCCCCTTGCGAGATCCTCTCTTGAGACTCTTCCAATACTTGCGGCAGTGAAATCGCTCAATGACCGGACGACATACAGTAACCACTCTTACAGAAGCGAACTTTTGTAACGGTAGTTGGAAGCTGTGAGCGGGCGATCGCTTGCGTGACTAGACGGTGCGGCTGAAGATGACCGAGCCGATTGCCTTTTTTGACAAGCATTCTAGGCGAAGGCTTCAGGAAATAAGTGTGGCTTGCAACCCTGTTGTAACGCAGTAGATGTCTCAGGCTATCCGGATGTTTTTGAGAAAGTGTCGGGAGCGTACAGAGTGAACTTTTGTGACGAATCACTGGGGGTGGTAACCGGAGGGGCGATCGCTGAATGGTAAGCTAGCGAATGCATTTATAAATTTCTTTGGTTTAGTAAACGCGGGAGTCGAGATGACAGAATCCACCCAGATTCCTTACTTGTTGAGAGCCGCCAGAGGCGAAAAGCTGGATCGCCCCCCGGTATGGATGATGCGTCAGGCCGGACGCTACATGAAGGCCTATCGTGCTCTACGGGAGAAGTATCCTTCCTTCCGCGAGCGTTCGGAAACGGTCGACATCGCCGTAGAGATTTCGCTACAGCCCTGGCGTGCGTTTCGTCCGGATGGGGTGATTCTGTTTTCCGATATCTTGACGCCGCTACCAGGCTTGGGCATTCCCTTCGACATTGTGGAAAGCAAAGGCCCCATCATCGACCCGCCGATTCGGACTCAGGAACAGGTGGACAAGCTGCACCCCCTCGACCCTGAGGAAAGCGTTCCGTTTGTGGGCGAGATTCTGCGTACCCTGAAGCGGGAAGTGGGTAACAAAGCCGCGTTGCTGGGCTTTGTCGGCGCACCCTGGACGCTGGCGGCCTACTCCATAGAGGGCAAAGGCTCAAAAGATTACAGCACGATCAAAAGTATGGCGTTTTCAGAGCCAGCCATGCTGCACCAATTCCTCAGCCTGATTGCAGACTCGATCGCCACCTATGTGGGCTACCAGATTGAGAATGGGGCGCAGGTCGTGCAGATGTTTGACTCCTGGGCTGGACACCTCAGTCCGATGGACTATGATATTTTTGCGTTGCCTTACCAGCAACAGGTCGTGCGTCAGGTCAAGGCGAAGTATCCTGATGTGCCTCTCATCCTTTATATCAGCGGTAGTGCAGGCATCCTTGAGCGGATGGCTCAATCTGGTGTTGATATTGTGAGTGTGGATTGGACGGTTGATATGGCGGATGCACGGCGGCGGCTTGGGCCTTCCGTTGGGGTGCAGGGGAATATTGACCCCGGCATCCTGTTCGGCTCTAAGGTGCTGATTCGCGATCGCATTATCGACACCATCCGCAAGGCTGGAAATCAGGGGCATATCCTTAATCTGGGGCATGGCATTTTGCCCAAAACTCCAGAAGACAATGCAGCGTTTTTCTTTGAGACGGCAAAACAGGCGGATCAACTGCTAGCGGTTGCGTAAAGCATGAATTAGCCCGCCTAAATGGCCGAGTTGGACAATTGCACTGGGAAAAATCGAGCTCCTGCGAACACATCGAGCACGTATAATACGAATCCAGCTTAAGATTGTGTTCCAGGTTGCTTTCTCACTTGCTTGGCGTTTGTGCCACAGCCCTAGCTTGGGTTTCGGTTTCGCCTGAGTGGGAATTGCTGTTGTGCCAAGCTTCTGCCCTATTCCATTTCAGTTAATGGTCTGGTGCGTTCATACTCAGGATTTGATTCTGAGTGCTCAGGCCATGGATAACTATGGAGAGGCGTTTCCGCATCGCTGATTTGTCAGACTTTTCATCTGCCCATGACTGCTAAACGGATTTTCGTGACCGGCGCCAGTGGTTGCATTGGTCACTACATTACGGATGCGCTGATTCAGCAAACATCCCACGAATTGTTCTTGCTGGTGCGGAATCCAGACAAGCTGAAGATTGACTTGGAAGCGCGATCGGGTATCCATCTCCTGCAAGGAGACATGTACCAGATTGAGCGCTTTAGCGACTTATTGAAGACGATGGATGCAGCGATCCTGGCGGCAGCTGCCTGGGGTGGTGTTCAGGAAACCTACGATATTAATGTCACCAAAACCATCCGGTTAATGAATTTGCTCGATCCGGACGTATGCCAGCAGGTGATTTATTTCTCGACGGCTAGTATTCTCGATCGCCAAAATCAGCCGCTATCGGAAGCGGGGCAACTAGGCACGGACTACATTCGCTCTAAGTTCACCTGTCACCAGCGGCTCAAGAAGCTGGCGATCGCCCCCCACGTCACCACGGTTTTTCCCACGCTTGTCTTCGGCGGTGATGTGGATAAGCCAGCTTCTCACCTCAACCAGGGCTTACCCGATGTGTTGCGCTGGATGGGGCTGATCCGGTTTTTTAAGCTGGAGGGCAGCTTCCACTACATTCACAGTCGCGATATTGCCCAGGTGGTGGTGCATTTGCTTGAGCATCCCCCCGGAGAGGAAGCGTCGCGAGAACTCGTGCTGGGTAACCCGCCGATGACGGCCAATCAGGCGATCGAGGCAATGTGCAAGTACCTGAACAAGCCAATTTACCTGCGCATTCCCCTAACGCTTCCCCTCGCTAATTTCTTTATCCGCGTGTTTCGGATTCAGATGGCGGCATGGGATCGATTTTGCATGTCCTATCGCCATTTCACTCATCAGAATCCAGTGAATCCTGCAACCTATGGTGCGGTTCCCTATTGCTCTAGTCTCGGCGATGTGCTGAAAGTAAGTGGTGTTGTGCCCAAGAAACCTGAGGCGATCGCCCGCCCAGTTTCTCCCCGGCAAACAATTCAACCCTCTAAAGCCGATCAACCAACGCTAAAGTAGTGGCGTTGCGGGTTGAGGGTATGAATTTTTCCGAGAAGGGCGTTCTTTCCCCTTTCTCGGAAAAATTCATACTTGGATCCTGCAACCCCAAAGTAATCGATCGGTCGGTTCAATTCTGCGAAAAATCGAGTCTTACCTGAGCGGTAGTGGCATAGCATTGACCGCTACTTTTCTGGGAAGGTTGTATACGGTGCAGCTATCTTCTCATCAAAGGCTCATATTAATAACAATCTTTCTTGAGAACATTGAGCATTATTTCAAGGATTTATCACTGAAGAACAAACGGGTTACGCTAGTGCTAAAGCATCCTTAAAAGATAGCCTCTTTCTAACTGAAATGAGGCGATTATTTGGTTGTGAAAACTATTTGAAAAAACACTATTTTTCTGTGTGAAATTTTCGATATCTCAATGTTACTTCTGGTTTTGTTATGCATATTTACACTTTGGATCAGTGGCAGCATTCCCATGACTTTGCGATCGCGCAAACTCAAGCCGAAAAGCGCACAAAAATTGTGCTTCTGCTCACAGCCATAACAATGGTGGTCGAGATTGCAGCAGGAACGGTATTTGGCTCAATGGCTCTGCTGGCAGACGGTTGGCATATGGCAACCCATGTCGCAGCGTTTGCCATCACCGTGTTTGCCTATGCCTATGCTCGCCGTCATGCCCATGATCCCAAATACACGTTTGGGACAGGTAAGGTGAGCGTTTTGGGTGGCTTCACCAGTGCTGTTGCTCTGGGTGTAGTGGCCTTCATTATGGCGATGGAATCGATCGGTCGGTTCTTCGATCCGCATACGATTCGGTTTAATGAAGCCATCTATGTTGCAGTGATTGGATTAGCGGTCAATCTCATCAGCGCTTGGTTGTTGGGTGACCATCACGACCATACCCATCACCACGGCTCTCACGGACACGGCCATCACCAACAAACACACCATAGCCCTGAGCCTCACGACCATGATCAAGCGCACCACGATCATGAATCCGATGATCACTCTGACCATGACGAGATGGATCACCGCGACCATAACCTCCAGGCCGCGTACATCCATGTGCTGGCCGATGCCTTAACCTCTGTGCTGGCGATCGCGGCGCTGTTCTCTGGAAAATACCTGGGTTGGGTATGGATGGATGCGGTGATGGGCTTGGTGGGGGTAGCGGTTATCAGCCGTTGGGCCTATGGTTTGGTACGCGATACAGGTGTGATTTTGCTAGATGGTGCGGCAGACAATAAGACCCGACGGGCGATCGCGAGTACGATCGAAGCAGACATGGACAATCGGGTGGCCGATCTCCATGTTTGGAATGTGAGTCCTTATCACATTTCTGCGATGGTCGTGCTGGTGACGCACTTCCCGCAACCGCCAGACCACTACAAACATCTCCTGGAAGGGATTCCGGCTCTGTCCCATGTGGTCATTGAGGTTAACTCTTGTCATGGCGAACCTTGCATGGAGGTACATCCTCCCGCTCACGACCAAGTTCCTGCTCTCTCCTCATAAAGACGAGGGCAGTACTAATCCGCTAAGAATTCGCTACAGGTCATTACTTGAAATCCTTGCAGCGCAAGGATTTCAATCAATGAATGGGTTTTGGCTTTCATTGAAGCGGCATGAAAACGAGCGCTACTCTTTATCCTGGTTGAGGCGATCGAGTTCCGCCAATAGCAACGCCTCTGCTTCTGCTTCGGAGAGACCATCAACCCCAGAGTCGGGAAGGGGGGATGATGCACTGTCGTTTGAAGCAGAGGTTTTCTCCGTAGCGAAATCCTCCGAGTCTGGACAGAGGCGCTTGGTCAGATAATGGGTGAGAGCAGCAGGGGTTGGATAGTCGAACAGCAGAGTAATGGGAAGTGGTTGCCCGACATCGGTTTGTAGGCGGTTGCGCAGCTCGACAGCCGTGAGAGAATCTAAGCCCAGTTCGGTGAAACCCTGGTCAATATCAAGGGTGTCGGCGGTGGTACCTAGCACTCTGGCGACCTGAGTTTTGACATAGGTAGCAAGGATTTGTGGGTGCTGCTCAACAGGGGTTTGCCCCAATGTCTCCACCAGAGAGCGGACAGTTGTTGCAGGATTGGAAGGGGCAGGTTGTTGTGCCTGTGTTAAAAGATCTTTCACCAAAGACGATGCGCCTCCCGATCGCACCCATTTTTCCCAATCCATTGCCATAACACCGACCTGTGCTAGAGCGCTAACCAGGAGAATGTCGAGGAGATCCAGGGCCGCATCAGGCGGTAGGAAGGTAATGCCTCTATCAGTCAGGTTTTGGCGCACAGTGTGGTCGATCGCCATACCTGTCTCGTCCCAGGCTCCCCAGTTGATGCTGAGGGCAGGCAAACCGACGCTGTGGCGATGATGGGCGATCGCATCCAAATAAGCATTCGCAGCGGCATAGTTCACCTGACCTGCCAAGCCGAGTAGCGATGCGGCAGATGAGAAGAGAACGAAGCAATCGAGATCGACGGTGGCTTGTGCGTTTTGGGTGAGTTGGTGGAGGTTCCAGGTTCCCTGAACCTTGGGGGCAAGAACGCGATCGCACTGCTCAGGGGTTTGGTGGATAAGAGCACCATCGTCTAGGATTCCAGCCGCGTGGAAGATGCCGCGCAGGGGTGGATGCGGTGCCGCAGCATCGGCATGGAGGTAGGGCGCAAGGACATTGGCGAGGGCAGGGCGATCGCTTACATCTGCCTTCAGGGTTTCGACGGTAACGCCTTTATCTTGTAGTTTCTCCAGAGTCGATTGTGCGGCGTTGGAAGGGGCGGAGCGTCCCAACAAAAGCAAATGCTTTGCACCACGTTGAGCCAGCCATTCTGCCAATCGCAGTCCCAACGCTCCGAGTCCACCCGTAATCAGATACGTGCTATCGGGTCGAGGCGAAAAGCTGGGGGTGATGACGAGCTTGCCGATATGCTTGGCTTGCTGCATCGTGCGGAACGCGGCGATCGCTCCATCCCTAACAAATACCTGATGCGGCAGGGGTTGCAGAGTCCCAGACGCAAACTGAGGCATCAGTTCTTGCAGCATGGCCTGAATCAAATCCGGCTGGCGCTGGGTCAGCTCCATCAAGTCCACCACAGCGTAAGTGGCATGGGGGCGCACCTCGGCGACCTGACTGGAATGCCAGATACCGGATTTCCCAATTTCCAAGAAGCAGCCTTCGGACTTCAGCACAGACAAGCTCTTGGGGATAAAGTCGCCATTGAGAGAGTTGAGAATGAGATCGACTCCTTCGCCGTCGGTTGCGGCTAGGATTTCGTCGGCAAAATCGAGGGTGCGGGAGTTGTGGATATGGGTAATTTGGCGGGATTTCAGTACATCCCATTTACCAGGAGAGGCCGTAGCAAAGATTTCGGCACCCGCCTGTTGTGCCAGTTGGATGGCGGCTAGCCCAACGCCGCCCGTTGCCGCGTGGATGAGGACGCGTTCGCGTCGCGTCTCCGAGGGAGAATCGCCCGCTTGCATCCCCCCAACTTTGCACAGCATGTAATACGCCGTCAGAAACACGACGGGAATTGTTGCGGCGGCTGCAAAGCTCATTCCTTCGGGCTTTGGCGCAACCAGGCGAGCATCGGTGGTGACATAGTCTCCAAAGCTGCCAGCGGCAATGGCCACGACCGCATCCCCTGGCTGAAACGCGGAAACCCCTTCACCAACGCGCACGATTTCCCCAGCGCATTCCAGCCCCAAGGCTCCAGCTTCGCCAGGATACAGCCCCAGCGCATTCAGCACATCCCGGAAGTTCAAGCCCGTTGCTCGCACCCGGATTTCCACTTCTCCTGATTGCGGTGCTGATCGGGCAAGGGATTCCCAGGTCAGTGCTTCCAGGGTGCCGCGTTGCTGAATCTGCAATTGCTGTCCAGTATCTGCGCTGGGCAGTTGGTGACGTAGGGCGGAGCGCGCCAATCGGGCGACGTAGCGTTTCCCATCGCGATAGGCAATCTGGGTTTCGGTGGGTGAGGTGAAATCTTTCAGGAGCATCTCGGCAGGCGTATGTGAATCCCAGTCGATGTGGGTGCAATGAAGCTCGGGATGTTCCAGGGCGATCGCCCGCACCATCCCCACCAGTGGCGCTTGCTCTAACGCCACTTCCGTCAGTCCATTTCCTACAGATTGAACGTTTTGGGTGATGAGCCAAACACGCGGCGGCTGCGCCTGTTTCACCAAATGTTGAACCCCACGCAGGAACCAATGACATTGCTCTGTTGCCGTGGCCTTTTCGTCGGTAAGGAAAATGACGTTCTGCACCTCAGCGGGCAATACTTTGGGAACCTCTGTTGTTTGAGTAACAGTGTGTCCCTGGGATTGCAGAGTTTGAGGGATGCAGTGGATAGATGTGTCAATGGATGACGGAGTGACCACGAGCCAGTGGGTGGGTCGCGCTGTGGGGGACTGGGGCGGTGTGGCGATGTGCCACTGAAGTTCGTAGAGCCAATCGGCGATCGCGGGTGCGGCGGCAGAAGTGGTCGCGCGTTGGGCGGTCAACCCTTTAACTTGCACCAGAATATTTCCGGCTTCATCGAGCAGGTGAACATCTGCTGTGACCCATTTCCCGCCTTCTTTTAGGGGGTGCAGTTTGACGATGCTCCAGACGCGATCGCCAACCGGGCGAAATTGAGTGAGCTGTTCCAGTCCGATGGGTAGGTAAGGAGCAATGGCTTCTTCCGGCAATGCTGCCAGGATGAGTTGGAAGCAGGCATCCAGCAGCGCGGGGTGGATGTGATAGTTCTGGTTGGTATCAGCGGGAATTTCGATACGTCCGAGGGCGGCTCCATCTTTGCGCCAGAGTTGTTGGATGCCCTGGAAATGCGGCCCATAGTCGAGCCTGTGCGATCGCAACACCTCATAGTGAGCGGCGACATCAACGACCTCTCCACATTGCTGCTGCCAAAGGTGGAAGTCGATCGGATCTGGCGCAGGGGTGTCCTGATGTAACTCACCCGTGCAATGGAGCCGCCATGGGGTGGATGGCTGAGCATCAGGATGGCTGAGGATTTTGAGGGTAGCGCTGGTTTCTTTAGGGGTAATGACGGTTTGAAGGGGAATTGGTGTTTCGGAGAGCGGCAGGCGTTGCGGCAGGCTGAGGCTGCGAATAGAGAAGGGTGTGTTTGGCCAGAGGGCGTTGCCTGCGGCAATCGCCATCTCCAAGTAGGCCGCTCCAGGAAAAACGGCTTGTCCGAAAACCTGATGGTCGTTGAGCCAGACAGGTTCTTGAGCAGAGAGTTCCGACTGGAAGAGGCGATCGCTCACGGCCAGCATGAGCGGTGTACCCAGTAGCGGATGAACGGCTGAGGTGTTGGCGGTGAGGGGCGATCGCTTGGGTTTCGGCGCATCCAGCCAGTAGCGCTGGCGCTGGAAGGGATAGGTGGGCAGCGGGATGCGTCCCAGTCCTTGTCCGGTGAAGCCCGATTGCCAGTCAATCGAATAGCCCTGGGTGTAAAGCTTGGCGAGGCTATGGAGAAAGGTGGTGGGATGATTGGGGTGGAGAGTTGGGAGATGAACAGATGGCTGGTCTTGATCCAGATGTCTGCCGTCTGTCGCAAGATTGAGCAGGATTGGCTTTGGCCCACATTCCAAGAGGATCGAGGGATGGGTGGTGTGGAGCGTGTCGAGGCTCTGGGCAAAGCGAACGGGCTGGCAAATGTGGCGACACCAGTAATCAGGGGTGGCGATCGCCTCATCCACAACATCCCCAGTCAGATTGGAGATAAGCGGCAGCGTAGGGGGATGATAGTCGATAGACTGCGCGACTTCCCGAAAGTCAGCAACCATTGGTTGCATTAGAGCTGAGTGAAATGCATGGGAAACCGTCAGCCGAGTCGTTTTGATGCCAGCGTTCTGTAGTTGAACCTCCAGTTGTTCCAGAGCTTCATCGGAGCCGGAGAGAACGGTGTTTTCGGGGCTGTTGAGAGCGGCAATGTCGATTGTGGAAGGTTTGGCGATCGCTCCGGTGTCCTTGAAAACTTGTTTCTGATAATTCTCCAGAAGTGGCTGAATCGTCGCTTCATCAGCCATAACCGCCAGCATTCCTCCGGTTTCTGGCAATGCTTGAATCAAGCGTCCCCGAGCGACCACCAACTTCAGCGCATCCTCCAGGGAGAATACCCCCGCGAGGCAGGCGGCGACATACTCCCCGATACTGTGCCCCAGAACTACCGCAGGCGTTACACCCCAGGAGCACCAGAGCTGTGCCACGGCGTATTCCAAGGCGAAGAGAGCGGGTTGCGTGTAAGCCGTCTGGTGGATTTTGGATTTGTGGGATGTCTGGCCGTTTTGAACCTCGGCTTCAGGAAACAGTAAGTCGAACAGGGAAATGTCCAGGTGGGGGGTGAGGAGATCGGCACATTGCTGGAGCGCATTGCGGAAGGCCGGGAAAACCAACAGTTCTCGCCCCATGTTGGGATACTGAGAACCTTGTCCGGTAAAGAGAAACGCCACCTTTTGGGACGCCGCACCCGCACTATCATCGGCATAGCCCTGGTAAAGCGCGGCAGATTCCATTGAGGCCTTGAGAACAGCTTTGAGCTGGTGCCGCAAATCTGCCACCGACTCCGCTACGATCGCCAAACGATGGGCAAAGTGCGATCGCCCCACCGCCGCTGTGAAACTCACATCTGCCAGCGACAGCTCAGGGTTCTCATCCAAAAATGCGACATACCGTTGCACTAGCGCCGCTAACGCAGGTTGCGATCGCGCCGACAACGTTACCACCTGCGGCACATCCGCCAAACCTCTGCTTAGAGCTGCCTTGCCTCCTTCCTCAGTTTTTCCCTCCTGCCATCTGCGTCCATCCGCGTTCATCTGCGTTGAATATTCTTCCAAAACCACGTGAACGTTGGTTCCACCAATTCCCAGCGAGTTCACCCCCGCGCGCCGGGGATGATCACTCACATCCCAAGCCCGCGTCTCGGTATTGACGAAGAAAGGCGTTTGAGCAAAATCGATTTGAGGATTAGGCGTATCGAAGTGGAGACTGGGTGGAAGGGTTTTGTGATGCAGGGAGAGAACGGTTTTGAGAAACCCAACAATCCCCGACGCAATGTTTAGATGGCCGACATTGGTTTTGACGGAGCCAATGGCGCAGAACTGATTTTTCTGGGTGGCCGCGCGAAACGCCTGGGTGAGGGAAGCGACTTCGATGGGGTCGCCTAGCTCTGTTCCAGTGCCGTGGGCTTCCAGGTAGGTGATGGTTTCGGGGTCAATATCGGCTAGGGCGATCGCCTCAGCCGCCACTAAAGTTTGCCCTTCCCCACGGGGTGCGAGGTAGCCCACCTTCTGGCTACCGTCGTTGCCCATTGCCGATCCTTTGACGACCGCATAGATGGTGTCCTGGTCGGCGATCGCTTCCTCCAACGGCTTTAGCACCACCAGTCCAACGCCGCTGCCAAAGAGGGTGCCCTGTGCCTGGGCATCGAAGGCGCGACAATGCCCATCTGGTGTGAGAATCATGCCTTCCTGAAAGAGATGTCCTGCCCGTTGGGGCGTATGCACTGAAACACCACCCGCCAGCGCCAGGTCACATTCCCCGGATAGCAAGCTCTGGCAAGCCATATGAACCGCCACTAGCGAGGTAGAGCAAGCGGTCTGCACATTGACGCTCGGCCCGCGCAGGTTGAGTTTGTAGGAAACGCGGGTGGTCAGATAGTCTTTGTCGTTAGCGACGGTGAGGTTGAAACCTCCCAGGGAGCCGAGGGTCAGCACATCCAGGGATTCATTCGGATCGAGGCGATCGCGATTGGGATAGACCTGGTTCAGCAGATAGGTGTTCATCGACGCCCCGGCGTAGATGGCGATCGCCCCAGGATAACTAAGGGGATCATATCCAGCGTTTTCCAGGCTTTCCCAAGCACATTCCAGTAAAAGTCGCTGCTGTGGGTCGAGTAGCTCTGCCTCTCGGGGATTGATGCCAAAAAACTCCGCGTCGAAGGTTTCCACGTCATCCAAAATCGGACTGGCTTTGACGTACTGAGGATGGGAAATCAACTCCGGCGGCACCCCCGCTGCCAGCAACTCCTCATCACTAAAGAACGTGACGGATTCGACCCCGTCGCACAGGTTTTGCCAGAACTCCTGCAAGTTCCGGGCACCGGGGAATCGCCCCACCATGCCCACGACGGCTACGTCGGTGCTGCGGGTAGAAGGGCGGCGGCGCTGGGCGCGATGTTGTGCGGTCTGGATGGTGTCGGTTTCCGCTGCTGTTGTCGGGGACTCTTGCCCCAGTGTTTTTTGCTGGAAAAAGTCGGCGAGCGATCGCACGGTCGGGTGCTGAAACAAATCCACCGTCGTCAAGGAGATTCCGAAGCGGTCGGAAAGCTGGGCTAACACCTGCATCAGCTTCAGGGAGGTGCCCCCGAGTTCAAAGAAAGTCTCGTCTAGTCCAATGGTCGCCAGCCCCAGCACGGCTTGCCAGATGTCGGCGATCGCCTGCTCTCGCTCCGATTGCGGCAAGGCTTGCGGTAGAGGGCGATCGCGCCATACTTGCTCCACCTGTTGCAAAATAGCGTCAAATTCCCCGGCGGCAAATCGCTGGCTGAGTTGACTCCGCTGAATCTTGCCGATGCTGGTTTTGGGAATGGTCGCTTTTTCGACGGGTATTAAGTAGTCAGGGTTGAGGGCGATCGCTTCTACTACCTGTCGCCGGATTTTTTGCAACAGCTCCACAGAGACAGCTCCAGTTCCAGCGACGGGGTGAAAGAAGATGGCGAGTTGTTCGGTTTCGCCTTGCGATCGCCGCACCGCGCAGGCCGCCGTAAAGGCCACCTCTACCTCCAGCAACTCTTCTACCGCTGCCTCAATGTCATGGTTGTGGTAGTTGGCTCCGTTAATGATGATGACGTCCTTTTGCCGCCCGGTCAGCGTCAGCCGTCCATCCTGCAAAAAGCCTAGATCTCCGGTGTTGAACCAGCCATCGTCGGTGAATACATCTGCGTTCAAATCGGGGCGGTTGATATAACCCGCAGTTACCGTCAGCCCCTGCACTTGCAGTGCGCCTACGGTGCCTTCCGGGACGACCTGCTGGTTATCGTCCACAATTCGCAGGGACACTCCCGGAATCGGATGACCCAAGTCCACCCCTGTATCGTCATCACGAGTGGTTGCCAGGGAAAAGTCGCGGGAATGCACAATGCCGGAGCTGGTTTCGGACATGCCATAACCCGGGCTGACGGCATCTGCGGCCAATCCGTATTCCGCTAGCAATTGCAAAAAGCGCCGTGCGGTTTTGCCGACAACGGCTTCGGCTCCATTGCCCATCCAGCGAACGGAGGATAAATCCCAGCCTCGGAGGGAATTCAACGCAGATGAACGCGGATGAACGCGGATGGGTTGTGGGTGAGTATCGGGAGGATGGGTTGATTCTGCCTGCTGCTTTTCTGTCAGAGCATCGCAGACGAGGCCGTAAGCGAAGTTGGGTGCCCAGGTGGTGGTTGCTTGGTGGCGTTCTAGTAGATCGAGCCAGCGTAGGGGATCTTGGAGTACCCACTCGTTGGCCGCTTGGACTTGGGAGCAACCCAGCATCACGGGGGTGAGGTGGAACATGACGAGGCTGGCGACATGTTCTAGAGGCATCCAGTTCAGGAATACCAAATCGGCGGTGAGCTGGTTGACGGTTGCCATGCCGTAGGTGCTGGCAAATAGATTGCGGCGGCTGAGTTGAACGCCTTTGGGTTGCCCGGTGCTGCCAGATGTGAGGAGCAGGAGGGTCAGGTCATCCAGGTCAGGGAGAACAGCCAGTTCCGTGGAGGACGCTGGTAGATGCTCCAGATTCAGGATGAGTGGATGGGCTTCGTCGTGAGCGCTGGGTCGAACGGTGGGTGGAGTTGTGGTGCTGGTGAGGACGGCGGCTTTGTCGAGAAGCTGTAATGCGCTGTCTAGGGCTGTTGCTTTTCCGGTATCAGCGGCGTGAGGCGGTGCGATCGCTAGGGGGACGGGGACATAGCCGCCCAGAAGGCAACCCCATAGGGCGGTGAGGAAGTCGGGGAGATCGCCAATCTGTAAGACAATGGGGGTTCCGGGTGCCAGCTGGCTAGCCGCTAGCCCTGTGGCGATGCGCTGGGCCTGGGTGTAGAGGTCGGCGTAGGATTGCGATCGCTCGTCCCCATTGGCCAAAACATGGGTAATGCCGTTGGAGGTCTGGGCGGCACGGTGTAGGATATCTGCCCAGGTTTGCGTCCAGTCGAACGCTGAAGGCAATGGCACTCCATGACTCACGCTGGGTTGCATGGCAATGCCATCGGTTGTCGCTAATGTTTGAGGTTGATTCAGTTGTAAACGGGGGTGCGGCGCTTGGCTGCCCCCATTCGGTTGGCTCAGGTTCTCCCTGGGAGAATCGCCAATGGTCATTCTGTTTCACTCCTCACCAACGAGCCAGAAGGCTTTGGTGTTGCCACTCACAGAAAGTAGTGTATAACACCCATTCCCCCGGACAATCACTCCGAACGCAGATTGCAATTTTTTTCAGCAAAGGCGGAAAATGCCTTGGACACTTACATTGAGGCTATAGGATTCAACGCGGTTGTTGTGGACTCCGGAAAGCTGATGCGTAAACGTTTGTCGATGGTGTAGGCGTCAGCGTTTTACCCAAAGCCGGAGGTCGTCGTGGAGTTTAAAGCGTTTGCCCTGCGTATGCGTCCTAGATGATTCCTGGGTTCCCATACCCCATAGGGACGATCGCCCAATCGAACAGTTCCATTGATTCAGAAGAGCAATTGTCTGGTTGAATGATCGCAAGCCAAAGCAGTCCTTGTTTTCCATCGTCTACACCATTGCGGATCAGAGCATTACGGATAATGGGCATTGCAGATAAGGGCGATCGCGCTCCTTGCAACTCTAGTACACAAATACCGTCTATCTTCATAACATTCAGAATTTTCTGAATTGGGGACTGTTGATTATATCGGCACCGTTTGCTGATCTATCCGCATCCTGCTTCCATTGATTCCTGCCCCATGGAAACGATTAACCTCACCATTTCCGACGAAACCCTACGCGACGGCCAACAGCAGGTTGGTTTGTTTTTCGACACTGAGGTCGAGCATGAACTGGCGTTTCGTATTGCTCGTACTGGCGTCCAGCAGATGGCATTGATGCCTGCGGTGCATACCAGCGAAGCCAGCCTGGTGCAGCGCCTCATTGCCGAAGGGCTAGGCCATCAGGTGATTGCTTCTACCATGCTGAGCCGCGAGGCGATCGCCCAGTCCCTGGCCTGTGGTGCCAAGCAGATTATCCTCTTCCATGCGGTGAGCGATCGCCTGCTGGCCTTGCGTGACCCCGATCTGCGCCGCCACCCCGACTACCGCCACAAAACTGTAGAGGATGGCATCCCCATCGCCCTGCTCGACCAGGCTCGTGAGACCATGCTCGACAAGGTGTTGCAACACCTGCAATACGCCAAAGAGCAAGGGTTACAGATCTGCTTTGCCGCCGAAGACGCCAGCCGCACCGATACAGACTTTTTGGTGGATTGCATTCGCAAGTTCGAGCCTTACATCGACCATTTTTTGCTTTGCGACACCGTGGGCATTCTTACCC
>JBCBSL010000002.1:0-47017 GCA_039819145.1 Cyanobacteria bacterium J06638_22
AGCGCGGGTATCCAGCGCCAGGATGATTTCCTGTCCTCCGGTGAACATTTCCATCTCGCGGATGCGCAGCTCTCCGTAGCGGGCACTGGTTCGCCAGTGGATCAGGCGCGTGGAGTCTCCCCAGCGATAAGGGCGCAGGGTACGGGTCACGCCTTCCGTCGCGAGTTGGGAACGCATCGGGCTAGGAGTCAGGCGGCTGTCTTCTCGTCCCAACTCATCGATTAACGGACACTGACTCAGGGGCAAAACCGTTGGGTAAACCACTACCGCCGCCCGAACGGCTTCTTGCCGCCGCCGCCAGAATAAGCCTAGGGATGCTGCTGTGCGCAGTTCCACCGTTTGCCAACGATAGAGGCCCCGCTTCTTTGCCACCAGGGGCTGCGACCAGCGATGGCTACCGTAGGCGGGCAGGCGTTCGATCACAGTGCGGCGATCGCCCTCCAACCCCTCTGGGCGGCAGTCCGTTACCTGCAGCAATAGCTGGGGGCGGCGCGACTGGTTGCAGACATCGATTTCCATCACCAGCGTGTCGCCAACGCTGACAGGATCTATAGGACGACGCAACACTTGGAGCAATCGGAGCGATCGCCCTGGTTGCACTACCCCCAATCCCAATAACGCGAACATCACCCCACTGATGGCATACAGCCATCCCGCCATCGTGTTCGTCGCTGCCGCAAAGAAAAATACCGCCAGCCCCGTCATCATCCATCCGCTGTAGTCGGGCGACACCCAACGCACTTCTAGCCAGGTTTGCAACCGATTCAAGAAAGACAGAGGAGATGACGACATAAGCCTTTAGAAAACGTGAGGGAGAAGAAGAACCTTGTCATACAGAAACGGCATGACTTACATCCTTCCACCATATTCGACCCGTTCTGACACGTCACGGTAGTCCTCAAAAGGGAATGATTTGTGGGTGTGCGGGCAGTGTCTGCACACCCACAAATCATTCCATTACCCATGGCATGGGTTCTTCTCATAACGCTGAGTACAGGCCAAAAACCAGAGGATCCTTGATTTTGGGGGGCGTAGGTAGCCCGTACCCCCCAAAATCAAGGGGTTTAGCAGAGGTTTAATGGTTGGTTCTGTCCTTAGCTCGTAACGGCTGTTTGCAACGGGTACACCAACGCCTCCGCAAAATTCAAAGCAAAAGAGTTGGATCGCTCAAACTGTTGATCCGGCTATGCCCACGGGCAACATCTGAGTAATGCCAACCTGAACTTAATTGCCGGGTACAGAGAAACCGAGAACAGCAAGCTATAATCTCAACGGAGGCTCATTGAAACATTTCTTTATGGACAACCCCCTGGTCAATGCATTCTTCATCGGTCGTGCGCTAGCAGAGGCGATCGCCAAGCAAACAGAAACCGCTCTCAGCGATGCCCTGAGCGAATTGGGTAAATTTGATGCCGAACAGCGCGAGCGCCTACGGCAGTTTACCGAAGAAGTGCTAGAAAAAGCTCGCCAAGAGCGAGAAGCTTCCATGCAGTCTCAGCCTGCTTCCGCCAGCAATAGTGATGCCGTCGCCGTTGTGGATGCCGATTTGCAGACCACCATTGATGACCTGCGGGCAGAAATTGCCGAACTCCGAGCTGAGCTGCAACGGTATCGCAGCCGCACTCAGTAATCGGCTCCCGTTTTCTGTATCAAACCCCTTAGAATTAAAGTGTTCAGGTTGGGTATGCTTGCTGCCCCGCACTCTGATTCCAACTTTTTTCACCTCAGAACTGTTCAGTGTTGTCTTTCAGAACCGTTCAGGCTCTACTTTCCCGACTTAACTTTAATTTGATGTAGGAACCGCGTGTCTGCCCTATCCGATCCCCAGCAATCTAGCAGTCACTCTGACGTTGACTCCTTATCGTCGCTGCCGTCCCACCACGACAGCGACAATCATTTAATGCAGTCGGATACTCCCCCTGCCGCAGCAGAACAGCCGCCTGGTTACGGCACTCCCATCAAGCCCTCCCAGGGTTATGGCAGCAAGTCCTATCGCTGGAGTCGCGATCGCTACTCCAAACAGCGTCGGTTTCTCGATATCTGGACATTTGTTCTTAAGCTGCTGTATGCCCAGTGGTCTTACAACAAATCCTGGAGCTATCGCGGCGGCATTAGCGACGAGAAAAAGGCCAAACGTCGGCGTGATCTGGCTATCTGGATTCGCGAAACCCTGCTTGATTTAGGCCCCACTTTCATCAAGGTTGGGCAACTGTTTTCAACCCGTGCTGACCTCTTCCCGGCCGAGTATGTCGAAGAGTTGTCGAAGCTTCAGGATCGAGTACCGGCCTTCAGCTACGAGCAAGTCGAAACGCTGATTTACGCGGATCTGGGCAAAACCGTTCCTGCACTCTACAAAAACTTTGACCCCATTCCCCTTGCGGCGGCTAGCCTCGGGCAGGTTCACCGTGCCCAGCTCCATTCCGGGGAAGAAGTCGTCGTCAAGGTGCAACGCCCTGGCTTACGGAAGTTGTTTGAAATTGACCTCGACATTCTTAAGGGCATTGCCCACTACTTCCAGCGCCACCCAGATTGGGGACGAGGACGCGACTGGATGGGGATTTACGAAGAATGCTGTCGCATCCTGTGGGAAGAGATTGAGTACCTCAACGAAGGGCGCAACGCTGATACCTTTCGGCGCAATTTTCGTAACGAATCCTGGGTGCATGTTCCCCGCGTTTATTGGCGCTACAGCTCGCACCGCGTCCTCACGCTGGAATACATGCCAGGAATTAAGATCAGTCACTACGATGCCCTGGAAGCGGCGGGCTTGGATCGCAAGACACTAGCGCACTTAGGTGCCCGTGCCTATTTGCACCAATTGCTGAATGATGGGTTCTTCCACGCCGATCCGCACCCTGGCAATATTGCCGTTAGTCCAGATGGCGGGCTGATTTTCTATGACTTCGGGATGATGGGGCGCATTCAGGCGGTAACCCGAGAACGCTTGATGCGCACATTTTTTGGGATTTCTAACCGTAATGCTGATGCCGTTGTCGAATCCTTGGTGGAATTAGGCGCCTTAGCTCCAGCAGATGACATGGGGCCGGTGCGACGCTCCGTTCAGTACATGCTGGATAATTTCATGGATAAGCCTTTCGAGGTGCAATCCGTGTCTGACATCAGTGATGATCTCTACGAGATTGCCTACGACCAACCGTTCCGCTTCCCGGCGACGTTTACGTTCGTGATGCGAGCGTTTTCCACATTGGAAGGCGTAGGAAAGGGGCTAGACCCCGAGTTCAATTTTATGGAGGCCGCAAAACCGTTTGCGATGCAGCTTATGACAGATGGACGCGGTTCAGATCCGAATGGACTAATTGGTGAATTGAGTCGGCAGGCTGTAGAAATGAGTAACTCTGCCCTAGGCTTACCTCGCCGAATCGAAGATACGATCGAACGGTTGGAGCGAGGTGACTTGCGTTTGCGAGTGCGAGCCCAAGAAACAGACCGCCTTCTACGACGCATCAGCAATGTTCACTTGGGCACAAGCTACGCTCTATTACTGGGCGCATTTACTCTTTCTGCAACGATTTTGGTCGTAAATGGGCTAAACTGGCTGGCAGTTCTGGTCTGTATTCCAGGCGCGATCGCCGGATTTTCATTTATTCGTCTTTTGCGCCGTATGGATCGCTTTGATCGGATGCTGTGAAATTGCGCTAGAGTGTGCTTTTACTCCCCTTAGTGGAGTCTTCCTTTTGGCTTTCTCATGTCATCTGTTTGCCGAGACAGAAAGTTGTGTTTTATTGCCCGTAAGATGCGTGCCTCCACTTTTCTGACCTATTGCCGTCCGAGACGAACTGCCTTATGAAATGCCTCTTCTCGGGTCATACCGATCCGGGGCTCGTCCGAAGAGTTAACCAGGATGCGTTTTACATAGACCCACAGGGTCGATTTTTTGTGGTGGCGGATGGTATGGGCGGTCACGCTGGTGGCCAAGAAGCGAGCCGCATCGCGACGGAAACCATTCAAACCCACATTGACGAAAAATGGGATTCCCCAGAAGACTCGCGCCAACTGCTAGAGTCGGCTTTGCTCCGCGCTAACCGAGCTATTCTCAATGACCAGGCACGGCATCCAGAGCGCTCAGACATGGGGACTACCGCTGTCATTCTTATCTTTCGGCGCGGACAAATCTGGACAGCCCATGTCGGCGATTCCCGACTCTACCGACTGCGGGGTGCCAAGCTCAATCAGCTCACAGAAGACCATACTTGGGTTGCACGAGCCATCAAGCTGGGAGAGCTGACGACCGACCAAGCACGGGTACACCCCTGGCGGCATATCCTCTCCAAGTGTTTGGGACGAGAAGACCTGCGGCAAGTAGACGTCAATACGATTGAAGTGCGCCCTAACGATCGCCTCATGCTGTGCAGCGATGGGCTAACAGAAGAACTGTCAGACCATATCATTGCCTTTCATCTCAAATCCATTCGGTCTTGCGAGCAAGTGGTCACAGCTCTGATTAATGCCGCTAAGAACAAAGGGGGACGCGACAACATCACGGTCGTTGCCATCACCGTTGAAGCAGTCGATACCTCTGAAGAAAAGACCATTTTGCAAGCAGCAAAATAGCGCTACTCTAACGAACTCATATCAAATCCGGTTAAATAGCCGTAAAACCCAACTATCGTTTGTGGTCGCTACTTTGCAGCGGACACAAACGATAGTTGGGTTCTTCAACCGGATTTGACATTACATTATTCAATCAATGCACAGGTCCAATTCAAGATTGGCGGGGAACGAAGATTGATAATTCAATGCATCAGAGCCAGGATTAATAGATCAGAGTCGATGGAACGCTGAAATTCTCACTGCTCATGGCTTTCACTATGCTATTCGTTTACTTCAGCGTGCAGCATTATAAGTTTGATTAAGGGATGGAGTGATCCCTGTTTCAACCTCCAGCGGTTACGGGCACCATTGGGGCACCTCACTAAAAGACTGCCTTTTCTTAAATCAGGACTTACGCGAAACCTGCCCCCTGACTAGACTCGCTGATGATATGGGCTTGATGATATGGGCGCGACGCGCTCACATCATCAACAAAATATGTAAGTCCTAAGATCTCTAGGACTCCCTTCACCGAGCTCGCGCTCAGCAGGAAAACTTTTAGTAAAGAATTTTCCAATGCACAAATAAACGTTCAATTTGGACTGTTTCATAAAAATTTACTTGATATATCCTGTTCAAGTGTTTTAAGTTGGCTCGGAGATAGATGGGACGTTTGTCAATTTGTTGTTATGAATGTTAACAATGAATAAGGGCGTCCTGAAAAAGGTCATCCGGTTATGTAGCCCTCTACTACCTGGATGCATCGACCGCTAGGCCAACCTAGTTGTTGGCCTGTTGTACCACCTTTCATGGAGATGAAACAATGGACAATCCTTCCGTTGAATTAACGTTGGAACAGAAGTTCAGCCTACGTTCCTTCGAAACCCAAGTTGCTCACATGAGCCATGATCAGGCCAGAGACTTCCTGGTTAAGCTCTACGAGCATATGATGATGCGCGAAACCATGTATCGCCACTTCCTCAAGCATGAGTGGGGTCTGGATTCGTCGCCTAGCATCTAAGCGTCGGCCTAATCATCGGGGCGACCTCCTTCTCCGGTTAAGTTCTTGCTGGAAAGTAGCTGGGGATGTCGGGGCGTCACACGATTCTCTCTCTCTGCAACGTCTTGTTTACTCAATCCTGAATTCTCTGAAATGTTCGACAACGGTATCTGGTGTTATCTGTTTTCTAAGTCTGCTCGTCTGGTTGCTCAAATGCTGAGTCTGTCTATCCCCTAGAGCTACACCGCTTCAATTGCCTCACATTCAGTTCGTCATTTTTTATACCTCTTATACAAGTTTTTACATTCGTCGATCGCCCAGCCTCCGTTTCAGACATTTCACTCTCTGGCTGATCAACGATTCTCGCACTTCTGGCTTCTAGATATAGGTCTGCATACCCCGCTACAATGGTTTGGCTCTTGGTGAAGCTACGGCAACTTTTTACGACGTTTACCTGTCTAGGAATAGGCTGGGGGCTTTGAAAGATAACTTGTGGCTGAACGTCTTCCGTCCATCAGCCGTCAATCACACAAGTTGGTTTCCCGCGTCCCCGTTGACTCCCTACTTCGCCTGAGCGTTCTTTGTGCCTCTGTGATTTTTTCTGCAACATGATTCTGGGACGCCTCCACAAAACCTCTTCTTCCCTTTCCCTGAAAGCTCGAATTGCGATCGCCCTCACGGCTCTCAGCACTAGCCTAATCGCCGTCGCACCTTCTGCTCTTGCCCGTAGTATTACCCTCAGCTTTGGCCCTTTCCAGCGCCGCATCCATGTAGAAGACCTGGAAGCCTTTGCTACCGACGGTCGTCTACAAAATGAAGCTGGATTTGTGCTATCGCAGCTTAGCGAGGAACAGCGAAACCTCGTCCGAGTCGCACTCACTACTGAACTAGAAGGGATCGATCCCGTCGTACTCTCGCAGATGAGCTATACCCGCTCTGGGGAAATCTTGTATCAGGAAGTGGGAAGCATCATCCAAACCGAATCGGGTCAAAACGGCTTTAGAAGCTTGCGCGGAGCAGCTCTCATCACCATTACCGATGGGGATGGCTTCACCCCTCTGAATTTTCTGCAAAACCTGCCCACTGATTTGCGCGTCGACATTCCCACTGTCCTGGCAGAAGTGCGACAGGCCAGCCGATTCCTGGGCGACACAGATACGGCAATGACAGCGATCGAGGACAGCGCTGATGCCTCCTTGATGGAAGTTGACCTCGGATTAGACGAACTGGAGGATCCAGCGATCGCTGGCCCCATCACCTATACCTGGGATACGGTGCAGTTCTACGATGCTGAGCGCGATCGCACCCTTGTGACGGACATCTACATTCCAGAGGTGTCTGGCGAGATTCCTGTAATTCTGGTGTCGAATGGTCTGGGAGCGCAGCGCGATCGCTTTGAGGAACTGTCCGCTCACCTCGCTTCCCATGGCTTTGCGGTGGTGATTCCAGACCATCCGGGGAGCGATCGCCAATGGTTGCGCGACTTCTATGCAGGGCTGGAGCGAGAAAACTTCGATGCAGTCGATTTCCTGGAGCGTCCCCGCGACCTTAGCTTTTTGCTCGATGAGTTGGAACAGCGTAATGCGACGGACTACGGCAACCAACTCGACCTCGACCGGGTTGGCGTGTTCGGTTACTCCTTTGGGGGAACGACGGCACTGGCGATCGCCGGTGCCCCCATCGACCCGGATCATTTGGCCACCAGCTGTGAGCGCGATCGCGCCCTATTCAATATTTCCCGGCTTTATCAGTGTCGAGCGTTGGAGCTGCCGCCGGAGGAACTCTCCGTTTCCCTGCGCGATCCTCGAATTGCCGCTATTTACCTATTCTTCCCCTTTGGACGTAGCCTTTATAGTCCTGAGAGTTTGAGCCAGGTTGAGACGCCCATTTTCTGGCAGGCTACAGATCTCGACATCCTCACCCCCCTGCTTCAGGAACAGCTTCCGACCTACCCACATCTTCCTGAGGAGAACCGCTACCTTGCGGTTTCCCGTGGCCTCCCCCATGCCCGCATTACCTTAGATGTGCTGCGCCAGCTCACTGATATCCCCGACGACTGGCAATACCTCCGCGAGCTGACCCTGCGATACCAAAACGGGATGTCTACCGCCTTCTTCCAAACCTACATTTCTGAAGACGACCGCTATCAGCCACTCCTCAGCCATGCTTATACAACTAGCCTTTCTGAGCCGCCCTACCGTTTCACCTTGGTTCGAACGCTACCAGAATTTTAGGGCTCATATCGCGCCGTCCAGTCGGTGATTAAATCCAGTTGAAGAACCCAACTATCGTTTGCGCCCGCTGCAGTGCAGCGGGCGCAAACGATAGTTGGGTTTTACGATTTGATACCAGTGGTCGAAAGGCAAAGAGTAGGATCAAAAAAGCGTGCAATCGCCGTAGCAATCGCACGCTTCAAGCTATATATTCAGGCGTTTCGCCCTGAAGTCACGGCTAGGGAGCCAGCGCATTCCCTCGCAGCAAGCTGCCAATGGTCTTCGCTGTAATTTTCAACTGTGTCAGCGGATTGGCCGGAACAACCGTCTTGTAGAGGTAGCTGTCGAACGTCAGCTTCTGGACATCGATGTCCTCGCACATTTCGACAAACGCCTCACGGGTCGCATCGGAGCGGTAGAACACCCGCTGCAACAGGTCTAACACCAGGTAGGTAGAACCGTAGGTCTTATCCCAGCGCTTCAGGTAAACCTTGAGGTCGGCCTCGGTTGGAATACGCGCTCCGCTTTCGGTTAGTTCCACAATGGTTTCAGCACAAACGCGACCGGATTTTGCCGCAAAATAAATGCCTTCGCCCGAGGACTTGGTCACATAGCCAGCCGCATCACCCACCAGCGCCACCCGACCGACGACTCGGCGAGGTCTAGGGTGCTCAGGGATGGGATGCGCTTCCACCTTGATGATTTCACCGCCTTCGAGCTTACGAGCCGCACGAGCGCGGATTCCAGCCTGCAAGTCCTTGATCTTGGCCTTGTTGACCTTCATCGTGCCCGTACCGACCGCAACATGGTCGTATTTGGGGAAGACCCAGGCGTAGAAGTCGGGAGAGACATCATCCCCAACATACATTTCCGCCAATTCGTCGTAATAGTCCATCTTGTCGTGGGGCAGACGAATGCGCTCTTGGAAGGCGATCGCGTAGTTGTAATCCCCGGCTTTAATAGCCTTAGCCACGCGGGAGTTCGCTCCATCGGCACCAATCACCATATCTACTTGGAGGGTCTTCATGGTGCCTTCCATGCCGCCATCGGAATGGTCAGCATAGTGGAGGGTGTAGGGATCTTTGCTGCCTGTTGCCAGCTCCAGCTTGTACACCGTGCCGTTGATCAGCTTTGCACCCAAGGCGGCGGCGCGATCGCGCAGAAAGCCATCCAGCACTTCCCGGCGACACATCCCGATATATTCGTCGTCCTTCAATGTGCTGCCAATATTGACCTCAATATTTGAAGGCGAGATCATTTTCATCTTGCGGACCCGACGGTCGATGATTTCGGGAGGCAAGTCAAATTCCTCAACCATGCAGAGGGGAATGGCACCACCGCAGGGCTTGGCATTATCTAATTTGCGCTCGAATAAATAGGTTTCGATACCCGCTTTTGCTAACGTCTCGGCAGCAGAGGAACCTGCCGGACCTGATCCAACTACAGCTACCCGCAGTGTCAAAGGTCTTCTCCCTATATCTAAAGAAGCATTACGAGGGGAATCCTATCACGGACGTTTCAACGAATTTGCGCGGTTCTGAGGGATATGTCCGAATTGAAACACAGCTTAACGTGCTGTAACAATCTAGGAGCGTTTCGTTGCGGTTTTGGCAGGGCATTCGATGATCATCTAGCTGATCTCTCTATCGTTTTTTTGGTCATCGGGACACGGCAGGAGGTGACCCAGAATTTTTGCTGGATTCAGGCTGGAAGGAATGCCCTGAAGTAATGCCATGTCAGGAAGTTGTAAGGGGTCAATAGGTTGCGATCGCTCGACCCCGCCGTACCAATCCAATTGTTTCTCTCTATCCAATTCAATTGTCGATGTTCCCTGACAAATCTTGATCCCGCTCGTTGTCTCCCCCGTTAAAATTAAGTTATGCTTTCATGACATTTCGATCCCCGTGATCGGCAGAAACTCGTGAAATGGCTGGAAAATAGACCAATAGAACCCTTGATTTCCCTAGGCAAGTGATCGAGGATAGTGCCAACGAAATGCGATCCCAATCGGGTGAAGCCGATCCCGAACTCTGTATTAACTGTGTGGCAGTTTGCTTTTCTGTCATTACGAATGTTTTAGGTTCGCTTGATGTTTCAACATATCTGTTTGTTTTGAAGGATTCCTGATCTCGCTTCTGACGGTTCGCCGTTTGTATGGATTTTGCCCTTCAGATCGGTCTAGCAAGCGGAGACTTCTCGCGTTTCTCTGGAAAGTTGAATTTAGCGTTTGCTCTTGATACCTCTGGTGCGATTGCGTCAACAGTCCACTCGGGTCGCAATTTAGGTCAGAGAATCGTCCTGTGCTGAGCATTCTGTCTCGTTGAGCGTCCTATTTATTCGTAGCCTCAGTCGCTCTCAAGTTTTCAGTGTTCATGTTCATAATTTGTCGTTTGTGAGAGGTAAAGCATCATGTCTGCGGAACGTCCCCCCTTGGAAGAAATGACCCTTCGGCAATTGCGCCGGGTTGCCAGTGAGTATGAAGTGTCTCGCTACAGCCGGATGCGCAAGGATCAGTTGATTACCGCCATTGAGCGGGCTATGCAGAAAACCCCGTCTGCGGCTCCTGCCATTGAACCTATGCCATCTCAAGAAACCGTCGAAGCCGCGAAGTTCGATGTGGGTCAGACTGACCTCACAAGCGAAACCCTGGCAGCGGTTGATGAATCTCTCAACGATCTGCCTGAAGGCTATGATGAAAGCCGCATCGTTTTGATGCCTCGCGATCCACAGTGGGCTTATACCTACTGGGATGTGCCCAACGCCCACCGGGAAGAACTGCGTCGTCAGGGGGGTATCCGGTTGGCGCTGCGCTTTTATGACGTTACCGATATTGACATCAGTTCCCAACGTCCCCACAGCGTTCAGCAATATGAATGCGACGAGATGGCGCGAGAATGGTATTTGCCTGTCCCGGTGAGCGATCGCGATTATTTGCTCGAAATTGGCTACATCTGCGCTGATGGCCGCTGGCTCGTCCTAGCACGATCAACACCGATTCACATGCCGCCGGTTTATCCCTCCGAATGGATGGATGACCAGTTCATTACTGTGGATTGGGGTGAAAAGCTAGAAGGAAAGACCTTCCTGGAGTTAGTACCTCCTGGTAAGAAGCAATCCGAGGTCAGCGATGCCATCTACAGCCACATCTTCGGCATGACAGAAGACGCCGAATCGCAGCGTGTTGCAGGTTCCCTCTACGGCTCCATGCAAATGGCGGGTAGCGAATCCCTTAGCTCCTTCTCGGTCGCGGCTCCCGTTAGCTCGTTCGTCTTCCCGTCGGGCATGGGCATGTGGGCACAATCGGCTTCTGTCACAGGCATGTCGGGTATTGGCATGTCAGGAGCTGGCCTGGGTTTCTCCGCCTCGGCTCCACCGATTCGTCCCCGCAAGTTCTGGTTAATTGCCGACGCTGAGCTGATTGTCTACGGCGCAACAGAACCCGATGCAACTGTGACCATTGGCGGTCGCCCCATTAAACTCAACCCCGACGGCACCTTCCGTTTCCAGATGTCCTTCCAAGATGGCCTGATCGACTACCCCATCATGGCGGTCGCCGCCGATGGCGAGCAAACCCGCGCCATCCACATGAAGTTCAACCGCGAAACCCCCGATCGCCGCACCAATACAAAAGACGAAGCCGTCCTAGAGTGGCTGAACTAGGAAAGTGAAGCGAGGAGCAAATCGTACCCAATTGCTCCCATCCGTTAAGTAGAAGTTAGAAAAGCCCCGGGCGATCGCCCGGGGCTTTTTTTCATATCAGATCCGGGTAAATAGCCGTAAAACCGAAATATCGTTTGCGCCTGCTGCACTGCAGCGGGCGCAAACGATATTTCGGTTCTTCAACCGGATTTGGTATTACTACTCCTGTTTGATGAAAAAGCTCTCCACATCAACATCTCTCATCCCATCTGCGTTCATCCGCGTTCATCCACGTTCTCTCTCATTCCTCTCCCCATTCTTCTTTCCACCAAACCAGAGTGGGATAATAGACACATCGTGTTATGCCATGAAGGTGAGCGGATGAAGTCGGTTATTCCTGTTAAGTTGCCCAACCAATCCTATGAAATTGCGATCGCCCCTGGAGGACTGGACTTCCTGGGAACCTGGATGCAAGGCTTGGGCCTAGGGCAGCGGGTGTTATTGGTATCGAATCCGCCCATTTTTAAGCATTACGGGGAGCGGGCGATCGCCTCCCTTACCCAAGCAGGCTTTGCAGTTTCTCCTTGCCTATTGCCTGAGGGCGAACAATACAAAAACCTGGCATCTATCCAGCAAATTTACGATGCAGCCCTAGACCATCATCTAGAGCGATCCTCCTGTATGGTGGCACTGGGCGGTGGCGTGATCGGCGACATGACCGGGTTTGCCGCTGCGACCTGGCTGCGGGGGATGGCCTTTGTGCAAGTGCCAACATCGCTGTTGGCAATGGTAGATGCTTCGGTGGGGGGAAAGACGGGCGTCAACCATCCCCAGGGAAAAAACTTGATTGGGGCGTTTCATCAGCCACGGTTGGTGGTGATTGATCCCGATGTGCTGAACACTTTGCCAGAGCGTGAGTTCCGAGCCGGTATGGCCGAAGTCATCAAGTACGGCATTATCTGGGATGCGGATTTGTTTGCGCAACTGGAAGCAACATCTCGACTCGATCAACTCCAGCATCTGTCGCCCGAACTATTGCAAACCATCCTCACCCGTTCCTGTCAGGCGAAGGCCGAGGTCGTGTCCCAAGACGAAAAGGAAGCCGGAGTTCGTGCCTTGCTGAACTACGGCCACACCATTGGCCATGCAATCGAAAGCCTGACCGGATACAGCCTGGTCAACCACGGTGAGGCGGTAGCGATCGGCATGGTGGCGGCAGGGGCGATCGCCCTCGCTCATGATCTCTGGGACGAGGCCGCCAACGCCCGCCAAACACAGCTCATCGAAAAGACCGGATTGCCCACCCAAATTCCCTCCAGGGTTGAGGTAGATGCCATCCTCCCGACCCTGCAAAGTGACAAGAAAGTGAAAGACGGGAAGGTGCGATTTGTTCTGCCCACCAAAATTGGTGCAGCAACCGTTACGAGTCAGGTAGAGCCGATGGCGATTCGACCGCTGCTTCAAACCTTAGTGGCGAGTTAGCATTCCGCCCGTCTGAATCAATGTCCCAGGGCTGGAGTGGCAGTTCCACGGTAAAGCAGGTTTTTTGATCGCGGCTGGTTAGGACAAGACTTCCACCCAGATGCTGGGCCAGTTCCTTCGCCAGCGCTAGCCCCAAGCCAGTGCCGCCATGTTTCCATGGATCATTGTTGGGAATCCGATAAAACTTCTCGAAGACCTTGGCCTGTTCCTCTGGGGAAATTTCGACCCCCGTATTTGTGATACAGATTTGCAGAGAAGAGGCCGCTTGCGAATTGGGCAAAGCCCGAGCGGTGATTCGAATTCGCTCCTGTGGCGGCGTGTACTTAAACGCATTGGTCAACAACTCAGTCAAGATGCGATCGAGCTTGGCGCGATCGGTATTAATCGGCGGCAAGTCAGATGGGCAATCGATTTGCAGGAGCTGATTGTGGGTCGCCGCTTGTTCTTCGAAGGCATGGATACGATCTGGCAACCATTCATTGAATTGGAACGAGGCAAGGGTCAGGGTTTCTGCGCCTGAATCCAATCGCGACAAATCCAACAGATCGTTGATCAAATTGATTTCGCGTTGCGATTCCTCATTCAAAATTTTGATATATCGCTCTAGCCGACCGGAATGGCTATCTACGCTATTCGAATTTTTCAGCGCAATCTCCAACATCTGAATGGCCATCTTGACGTTGGACATGGGCGTTCGCAGCTCATGGGAAACCGTACTAAGAAAGTCGTCCTTGAGTTGATTGACTTTTTCCAGCTCCCGCACCTGACTCATAGAGGCGGCATAGAGCCGAGCCTGCCGAATGGCGATCGCACATTGATTCGCCACCTGCTCCACCAGCCGAATATCCTGTTCGGTAAACGCGTAGTCCTTGTGATTGACCAGCCACAGATCCCCCAACACGCCCTTCTCATCCAAAATGGGCACCGCCAGCGTCGCGACTAAGCCCCGAATCGGATTGGGAATCAGAGAGCAAAACTGAATGGTGCGCCCCATCAGCAGTTGATCATAGGCTTCGGAAAAGGCATTTAACCGCACCACGCGCCCCTGATAGGGTAGAGCCGACTTGGTGTATTCGTAGCGCACCGAAGACGTCCCTGCCTCTGTGTCATAAATCGCAGCATTACATCCCATCACCCGGAGAATAATCGCCACTTCCTGCACCGCTGCCTGCAAGATTTGATCTTCATCCAGGCTATCGCGCACCTTATCTGTAATGCGCTTCAGGGTGGCCTCAAAGTCATTGGCTTGTTGCAACTGCTGAGTACGAAGCTGAATCTTTTGCTCAAGATCGGTGTTGAGCCGTTGCACCTGCTGGTAGAGGCTGGATTGATGAACCGCAATTTCCAACTGTCCGGCAAGCTGACTCATCAAATCGACTTCCCAAGACTGCCAGATGCGGGGATAGGTACATTGATGAGCAATTAACAGCCCCCACAGCTTTTCCTGACAGAGGATCGGCACGACGAGTTTGGCCCGTGCGCCAAAGTTCAGCACGCAATTGGAACAAACATCCGTGGCATCTTCATGGGTATCGTTAATCGCTTTCGTGCCACCTTGTTGGTAGATCTGGCGACAAGCATCTGGAAAAATGCCGGCATTTCCGATTTGGTGGCTCACATGGAAGGATGGATCACAAACCGATTCGGTGATAACTTGGCCGGCATCATGCTCATCCAACCGGTAAATCAGCACCCGATCCGCTTCCAACATTTGCTGGATTTGGGTGACAGCTGTTTCTAAAATATCTTCCAAATCGAGACTATGGCGAATGTGGCGCGAGAACTCAGCGGAGGTCTGCGCAACGAGGCGATGCCGCCGCTCGGTTTCTGCCTGGTACTGCAGAATTTGCTCGATCCGGCGCAGGGAAGTAATGTCCTGGGATGTTATCATCCCCGCCACGACCTGCCCCTGGTCGTCACGAATGGGCAATCCGCGCAGGCGATAGTGGCGATCGCCATAGGTCACTTCCAACCCATCTTCATGTCCTGCTAAGACGGCTCGATAGAAGGGTTCGAGCTGCTCACAGGTGGCATCAGGAAACACCTGCCAGATGGTTTTATCTTGCAAATCTGCGGCTCTAAACCCTGTTTCTGCGATCGCATTACCGCCCACCAGCACGTAGCGGAGCGACGTATCGAAGAGTAATACGGCACTGTCGGGCAGGCGATCGACAATCGCTTGATAGATCTTCCAGTCAATCGGAAGCGGCTGCTTTCCCGTCGCCGCCGATAGCTCAGCCTCCGAGAGAGGAGTCGCAATTCCCATCACCAGCTTATTCCCAGCCATTCCCTGCATCGGATGGCAGCGCAATCGCACAGGCAACACTTGGCGATCGCGTGTCATCAATCGCACAATGTTTCCCTCGGCAGCTTGGGGAACATCCCCTGATAAGATGTGCAAAAACTGCCCCCGGTCATCGGGATGAAAAAGGGCTAATCCCAACTTGCCAACCCATGTCTCAACACTGTAACCAAGGCGATGAGCAGCCATTGGTTCCATTGCTTGCATAAAACCTGATGGGTCAAATGTGAAATAGAGAGGAACAATCACAGGGGTAAGGCCGATCGGGGAATCACAAGTTAAATCGAAAACATTGGATGTTTGCTGAGCAATCGATGCAAGGAGTTCAGAATGACGTGCCATATACTAAAAAATCTTGAGAGGTCAAGAAAAATCTGCACAAACTAAACAGTTTTGAAATATGCGAACGGATGCAATTGATACGTTGGTCAGTGTTACGCATGTTGATGCTGTTGCAGCCGCAGTATCAAAAAATTCGTTCAGGGTGACGAATATTTGGCACAGGTCTTGAATGTGAATGCTTTTTCATTTTTTTCCAATCACGCCCTAAAACTGATATGTAAACACCTATGTCGAAAAAATAAAGCTACCAAAATTATGGGGTAATCTTCTCCAATTTTAGGTTCCCCTTGTCAACAATCAAAGAGCCTGTTTTCACTGACTTTCCTAAACAACGCCCCACAGCTTGTATTCCTCATTTGCCAAATGCTTTCAAAGCCATCGCCATCGCTTGGAGGGATACCTTGGGCGATCGCCCAAGGCTTGGCGATCGTGGAGCAAAGGGTGTAGGACAACTTTATTTCACCTACAGAGCGAGTAATACCCAATGAAACTGGTATTAGGGTTCCCAAGCTAAATGCAATAGTCACAGTTTTCAAGAATAATCTGCTCTTTTTTTGATCCAGACCTTGTATGAGAGCACCGCTACAAGATCGCCTCAGTACAGGGCAACATTTTAGACCTTGCCAACCTCATTGCTGGTGGTGGGGCGAGTGCGCCTCGCGTCACCCAACAGCAAGGGGGCTCTGATTTTTGTTTTGTCCTCAGAGGAGTGCACAAATGTAAGTATTAAAACACAGCTTAATGGTGCTATACGGTTATGATCGATTGTCAAACAGCTGCCTAACATCTATTATTAAGCTGTAACAAAAAATAAAGCTCGGTGAGAAGAGCCTGCTGTTCCCTTTCATTGGGAGTTTCCAGAACTTTATTTCTGTATAAGCTTCTGATCGACATCTAGCCAGAAGCATAGAGGGAAATTTATCGTTGAGCAGATTGAGGGGATAATAAAAAGTAGCGACATGTATTATGCCGCTTCATTGACTGTGGTTGTCTGCCATAAACCAAACAATGTTTTTGTAGAATGAATTGACAGAAATAAGCTGTCATTGGCTGTCATTGTTTGCATAGATCGATGCTCCCCAGCTTAACCATCAAGCAATGTATAGTGCGTTACTAACCTCCATGCAGACATTGCGATCGCCACTCGCAACATTTGCACCTCGAAGGACAAAAATTGCATTCTTAGAGCAACGTCAATGGGTTAGAAACTGATAACAAATCCAAATGGCAAACGCTTGTTATAGTTTCTGTGCAATGCTTGTCCCACCAGCATTGCACAGAAACTATAAATGGGTTTTCCAATCTGGGTTTAGAACAAGTATCAGCGTGAGCTACGCTGTCTCACTAGGATTTTTGGAGGTTTATTGTTATTCCAGGCTTTCAGGCAATTCCTTTACGCTTGAGTGAGGCAATCATTTGACGCTTTACAGCAACCGCCCATTGATCAAAATCGAAGCGTTCAGCATGGGATTCGGCTGGCCTCTGGGGAGTCAACGGCGTCCCCTCATCAGGCGTAGACTTCATAGCGTATCTCCTGTCAGTTATCGGCGAGATAAAGAACATGATAAGCAGCGGAATCAGATAAGATCCCCTGCAAAATTCGTATCACTGAATACATTCTTATTGACTAATTATATCGGCTGTATCGCTTGCCGCTATGACGTTTGCGCAACAATATAGGCGAACAGTAACCCTATAAATATTTGCTAAGTAAAGGACAAAATCTACGCTTCTCTGGCTTTCGCCCGTTACTCAGGGCTATCCCATAAAAAACCTGGCTTGTTCAAACGTATAGTGGATGCCCCAGCCCAACCCTAGTCCGACACTTGCACCTGCCATGAGCACCAGTAAAGACTGCCAGCGGTTGAAGCCTGCATTTTGCAGATCGAGCCGCAGCAAAATTTCTGCACCGATCAAGATAAATACATACTCGAAGACCTGATACCAGACCAGCATGAGCGTTAGGGAAAATGCAATGACAATGACCACTGAAAAGTAGCCAATGTCCGATCGCAACCACTGATCAATGAACTGCCGTAAGCCCTCTGATAATGTTGTGAGCAAGACCGCTTGGACAATGGCAATGCCCAGCGCGATCGCCCATACATAAGCCGGAGACATGATGCTGTAAAGCGCCCAGCTAAAGATGCTATATGCGGCCATCAGCAAGATGAACGAGAGAGTCATGGCGCGGAAAGGATGGGTCATGGCGCACCTCGTTTAGAGATTTGTTGCGATCGCCTGCACCGGACATGTTGGAATGCACTGCTCACACACGATGCATCGCGATCGCGTGAAGACCAGCTCGAAGGTTTCGCGATTGAGGCTAAGGGCTTCGGTCGGGCAAACCCCCGTGCAGAGGCCACAGTGAACACACGCGTCCTCATCAATCATGATTTCGCGACTGGTTGCCGAAATGTCGATTTCCTGGACCCGCAACCACTCCAGCGCCGCATCGAGTTGGTCGATGTCACCCGACAGCTCCACAACCAACGTTCCCACTTGATTGGGCGCCACCTGTGCGCGAATGATATTCGCCGCAACATTGAAATCCTTTGCCAGCCGATAGGTGACGGGCATGTGGACAGTTCGTTTTGGAAATGTAAGCGTAACGCGCTTTTTCACAGCGATCGCAAAGTAAGGGAAATGTCGTCAGGGAAAGCGAGATCTGGGGAAAGGTGGAGGACTGTACAAACGTACGATCGCCTACACCTTGATTCTAAAAAAATATGCTTAGGCATAGACAAATCCCTTCTCAAAATTTCATAGGGACAGGATTCAGCGGGTTAGGACGTCCGAAAACCTCACGTTATCCTGACTAATCATCCTGACTAAGTCCGTTGCTATTGTGGGCACACCGTGCCAATATCAACAAAAATACCAAAGTCCAAAGGGTTCTGCCGTTGCATCAGGCACGTCGTCGCAACACGCCTCGCAGTCTTGTCCCTGCGTAAACCAGCAGCCCAACAACGAGAATGCCAGTGAGGAGGGGAAGGGCGATCGCCAGCAGTGTCAGCCCGATAGACGACACCAGCTCCACCGTCGAAACAGCAGGGTTTGCGACTCCTCCCGTGGCAATGGTGGAGGTGAGTCGTACCACATCAGTTGCTCCTTGTACTAAGCCTGCAGCGGTTCCACCCGCCAGAATGGCCAGCGACCATTGCACCAGAGGACTCATCTCCCCCGTGACAGAGGCCGTTGCCAGAATGCCTGCTACCACGGCAACCGGAGAGGCAATCACATCCAGCAATTCATCAACCCAGGGCACATAGTAAGCGCCTACTTCGAGCACCGTCGCGGCGGCAAACATGATTAATGCGGGTTGGGTCGCCATCCAGCCAAACCCGGGTGACAGCTCCAGGTGCCCGCCCTGGGCTGCAACGCTCATGACCAGCGGGGGAACGAAAATACGAAAGCCCGTCGCTGCACTGAGGCTCACCCCCAACAACAAACTCAGAAAAAGTTCCACAGCCTATTCCACTCAAGAAGATGCTTTATTTTATCCAACGCCCCTTGAGCCGTAGAGCCGGAGGTTATAGTTCTGAAGGGTAAACTCCAAACCTAGCGCGACTTAAGTGCCCGCTCGATGTCTCGTTTCTCTTGCTTACGCTTGAGGTCTTCTCGCTTGTCATAAACCTTTTTGCCACGGGCAAGGGCGATCGCCACCTTCACTCGCCCTCCTTTCAAATAGAGGCGCAGGGGAATCAACGTCAGTCCCTTCTGCTCAACTTTGCCGATGAGCCGACGAATTTCGTCCTTGTGAAGCAACAGCTTGCGTGAGCGGCGCGGATCGTGGTTAAACACCTGGCTAGCCGTATCGTGGGGAGAAATATGAACGTTGTTTAGCCACACCTCTTCATCACGAATTGTGGCGTAGCCATCCCTAAGGTTTGACTTACCCTGCCGCACCGATTTCACCTCTGTGCCCTTCAACTCAATTCCAGCTTCGTAGGTTTCCAGAATTTCGTAGAGATATCGTGCCTGTCGGTTGTCTGCAACCGTCTTTGTTCCTGCCCCTCGATCTGCCATAGCGTACTCTGTATCAATCTCCTAGCGGTTGTATGCGCAACGCCTTAGAAACGATGCCCTGGCTACTCCACCACAACACACCATTCATGTAGTTCGTAATGCACACAGCCATTCTCAATCAGTGGATCGCGCTGAACGATCGCCCTTGCCTCTTCCAGCGACTCTGCCCAAAATAGCAGCATCCCGCCACCCCGCTCTTGCCAGTACCCCGACTTTGCGCGATGCCCCTGGCTCACTAATTCCTTCACAAACTCAACATGAGCCGGAACATAGCGATCGAACGTCGGCTTATCGACAATGCCTTTCTCTATCTTGACAAACCAGGGCATCACTTTCCTTTGGGGAGTACCGTTACGTCGCTGCGGGCAACCGATCTAAAACCCGACATGTCCTGCAACCGCATAGGCGTTGTGCGCTGCTATTGAACTTCTAAGGATACCGTAGGAAGCAGGCTGTGGGGAGTCGCTGCCCACAAGGTTTTACATACAGCGGTGTGCAAGCTGAATCAGCATAGGCAAAGAGATACAGCCATTGAATCTTGCTGTCTTTTTTACTTCGATCTCCATCTGCACGCACATATCTGCGTCCATCCGCGTTCATCTGCGTTCCATTCATCGCATTCCGTTCATCTGCGTTCTATGGGTATTGCTGGCTGAGGGTATGATTTTTTTCGAGAAGCGGCTTGGATACGCCGCTTCTCGAAAAAAATCATACTTGGATTCTGCAATCCCGTTCTATGAACACCCCACCTCCAATTCGCTTTTTTGTCGCCTTTTTGCCGCCACCAGAGGTTGACACCTATGCCAATGACGTGATTCGCGAGTTGAGCGATCGCTACCAAACCCGCACAGCGAAAGCCCCACCCCACATCACCATCCAGCCGCCGTTTGAGTGGCGTCTCGAACGCCTACCAGAGCTAACGGCCAGCTTGCACCTATTTGCGCAAGGGCGATCGCCCGTTCCCATCACCCTTGACGGGTTTGGAGCCTTTCGGCCCAGGGTCTTATTCATCAACGTACTCAAAGCCCCAGAACTGATGGCGCTCCAGGCCGAGTTGATGCAACATCTGGAGGACACGCTGAACATTGTGGATGAAAAGAACAAACGGCGCGAATTTTCACCCCATATGACTGTCGCCTCTCGCAATGTGTCTCCAGCCATTTTTCGCAGCGCCTGGGCTGACCTCCAGCCTCGAACCGCAACCTTTAATTTTTTGTGCGAGCGCCTCACCCTGCTGATTTACCAGGGAGAGCGCTGGGAGGTGCAAGATCACGCAATTCTGCAGTAGATATGGAGGGAGCGATCGCCATATCGGTCACCCGAAAGGATGAATTTAGTCCAAATCCTTCTCTTTTTTCTCAAGAGGGATTGACATTTCAAAAGTAAAACCGTAACAATAGATACAGAAAGTAAATCGTTCATCTCTTCATCAAGTGATTTTCTGTTAGCTCTAGAAGAGACGGAAGTAGGGGTTTTCCCCGAAGGAACGCGCCTCAAACAACCCTTCACTATCAGAGAGGCGAGCCTTATGAAACTCAACTACCGTGGCATCAAGTACAACGTAACCCCCAAAGTTCTGGGTATTCGCAATAGCAATCCCGCAAACGCACAGCTCAAGTATCGCGGCAACAACTACAACACCAACGTTCCTGCAGACGAGCAGAAATAGGCGTTTGACGGATACGATCCTTTTGCCTTATCGACACCGCAAATGAATACGGTTCGATAGTCCAACGATGATTGAACAAGCGAGCTCTTTCGCTTAGCCTGTTCAGTCATTGCAATGCTTCAATCGTTCATCTCTGCCACCTCCATCTACGAGCTGGAGCGGATCAGAGACGGAAGTAGGGAATTTTTCTCCGAAGGAACGCGCCTCGCTTAATTCACTTCAACCGGATTTAACCAGGGAGGCGACTCATGAAACTCAATTATCGCGGTACAGCATACGAAGCCAACACGCCAGTTGTTGGATTGAACAACAGCAACCTGGCCGATGCTGAACTCAAGTACCGGGGCAACAGCTACGTAACAAACCAGCCTGTTGCAGCTCAGCAAGTCGAGGCTGCTACACCGCTAACTGAAACGGTATCAGCGCCTGTAGCTGCCACGTTCAACGATCGCGCTCGGCTCTTGATGATGAGCCACCATCGCCAGGTGAAGCACCGCCAGCAAGTTATGTTGGCTCGCGTTGCGACCAGCATTGGCTTGGATGCGACGGAAGCTGCAGGGTATTGGGGACATATTCAGGGCAAGGTACAGCCTAGCTTCTGGAACACCTACGATCGCAGCCGTTCGGCAAGCAGCTAACCCTTTCGTAAATCACATGTTTGTGCATTAACCGAATGTAAGTTTGATGTGATTTCACATTAGCGCTCCTCACCAGGAGTGCTTTTTTATGGCTTTGGGACGATGCAAGAAATTGGTATAGCTTTACGCATTGAGATGAGGACAGATCACATTTTTGAAAGCCCCGCAGCGCGGGGCTTTCAAAAATGTGATTGGTTTTACCTCAGTGCGTAGTGCGATATCGCTAAACAGTGGTCTGTACCGGAACGACGCTCCAATGCAGGCAATCATCCGTAAGATCCAAATGTGCCCGCTGCTTAGCAGCGGGCACAAACAATAGAAGACGGGTGGGTTCTACCCACCCTAATCAAGCCTTCGGCGATCGCTACGCAAATCCAACTAATGGAATGTTCCGTAGCGACCGATAATGTCCTACTGCAACGTCCTACTGCAACGAAGGAATGGCTTCGGGGCTGTATTCCTCGATCTCGATGGGAACCGGGGAAATCTTCCAGAAGTCTTCGCAGTAATCACGAATCGCGCGATCGCTCGAAAACTTGCCCATCCGCGCGACATTCAGCATCGTCATCCGAGTCCAGCGATCCACATCTTGGAAAACTTGCCCAGCATAATCCTGGCAATCCACATAAGCCTGATAATCCGCAAACAACATATAGTCATCACGGTGCATCAGGGTATCGAGCAGCGGCTGGAAGAGCGATCGATCGCCTTGAGAGAAGAAGCCTGATGCAATGCGATCGATCGCTAGCTTCAACTCTGGATTGCTCTGGTAGTAGTCATAGGGATTGTAGCCCTGGACTTTGCGCGCATACACTTCCTCTGCCGTCATGCCGAACAGGAAGAAGTTTTCCTCGCCCACCTCTTCGCGGATTTCGATGTTGGCTCCATCCAGGGTGCCAATGGTCAGCGCTCCGTTCATGGCAAACTTCATGTTGCCCGTACCCGAGGCTTCCTTACCCGCTGTCGAAATTTGCTCGGACAGATCCGCCGCAGGATAAATTCGCTGCGCAAACTTCACGCTGTAGTCCTTGAGGAACAAGACCTTGAGGCGATCACGCACATCGGGATCACGGTTTACAACATCTGCAATGGAATTAATCAGCTTAATAATCAGCTTGGCAATGTAGTAACCCGGAGCCGCTTTCCCTCCGAACAGGAATGTACGAGGCGTGATCTCCATGTCTGGATTCGCTTTGATCCGGTTGTAGAGCGTCACGATATACAGCGCATTCAAGTGCTGTCGCTTGTATTCATGAATCCGCTTTGCCTGAATGTCGAACAGTGAACTGGGGTCAATGGTCAATCCATAGTTCTTTTGGATATAGGATGCTAGGTCTTGCTTGATCGAGTGCTTGATTTGACGAAACTCTTGGCGGAAGGACGGATCCTCCACATAGCCCTCAAGCTTTTTCAATTCATCCAAATGCTTCACCCAATTGGGGCCAATTCGCTGCGTGATGGCGCGACTCAGGCGAGGATTGCTCAACACCATAAACCGTCGAGGCGTGACCCCATTGGTTTTGTTATTGAACTTTTGGGGATACATGTCGGAAAAGTCGTGCAACACGTCCTTTTTCAGCAACTCGGTATGAAGGGCAGCGACCCCGTTGATGGCCAAAGAACCGACACAAGCCAGGTGTGCCATACGCACGTAGCGTTCGCCCGATTCATCGATAATCGACATCTGGCTCAGCATCTCCGGCTGCTCGGGATAGCGAATGCGCACATCATCCAAAAAGCGCTGGTTGATTTCGTAGATAATCTCCAGATGGCGGGGCAGGAGTTTCTTAAATAGGGCAATCGGCCAGCGCTCCAGCGCTTCGGGTAGGAGCGTGTGATTGGTGTAGGCAAAGGTGCGGGTGGTGATGTCCCAAGCCTGATCCCAGGTCATGCAATGGTCGTCGATCAGCAGGCGCATCAGCTCGGCAATGGAGATCGCCGGGTGGGTGTCATTCAACTGCACCACAAACTTTTCATGGAACCGCTCAAGGGGAATGTTTTGCCCCTGCATAATGCGGATCATGTCTTGCAGGGAGCAGGACACAAAGAAAATTTGCTGTACCAGGCGTAATTCCTTGCCCTGGGAAATGTTGTCGTTGGGATATAGCACCTTCGAGATGTTCTCAGAAACCATCTTTTCCTGCACCGCACCAACATAGTCCCCTGAGTTGAAGGCATCGAAGTCAAAGGACTCAGCGGCCTCTGCGCGCCAGAGCCGCAGGGTGTTGGCCGTGTTTACCTGATATCCCAAGATCGGGGTGTCGTGGGGAACCCCCATAATCACCTGGCGAGGAACCCAACGCACACGGAAGCGACCCTTCTCGTCGGTATATTGCTCAGTATGGCCACCAATCTTCACGGGAACGGCCCACTCGGGACGGGGAACTTCCCAGGGATAACCTGCCCGCAGCCACTTGTCGCTGCGCTCGATTTGCCAGCCATCCCGGATATCTTGCTCGAAAATACCGTATTCGTAGCGGATGCCGTAGCCGATGGAGGGAATTTCAAGCGTCGCCATCGAGTCGAGATAGCAAGCCGCCAGACGACCCAAGCCACCGTTGCCCAGACCCGGCTCCTCTTCCTGTTCCAGCAAGGTTTCCAGATCCAGCCCTAGTTCCTGCATTGCCTGCTGCACATCGTCGTAGATGTCGAGGTTAATCAGGTTTTTGCCCAGGTGGGGGCCCAGCAAAAATTCGGCAGATAGATAGCAGGCGGTGCGTGATCCTCGCTCGGTGTAGGTCTGCGCCGTTTTGAGCCAGCGTTTTAGAAGGCGATCGCGCACTGTGTAAGCCAGCGCCATGTAGTAGTCATTCTGCGTGGCAATGTCGGGAAACTTACCCTGAATGTAAAACAGGTTGTCGAGGAATGCCCGCTTTAGGGTCTCGACATTTAGCCCGGTACGGTCGTCTTCGACACGCACTGGAGGGCAGACCAGTTTGGGATCAGGTACGGTTTGCATAGCTTAACTATCCTTGTTGTGGTTCCTTGGCGTAAATCGTAATGGAAGGGAGATAACGGGACTCCGTAAGCAGAAGAGAAACTGAGTGGGGAGCAATCGCTTCGTTCAAACCTTAAGCGGTCGTTGAAGAATTTCTTTGGCAATTTTTGGGCAATTCCAACTTTACTTTGGGCAATTTATTTGGGGAGAGCAGATATCACAGAACTGCCAGGCACCCCTCTTTTACCTAGGTTGACAACTGCTGACCACAGCTAAAGGGAATACATTGGGTCAAGGGGAAGAATAGTTGGAAGGAACAGCGTGGCGATCATTGCACCATGGGGATCAATCGGCTTGTGCATGTCAGGGATGCCCTACTCCTCGCAGTCGATGGATCCTTACCATATGCCCAACTACACGCAGTGCCGCACAGCAAAAGCTCGACCCACCAACCGCACATCACAGATTAGTCGGTAGCCTACTTGGGAATCATCCAATAATGGTTCGTTAGCAATATTTAGTAGCAATTAATTAATGTTTAGCGGGAACTGATTGGCGACAACTTTATCCGAAGAGTAGGCCATTCCGGCGTTCTATCAACGTTTTCGAGACAACGCATGCCGAGTGAAACTGAGCAAAACGCTCCACTTACTTTGCAAACTGACTCTCTCAGTATTCTGACCGACATTCTTAAAATGTCCAGGTTTCCCGGGGAAATTTAAGACTTGCTTTAGGGTCTGCGGGAAGATGGAACTCTGATCCCCCTCCGGACAGAGATCTTGTACTCTTATCATATCCGGTTGAAGAACCCAAGTATCGTTTGTGGCCGCTGCATTGCAGCGGGCACAAACGATACTTGGGTTTTAGCTGGGGGTTGTCCTGTGCTGAGACTCAACCTATTAAAAGCACATGCCAAACATAGCTCGAATCCTTGTAAAGAGAAGGTTTTAGCTATTCTTGGTGACTTTCTCGTCATCGGTGTTAGCTAAACGTTAGGACGCTGTGGCCTCTTCTGGGTCAACCTCGGTTGCGCCCTCTTGGGTCTCCATGCGTTTCTGAAGCCGACGAATGATAGAGGCTTTTTCTACTAGCCCCAATAAACGCCCATCCTGCCCAATCACTGCCAACTCAGCGGTGTCCTCATCCAATTGATTCACCACTTCAAGGAGCGGCATCACTTCACTAATTGTCTGTATGGTTGTCGGTTCGGCCAGGCTTTCGACGCGCACATTCCACCAATCATTTGTGGGCACTTTGTTCATACCAGCGACAGAAATTTCCCCCGTCAACTTGCCTTCGGCATCCGTCACCAAATACTTCTGCCACTGCATGGGGTTACCAATGATGTGATTGTTGGCTAGCTCCCGCAGCGACTCCGTTGCCGCCACCATCGGGCTGTTGGGAATGATGGCGTCGGCGGCGGTGAGGTCACTCATCAACCGCTGCACATTGGCTGCTTGCGCTGATTGCCCAGCGTTTTGGAGCAAAAACCAACCCACCAACAATGTCCACACACTGCCAATATTGCTAATGCCCAGCAATGACGCCAATCCCAAGCCAATGCCGATCCAACCAAAAACCTGCCCGACTCGACTGGCAAAGGCAATGCCACTGTAGGGCTTTCCGGTAATTTTCCAGACGAGGGCTTTGAGGACATTGCCGCCATCCAGGGGCAAGCCGGGGATCAGATTAAACAACCCAAGTGCCAGGTTCACTGATGCCAGAAGCGCCAGCATAGCGGCCAAAGGCCCCGTGATGTGGCTGAAGTAGCCGATCGCATTCAATAGCCCAAACAAACTGAAGCTCACCAAGGGCCCAGCAATCGCCACCCGAAACGCTTCTCCGGGTGTCTTGGCTTCTTTATCAAGGCTGGCGAGACCCCCAAAGATAAACAGCGTAATGGAGTTGACCTCAACCCCTTGCCGACGGGCAATCAGGCTGTGCCCCAACTCGTGCGCCAGGACTGACGCAAACAGCAGCAGCGCCGTCACCAGACCCAGCACCCAGGCCGCCATGGCCAGTTGCGGAAACTGGTAGACCAACCACTGGGCATCGCTCCAGGTCACCAACGCCAACACCAGAAACCAGGACGGGTTAATGTAGATTGGAATATTAAACAGGGTTCCGACACGGAAATTTTCAAACATACTTTTTTACTCTAGGGTCTAATGGTCCAGCTTCTAAAGCTATGGGCCGACGCCGAATGGGTGAAATACTGGGGCGATCGCACTGCCTTCATCCTAGCGAATCTTGCGTCGCCAATCATTGCAAGATGCTGTTTGGCTGTGCCAACGCCATATAACGCCATAGATTGATTTCGCTAACGCTCCCTCCGTGATCCACAATTTATCCGCAACCGAACGTTGACCCAAGCCTCGTGAATACAATCATCTTTGACTTCGATGGAACGATTGCTGACTCCTTTGACACAATTCTGGCGGTAACAAATCGGTTGGCGGTTGAGTTTGGTTATGCCCCTGCGAGTCCGGAAGAAATCAAGAGCCTCCAGAATCTAAGCTCTAGAGAAATCCTGAAGCAATCACGTATCCCTCTATATAAATTGCCCGCCCTTCTGCGGCGTTTGAAGCGCGAGATGCGGCAGGAAATCCACCATATCCAACCGTTCCCTGGCATGTTGGATGCGTTGGCTGGGCTGCGAGATCAAGGCTATACCCTGGGAATTTTGACCTCCAACACCGAAGAAAATGTGGCCTTCTTCCTGAAGGCGTATCAGGCCACCGATCTCTTTCTCTTCGCGCATTCAGGGGTGACGTTGTTTGGGAAGTCCAGGCGCATCAATCAGCTGCTTCGCACCTATGGCCTTTCCCAACAATCCGTTATCTATGTCGGCGACGAAACCCGAGATATTGAAGCAGCGCGGCGCAGCAAAATCAAAATTCTCTCCGTCGGATGGGGTTTCAACTCTATCCAAGCGTTGACCGAGGCTCAGCCCGATGGTTTGGTTCGGTCGCCCAAGGAGTTGAGCGCTGCGATCGCCCAACTCAGCAAGTGCTAAAGATCGCGAATAAATTCAGATATTTTTCCGAAAGTGCTGTCCTACCGAACGTTCAGAAAAAATATATGGATTTGACTTCACTAAAAGTCCTAATCCACCATGCCAAGATTGAAGCGCGGATAGGCGTGAAAGGATTGGGGAATGGGATTGTCGGGATCGTCATCAACAGAAGCAGCACAACCATCGCAGTGGGAGCAGGAGGGCGATCGCCAGCTAGCCCAGGGCGAGTTTGAACAAGCCGCAGCCATTTTTGAACAGTGGGCCGAGGCCGAACCGGCAACGTTGCGTGCCCGCTGGCTGCTGGGAGTCGCGTACTTGCTGCTGGGGCAAGAGGAAGCCGCCCAACTCACCTGGACAATGGCGATCGCCGAAGCCGATGATACTGACGCGCTCCAGATGGAACAGTCCTTGGGCGAACTGGTAGATATCCTCCAGTCCGAGGCGCTGCGGCAAGCAGCAGGCCAACACTGGGAGCGCGTTTGGCTGCTCCGCCGACACCTGAGCGAACTGACGCCCGATGACCCGCAAAATGCACTGCTGGGAATTCAGGCGGCAATGCAAGCGGGTTGTCTGACTCCGGACGCCTTTCCTGACTGGGGCTTGACGGCGGAGTGGGCGGAGCTAGAGCTTCTAGCGGAGCTGTTACCCCTGCTGGAGGATACCGTGCAGCGCGTTGTGCAATGGGATGGCGCAACCCCAGAACCCGTAGTTTGGCTGGAGGCCGTGCTGCCCAAGCTGCCCAATCCAAACGCGGTGGCTCAGTGGCTTTACGATCGCTGCATCCAGCTCCAGGTGAAGCTGGGCGCACCCCAACCCGCCATCCGCTACGCCGAGCTGTGCCTACGCTATTTCCCAAACCATGCCCCCATCAAAGAGCGATTGGTTTGGCTCTACCAAGACACAGGGCTTTATGAAGAAGGCTTGGCCTTAGCCCAGGAACTTCTGGCTGATTGTCAGACAGCCTATCAGCGCCTAATGCGAAACTCTCTGCGGTTGCGTGGCTTGATGATGATGAGCGATCGCTGGCAAGAATCCCTCCACGCCTTGGCCGAAAACACGCAGCTGATTGAGCAAGAACTCGCCGAGTTTCGACCCGATCCCACTGGAATCGTGGAAGCCAAGCTGATGTGCCTGCCCACTTTCTTTTATCCCTACACTAGCGACAAGCCGAAGCGGACGCGATCGCTCCAAAATCGCCTCGCCCAGCTCTATGTCGAAAATACCCACGGCATGGTGGCGCAGCATTTTCCCAACTACCGCCCCTTTCAATCTGATGACGCCATTCCCTGGAACCACGACAAGCTGCGCATCGGCTTCCTATCCCGCTGTTTGCGGCGACATTCGATTGGCTGGCTGAGCCGCTGGATTTTTCAGCATTTCGATCGCGATCGCTTCGAGTTCCACGTCTACTTCAACCAGATCACCCAACTGCCAGACTTCAGCCAGCAGTGGTTTGTGGCACCCGCCACCTCCGCCCAGATTATGGAAGGCGGCTTCATCAACATTGCCCAAAAGATTCGTCAGGATGAAATCGATATCCTGGTCGACCTCGACAGCATCACCGCCGATAGCGGTTGCGCAGTCCTGGCGCTCAAACCCGCTCCGGTGCAAGTGACCTGGCTGGGGATGGATGCCAGCGGTTTACCCACCATCGATTACTTCCTGGTAGATTCCCATGTTGTGTCGGATGCCGCCGATGAACAGTACGCCGAAAGCCTCTGGCGGTTGCCCCAAACCTACATTGCCGTGGATGGGTTTGAAATCGGCGTGCCCACCCTGCGCCGAGATGAGCTGGGCATTCCCGCCGATGCCATCATCTACTTCAGCGCCCAAACTGCCGCCAAACGCCACCCCGACACCACCCGCCTGCAAATGCAAATCCTCAAGCAGGTTCCCAACAGCTACTTCTTGCTGAAAGGGCTGGGCGATGCCAAGGGGATGCAAGCGTTTTTCCGCACTATTGCCGAAGAGGAAGGAGTAGAGAGCGATCGCCTCTACTTCCTCGATCGCGACCAAGACGAACCCACCCACCGCGCTAATCTGGACATTGCCGATGTCGTCCTCGACACCTTCCCTTACAACGGAGCCACAACAACCCTAGAAACCCTGTGGCTGGGGATTCCCCTCGTCACGCAGGTTGGGCAACAGTTTGCCAGCCGCAACAGCTACACCATGCTCCGCAATGCAGGCATTCACACCGAAGGCATCGCCCATTCCCCCGAAGAGTATGTCGAATGGGGCGTTCGCTATGGCAAAGACAAGTCCCTCCGCGAAGCCATTCGCACCCGCTTGCAGCGATCGCGCCAAACTGCCCCCCTCTGGAATGCCCAACAGTTCACCCGCAACCTAGAAGATGCTTTCATTCAGATGTGGGAACGCCGCCTCACAGGTAGATAACCTCTGCCAAAATCCGCGCTCCAATTCGCGGCTTCAGTCCGATCGACAAGAACGAGCGATCGCACCAAATATTGGCCTATCGGCAGACCTTAGAATAGAAATGCGATTCGGCAGTGCGAGGTGAATCATGACAGTCCAAACTCCTCTTCAACCTAAGCCGCTTTTAGTCCAGATTCCCAGGGATATTGCTTTGAAGGTGACATTGGAGCAATTTGCCTCTTTGGCTGCTGCGAATCGCGATCTCAAGCTTGAACGAACTGCAACGGGAGAACTGATTGTGAACCCACCTACAGGTGGAGAATCGGGTAAGCGAAATCTCAGTATCAGTGGCCAACTCAGCAATTGGTTTGAAGCCCACGATACGCTGGGTGAAGCCTTTGACTCGTCTACCGGGTTCGCGTTGCCCAACGGGGCAAACCGCTCTCCAGACGCCTCTTGGGTGCGAAAAGAACGCTGGGAAGCCCTGACCCTAGAACAGCGGGAAGGCTTTGTTCCCCTGTGTCCTGACTTTGTTGTTGAACTGCGCTCTAAAACAGACTCGCTCACAGCACTTCGAGCCAAGATGCAAGAGTATATGGAGAATGGAGCACAGCTTGGCTGGCTGATTGACCCTCCAAACAAACAGGTGGACATTTATCGTGCGGGGCAACCCGTTGAGGTGTTGGAAAACCCGAGTAAGTTGTCAGGAGAAACCATTTTGCCAGGGTTTACGCTTACACTGAAACGCATCCTGAATTAGAAACTTTGGGTTCGGCATGCGATAGGAGGGCTAAGTTAAGAATGTTTTGCCAGCTAGCCTCGACTCGCTAGCTGAGCGGAGTTGAAGCTAGCGAATCTGCTTCGGGTTCGACGCGGCGAACGACGCCTGTGCTGCCATCGAGTACCACCCAGTCGCCATCCTTGAGCCATTGGGTAAGATGGGGGATGGAGACGATCGCCGGAATGCCCATTTCGCGAGACACGATCGCCGAGTGGGAGAGCAGGCTTCCGCGTTCCACCAGTAATCCCGACGCGGCAGGAAAGAGTAGAATCCAGCCGGGGTCAGTGCGTTCAGCGACAAGGATGCGACCGGGTTGTAGCACCGCGTTTTTGGGATCGGTGATGACCTGTACTGGGGCGCGAACCACACCGGGGCAGCAGCCAATACCCTGACGGCGATCGGGGGATTCCTCGAGGGCGGAAGCAGCGGTATCGGTATCGGTGGATTTGGACGAGGGGTGGGGAATGACGGGGTGTACCGAACCGTGAGTGGCGAAGCGATCGCCCGCCGATTCCATGTGGTGATAACGATCGAACTCCGCTTGGCGGACTGCAACCAGCCCCTTCAGGTCGGTGCAAGTCGTGGTGCCATCGACAAAACCCAGGATTTCCTCCAGGTTGAAGTAGAAGACATCGCGGGGAGCACTCAGGGCATCTAGGGCAAACAGTCGTTGTCCCACTTCTAGAAAAATGCGGCGGACGCGCCCAAACACGCGGGTGCGCTCAAAGCGGAGGTTTTCGCGATCGCGCACTCGATTACGGGCATTTTTCAGCACCCAGTCAAAGATGAGGCGACGGATGGGATGGGAGCGGAGGGCTTGCTGGGCTTGTTTCTCGGCTTTTTGGCGCAGCGATGTGGCAAAGGGATGAGCGGGTAAATGTGCTGATGGATGGGCAGCAAGGTTACCAATAGAGCGCAGAAGCATCAGCGGGTCGTCATGGAGGGTAGCGCTTTCAAGTTTGAGTTCTTCGAGGCAGCGATCGCCAAATTTTTCTAGATAGCTGGTGAACGCTTGGTGGAATTCAGGAAAGTCCGAGAGCGTTTGCTGGATTTGGGGTAGCGTAGCGGTTTGTAGGGTTTTAGCAAAGTCGGGGCGGTTTGCCGCGAGGGAGGCGAGGTAGCGAACTCGCTGGGCAGGCTCGGCACTGACCATCCCCCCTTCACCACTGATCAGATCATTTTGCAGGGTCCCAGCGGTGTCGCCACACCAGGATGCTGTGAGCTTCCGCAGCACGCCATAGAAAATCATCGCGAAAAAGTCGTTGATTAGGGGGGCATCCCAACGGGTCAGCAGTTGCTGCTCCAGGTCGTGATAGTAGGCAGTGAGTTCTTCGAGGCGGTAGTCGGCCAGGGCATTGGTGGGTAAATTGAGTGCCGTGTCGAGGCGCTGGTAGAAGCGACGGATTTGTCGCGGCAGGCTGCGGTAGTTGCCGATGAGCCCAAGGAGGGTATTGCCCAGGCGTAGGCTGTCGCGTAGCTTGTCGCCAAAGGTGGCGGCGTTAAGGGTGCTCAGCACATCTGCAGGCAGTTCCTCTTGCACCCCCATCATCTGTTCCATAAAACGGCGGTTAACCTGGAAGCCAGGAAGCAGTGCCAAGACGCGATACCAGTTCAGCAGATTGTAGTAAATGCGTCCCCGCACTAGTCCCAACATACAGCGAAAGGTGGCATCGTGGGCGGCGATCGCCTCTTCAGGCACGCGCATCAACCGACAAAATTCCCGGTATACCGCTTCGTAGGCACGACGGGCAAAGGAAAAAGTGAGCGGCGTCGTGATACCGCCATAGCTTTCGGCAATGTTGCTGTTGTCCCACAAGGTCAGACCGCCATCAGGATCTGACAGGTTGGCTAGGGTGGTGATGGGACGGGATTGCAATAGCCACAAATTCCCCTTGCCATCGATCGCCCATTCAATATCTTGAGGACGGCCAAAGTGACGAGCGGCGCGGCGGGCTAACTGGGCAATGGCGATCGCCTTCATCTCATCCAAAACGGGGGCGGCCTTGGGTAAGGGTTGATACTGCAAAATCATTTCCTGGCGATCGACCTGCCAGGTTTCGGCATCTACCTCCCCAGATACCAGAGCTTCCCCCAATCCCCGCACCGCAGAGACCACGGCAATGCTCCGCCGTCCGCTCACCGGGTCGGCACTAAAGGCCACCCCAGCCATCTGCGCCGTCACCATGCGCTGTACCAATACCGCTGGCGGTTGAGGCACCTCCGCTAACCCCTGCTCACGGCGATAGGCACGGATGCGATCGCTAAACCCCGATCGCCACACCGCCACGATGTTCTCTGCCACATCCGTAGGAGCCACTTGCAAATAGCTCTCCAACTGCCCCGCAAAGGAATGCGCCATCCCATCCTCATCCAAGGCTGAAGACCGCACCGCCAGAGTTTCCTCCCCTTGTACTAGTGCCGCTAACTGCTGTTGTATCGCTACCTGTTGTTCTGCTGACAACTGTGCTGTCGCCAGCACCGCTTCTACCTTTCCCTGTTCCCATTGGTGCTGCTGTACCTCCGACAGGCTGGCAAAGAAGGCATCGGGAGGAACCACAAACCAGTCAGGAACCGGAAACCCCTCCTGGGCTAGCAGCGCGAGCGATCGCGCCTTGCCACCTAGCTGATCGAGGTGATGGGGAGCGGTCGATGCAGAAATTAACATTGGACTGGATGAGCGCGCCATTGGGGAAGCCATAGGACAAAGTAAAGCGAAAGAGTAAGAAGACGGACAGCAAAGCAAAAATCACTGAACTAGTCCAGCACAGTTCTGTTCCTGCGCTGGGGCACTAACGCTTGAACGCTGCAAGCATGTTTCGCTAACGGTTCTCGCTACCCCTGCGAGAGCGATTTGTTATCTCAACCTGTTGCTTTATCTCAGTATCAGTTATACGCAATGACCGATGTCGCACGCTGTTTGAGATGGGCCAGTTTTAGGGAGCGATCGTCCCCAACTGTTCCCAATTGGGTGCACTCAAAACGTTGACAGCATTCCAAGATCTGCGACTTCTTCTATGCAATTCAGGGTCAACGGTTGGTCGTGAAGAAGAAGTCGCAGATCTGGCTTGAGCGAAGATCTGCGACTTCTTTTTTACTCAAAACACATGGGTGGACGACACACCAGAAGTCACAGATCTATTCCTCGTTGCAGATTTATTTCTCGAGCTGACGATGAAGCCTCGCATAGGTTACAACGGGCGCGAGCTAGGTACTCCCCAAGCGAAGACTCCCCCTTCCACATGTCATCCCATGAAACTCTTATCCCTCCACTTTCTGGCTGTCCTTACTCCTCTTGTACTATTGTCCGTTGCCACACCGCTTGCTCTGATACTGCCGCCCACACCTGCTCTAGCCCAAACCGATACTGATGCTCGCCGTGCCGAAGCCCTCGAACTAAACAACCGAGGGGCACAACTTGATGCAGTTGGGCGTTACGAAGAAGCACTTGTGCTTTATGAGCGTGCCTTGGCTGTTGTTCGGGAAATTGGAGAACGGTCAGGAGAAGCGGCGATCCTCAACAACATTGGTTTGGTATACAACGCTCTAGGGCAATATGAGCAGGCGCTGGAGCTTTATGAACAAACCTTGGCCATCCTCATTGAGGTGGGTGATCGCGCACGTGAAGGATTCACCCTCAACAACATAGGCTTTGTGTACCAAGAACTAGGGCAATATGAGCAAGCGCTAGAGTTCTACGAACAAGCCTTAGCTATCAGTATTGAAATGGACGATCGCTCGTTCAGAGGGACTATCCTCAACAATATTGGTCTGGGACACAACAGCTTGGGGGAATATGAGCAGGCACTGGAATTCTATGAACAGGCCCTTGTGATCAGTATTGAGGTGGGCGATCGCCCAGGCGAAGGAACTACCCTTAGCAATATTGGCCGGGTATACGACGCTCTGGGGCAATACGAGCAGGCCTTAGAGTTCTATGAACAAGCCTTAACCATCCGCAATGAGGTGGGCGATCGCCAGGGTGTTGGAGAAACTCTCAATAACATTGGCGCGGTCTACAACAGTCTGAGTGACTATGAGCAGGCACTCGAGTTCTATGAGCAAGCCTTCGCCATTAGTATCGAAGTGGGCGATCGCGAAGGACAAGCGATCACCCTCAACAACATAGGCTTTGCCTTGGCGTCTTTAGACGAACCAGAGCTAGCCATTGTCTTTTTCAAGCAAGCCATCAACCAATGGGAAGCGATTCGGGGCGATATTCGCGGACTGGAGATTGAGCAGCAGCAAGCCTTCACCGAGCGTGTTTCTAGAAGCTATCGCCGTCTGGCCGATCTATTGTTGCAAGCGGATCGTGTCCTGGAAGCGCAGCGGGTGCTCGACCTGTTGCAGGTGCAGGAACTCGACGAATATTTACAGGACGTGCAGCGCAACAGTGACACCGAAACCGGAACGCCCCTGCGCCCAGTTGAGCAGGAAGCTTGGCAGCGGTTTGCCGTCAACCAGGCGCAGTTGCTTGCGCTGGGGCAAGAGCTACGGGAGCTGGAAGCCATTGCCAGGGGCGATCGCACAACGGCACAGCAAGACCGCATCTTGGAACTTCGGCAGATTCAGCAAGATGCGCGTATGGTCTTCCAGTCGTTCATCGATAGCCCAGAAATTCAGGAAATTGTGGCACAACTGCGAACAACAACAGCAGCGGCCACTCTGGAATTGAGCGAGTTGAACGCATTGCAAGATAACCTACAGCAGCTTGAGCAACGCACGGTGGCACTCTATCCCTTAGTGTTGGAAGATCGCTTGGAACTGGTGCTGGTTACTGCCAACGCACCGCCTATCCGTCGTACTGTCAATGTCCGCCGGGAAGACTTGAATCGGGCGATCGCCGACTTTCGCTCCGCCTTGCAATCGCCCAGCCGTGATGCTGAAACCCCAGCGCAACAGCTATATGACTGGCTGACTCGCCCCATCGAGTCAGACCTCGCTCAAGCCGAAACCGAGGTCATTCTCTACGCACCCGATGGGCAGTTGCGCTACATCCCGCTCGTTGCTCTGCATGATGGCAATCAATGGGTGGCACAGCAATGGCAGGTCAATAACATTGTTGCGGCCAGCTTGACAGATATTAATAATCAACCCTTTCCCGAGGGATTCAACATTCTCGCCGCCGCGTTTACCGAGGGGCAATACGAAGTTCCCATCAGCACCCGCACTCTCTCCTTTGGCGGACTAGCGTTTGCCAGACAGGAAGTCGAAAACCTCGCACAACTGATTCCTCAAACCGAGCAACGCCTCAACCAAGACTTTGACCAGTCGATGATCCTGGAGATGAATGACTTCAATATCATCCACCTCGCCACCCATGCTGCTTTCAACCCAGGCCCCCCTGAAGATTCCTTCATCCTGTTTGGCGATGGCAGTCATGTCACCCTCAATGAAGTTCGCAGTTGGACCTTTCCCAATGTTGAACTGGTGGTGCTAAGTGCTTGTGAAACCGCCGTTGGCGATGTGCCGTTGGGCAATGGTGCAGAAGTGTTGGGGTTGGGCTATCTGATGCAGCAAGCGGGGGCAGAAGCGGCGATCGCTTCACTCTGGCGGGTCAGCGACGGCGGCACCCAAGTCTTGATGGATGCCTTCTACATCGCTCTTAACAACGGCTATAGCAAAACTGAAGCCTTGCAGCGGGCACAGCAAGCCCTCATTACCAGCGACCAAACAGTACTGGGAGGAGCGCGAGGCGATACGGCAGACTACGAGATTGTAGATTTGCGCACGGGAGACCCCCTTGCGCAGAGTGGCGATTTGGAGCACCCCTACTACTGGGCACCTTTTATCCTCATCGGCAATGGTTTGTAGCGGTGCTCTCTTAAGTAGAGTGAGTTGCCAGCGGCGCAGCTTCGCCGACATGAGTATTGCGCATAAACGCACTATGCATAAACACTCAGCCCCATAAGACAAACAAAAACTACCCCCATCAGGCGAACCCTCCTAACGGAAGACTAGAAGCAAGATAGAGGCAGCTAAGCATTTCGTGCAGGCTTGCCTTTAAGAAGAGTAATTGTCACCAATAATAGTGACCTTCAGCACATGGACAAGTGCCAAAGCGGCAAACACAGGCAGAAGCAATACTCGGTTAACAACTTTGGAAGTTTTGATATCGTCTTGTCTAACTGGATACTCTACAGAAAAATTCATCGCGGTAAAACCCCTTGCGCTATCTGGGACAACAGACCGAGTAAAAATCGGTCAATTCGGAACCTTATTCGACCCCTGTGAGAGAACTCCAAGCCGTTGTCCGCAACGCTATGACAACAAACCGAAGTCCACGAATGCGACTCTTGATCGAGCGACGCTGACCCTACAAAGCCCTAACTTCTCCAGAAACTAGGAGACAGAAATCCGTCTGACGCAGCGGATAGAGTACAGCGGACGAAAGCAACTCAACTCTCAGAAGCGGATGCACCTAAGAAGGTAGGAGATACAACCTATACAGCCAACCTTCCAGAGACACCATTAGTACCCAGTCAGCCACGCTTTCGCGAAACAACCTGGGCACCTGTCCCGTATTTGTACGTAAAGATACTCGGAAACGGCCTACGGATCTATGTTTAAAGGATGAGTTTTTTGTGCAGAACTTTAAAGTTTTCATCAATTAAAATGCTACAGCAAAAATTTTAGGTTCCTATTCTTCGGATTCATGCCGAAAAAGTACGGAATAGGCTTCTTATTCTCTTTTCCTTAAAAAATCTACATAGAAACCTCTTGCCATTCTGAACTCTGTAGTGCTGCTCGCTTGAGTTAGACCAATATTTTTCTGAAAGATTTGCAGCGCATAGCTTTCAGGAAAGCTGCCCACATCATAAATGCGTCAAGTTATCCCTCTAGCCGCATAGGCATCTCCTCCGGCCTGGGCTGCTTCAAATGCTGTGGTTGTATGAATCGGAAACATGCCCCAAATTCGTATCTTCCAAAAGTTACACGGCTACCTGCGTAATACTACAGGCTGCCCCAGATTCAAGGCTCTCAGTCTTTTTACGGAGTATAGGATTCGACGAAACAGGTCTCCTGTGTTATCCCAGCCTTCAATGGCAAAGACGAGCCGAATGAGGAACCATATCCAAACCCGTCAGCTGTGAGTCTGGAAACGGCAACCCACTCTTACACAAAGGGGCAACCTTCGCTGACCCACGACCTGTTACTAAATAGGAAGGGTGCACCACACCTAAGAGACACCTTCACTCCCTTTGTTTGCTTTTCTATTCATTACTCTTCCGATATCCACCTCAGCTTGCTCAATTTGAATACATGAGTTTTGGCGATGCATAGGTTTTGGCATCGAAAGAGTACATCAACACACCCACCTCAGTTCATCGGAGACTAATGACCATGTCAACCCAATTCCCAATCCGACGCTCCATCAAGTCCATTGCGACAACGCTTTTGCTCACCACGGCGACGGGCCTCGTGACGGTGGCAGCTATGCCCGCAGGGCGAGCCGCGATCGCCCCCATTTCCACGACCGATATCATCCCTATCGCTGAACCCATTGCTCAAACCACATCCGCAGATCTGGAAGCGCGGATGGATCAGGGGGTTAATGCCCTTGATGCTGGCGAATATGCCGAAGCCTTGCAATTCTTTGAGGAAGCGATCGCCATCAACGCAGACCATGCACCTGCCCATGCGGGCAAGGGGCTGTCACTCTACTATTTAGGACGCTACGCCGAATCCGTTACTGCCCTAGAGCAAGCAGTTCAGCTCGACGAAACCCACATCTATGCCTGGATGTGGTTGGGCATTTCTCTCGATGATGGCGGGCAACCGGAGGTCGCACTGGGAGCTTATGAGCGGGCGATCGCCATCGACCCCAATATGGCGGATGTTTATTTCCACCAGGGAGTCACATTGACCCGTCTGGATCGTAATGAAGAAGCGTTTGCCTCCTACGACCAGGCTGTGCGCCTGAATCCACAGATGGCCACTGCCTGGGTAAACCGAGGACGCGTGGCAGGGATTCTAGAGAACCTCGACGAAGCCCTGGTATCGTTTGACCGTGCGATCGCCATCTATCCCGACTATGTTGATGCCTGGTACTACAAAGGGATTGTCCTTTCCTTTATGGAGCGCACCGAAGAGGCGATCGTGGCCTTCGAGCGCGTACTAGAACTGGATCCAAGCTATCCTCAAGCGCAGGAAAACCTTGATCGGCTTCAGAATAGCTAAGGATTTGCACACAAATGCAGGTCTAAACTCCATGTGAGGGTGGCGCAGCCCACCCTCATATTGGGATTTTCTTTGTTTAAAGAACCAATTGGTTGAAGAACCCCAATATCGTTTGCGATCGCCGCATTGCAGCGATCGCAAACGATATTGTGTTGTTATGGCGGTTTAACCAGATTTGATAGTTGGCTGGAATTTATGTGTCTTTGTTCATTTCTTGGGTGCATTACACCCAAGAAATGAACGAATAAACTAGCTTACGATCCAATGGCATTCCATGCTGTTGTCAACCTTTATCCATTTTGCAGTGAGTTTTGGACGCTCCATTGAGGGTGTTCTGGAGCCGTTAACAGAAATATTTACCTCTGAACCTTGATCAACCTGTTGAGTTTGAGGGTTCACTCGATATGATTCTTGGGGGCGCATACGCATAACGAAATCTCCTCTTTTGTCTTTATTGTTTGTGTATATTAATGTTCAAGAGAACTTGTGTTATTTCCAGTTTTTTCAATGTGTTTTTACTCAAAAAAATGTGTGTCCTTGATCAGATAGGTGAAGTGATTTCTATCACACCAACATGGGGCTAGCTCTTCTTCTGAAAAGTGAAAAAAATAGCTGAAACTCCTTTCAGATAAAGAAACTCTGCCATTCTATGCATCAATACTATTGGCCCGTATGATCCAAAATGACAATTGGTTACCTGGCGACTACAAAGTTGAACCCGTATAGTTTTGTGTAGATTAAATTGATGTTGGTATCTTTGAAAAGATCCTGTTGTGTTGAGTCTCATTTGGTTGAAGTGAGTAATCAGCTTTTAGGAAGTTTTGTGAATTCACTCGGGTTGCTCTCAAGTCCTTAAACCGATCGCGCTAGCTAAAGGACTCGACTTGTTTCATTGGTCTTCCTGTTAGAGGATCTGTCTTTATCTGCATAGGTTATTTGGTGGAAGACTATGTGATAAATGGTAAGGCTGTCCCTAGCCTCGGCCATTTATTTCCTGCTTACTTGGTCACCCAATTAGGTCATCAAACCCATGCCTCGATTCTTTAAAGCCCTAACGCCCTTATTCCTGTTTCCGTTGATTGCGCTCCCTGTTTTGCCATTGCTGCCCGAGCCGATTTTTGCCCAAGAAACAACAGCACCAAATCAAAATATTGATGCTCAAGCGCTGCTAAGTCAGGGGTTCCAACAAATCAATGCAGGGCAAGTGGCGTTAGCGTTGGAGTCGTTTCAGCGCGCCCTGACGCTGTTTCAGGAAACAGGGAATCGCCAGGGGGAAGCCTATGCGTTGGTTGGTTTGGGGCATGTGTCTGAGGCGCATCAAGCGTTTCAGGCCGCACTTTCGTCCTATGAAGAGGCGTTGCCGTTGTTTGTTGAGGTGGGCGATCGCCGGGGCGAAGGCCTTGCTCTCACTGGCATGGGGGTGATGTATGACAACCTGAGTCGATATGAGCAGGCACTCGATGCTTACGACGTAGCGCTAGTCATCTTCCAGGAAATCGGCGATCGCCAAAGTGAGGGCGATGTCCTGAACAATCTCGGCGCGGTACGGAACAACTTGGGGCAACAGACTCAGGCACTAGAGGCTTACCAGCAATCCCTAGAAATTAGCCAGGAGTTGGGCGATCGCTTAGGCGAGAGCATTACGCGCAACAACATTGGTCTGGTCTACGACAATCTGGGGCGATATGAAGACGCGCTGCAGTACTACCAGGAGTCTCTGGCGATTCTTGAGGAATTGGGCGCCCAGGCATCAGCGGGCGGACTCCTGACCAACATCGGCGCTGTGTACAACAGTCTGGGGCAATACGAGCGTGCTTTGGAGTATTACGAGCAAGCGCTGGATATTCGCCTTGAGGTGGGCGATCGCCGGGGAGAAGGCCTCACCCTCAACAACATAGGGTTGGTGTACGAAAACCTCGGGCAATACGAGCGTGCGTTGGAACTTTACCAGCAATCTCTAGCGATTCGCATTGCAGTAGATGACTACCGGGGAGAAGGTGTCACCCTGGGCAATATGGGATTGGTGTATGAAAGTCTGGGGCAATACGAACAGGCCTTGAACCACTACCAGCAATCTTTGGCGATTCTGGCGGAGGTGGGCGATCGCAACCGCAGCGCCAACACCCTTAGCAACATTGGTGCCCTCTACGCCAATCTGGGGCAGTATGAGCAGGCGTTGGCCATGTATCAGCAAGCATTGGCTATCGAGACGGAGGTGGGCGATCGCGACGGAGAGGGCGTGACCCTTAACAACATCGGTACCGCCCATGAGTTGTTGGGCCAGCATGAGCAGGCGTTGGAGATGTACCAGCAATCCCTCGCCATTCGTCGGGACATTGGCGATCGCCGGGGGGAGGGCGTCACCCTTGGCAATATTGGCGTTGCTTACAGATCGCTGGGCGATCCGGAACAAGCCCTGAGCTATTACCAACAATCCCTCGCCATTCGTCGGGACATTGGCGATCGGACAGGGGAGGGCGATATCCTCAACAACATGGGGTTGGCCTATGCCAACTTGGGGCAATCCGATCAGGCATTGGCAACGTATCAACAAGCCCTGGCGATTCGACTCGAGTTGGGCGATCGCGCTGGAGAGGGCACGACCCTTACCAACATTGGCTATGCGCTGGACGGCATGGGCGAAGCGGAACTGGCGATCGTCTTTTTCAAGCAGGCGGTCAACCGCTGGGAGGAAATTCGGGGCAATATTCGCGGGCTCACCTTAGATCAACAGCAAACCTTTACCGATCGCGTGTCGGATAGCTATCGCCGCCTGGCCGATTTGTTGTTGCAAGCGGATCGGGTGCTGGAGGCGCAGCGGGTGCTCGACTTGTTGCAGGTGCAAGAGCTGGACGAATATTTGCAGGATGTGCGGGGAACCAGCGAGACCGAAAGTGGCGTGGCGCTACTGGATCCAGAATTGGAGATTAGCAACCGGGCGATCGCCATTGGCTACGAGCTAGCGGCACTCCGCGCCATTCCCGTTGCCGAGCTGACGGATGAGCAACGCCAACGGCTGGCGGAACTGGATGCAGCGCAACGCGCCATCATTCAGGACTTTCAGGCATTTGTCAACAGCCCCGATGTGCAAGCATTGGTGGCACAGCTTCAGGGAGATGTGCGCGAGCAGGATGTGTTGGCAGAGCTGGATGAATTCATCAATTTGCAAAACAATCTGCAAGAGTTGGATCAAAATGCCGTGCTGATCTATCCGCTGATCCTGGCGGATCGGTTGGAGCTGGTTTTGATTACGCCGTTTAGCGAACCCACCCGCTATCCCGTATCCGTATCCCGCGATCAGTTGAATGAGACGATTGTGGCCTTCCGGCAGGCGCTCGATACACCGGATAGTGACCCAGAGGCGATCGCCCAGCAGCTTTACGACTGGTTGATTGCGCCAATGGCCAGCGATTTGGAGGCGATCGGAGCCGAAACCATCCTCTACGCGCCGGATGGAGCGTTGCGTTACATTCCCCTAGCCGCCCTGCACGATGGCGATCAGTGGCTGATCGAGCGCTTCCGCATCAACCACATTACCGCCAGCAGCTTGCAGGACTTCACTCTACGTCCTGCTACCCGTCCGCCCCAAATTTTGGCCGCGGCCTTCAGCGACGGGCAATTCGCCTTTGATGTAGGACAGCGCTCCTTCTCGTTTGGAGGTTTACCGTTTGCAGGAACCGAAGTAGAAAACCTGGTCGCGGCGTTTCCCGGCACAACCCAGCTGATGAACGAAGACTTCAGCCGCACCACCCTAGAACCCATTATGGATAGCCACACTATCGTCCACCTCGCCACCCATGCCGCCTTTGTCCAGGGTTCACCACGGGATTCCTTCATTCTGTTTGGCAATGGCGATCGCCTCACCTTGCAAGAGATTCGCGAGGAGTGGCGCGGGCGCTTCAATCAGGTGGACTTGATTGTGCTGAGCGCCTGTGAAACCGGACTGGGGGGCGATACCCTCGGCACGGGCGAAGAAATCCTAGGGTTTGGCTATCTCATGCAAGAAGCCGGGGCAGAAGCGGCGATCGCCTCCCTCTGGCAAGTGAGTGATGGCGGCACCCAGGTGCTGATGGATGCCTTCTACGCCGCTATCAACAATGGCTATAGCAAAGCCGAAGCGCTCCAACGAGCACAACAGGCACTGATCACCCGCGATCAAACAGTTCTGGCCGGAGAACGAGGCGAAGGAGCCGATTACGACATTGTTGATCTGCGAACCGGACAGCCGCTTTCCCAAAGCAGCGGTCTAGCTCACCCCTACTACTGGGCACCGTTTGTCTTGGTTGGCAACGGGCTGTAATTGCTGTGCTATTGCAGATCTTCTGGATTGATACCCATCGCTCGCAGGCGTTCTAGCAGTTGCTCCCGCGCTTGACGCTCCTGTTTTACCTGTTTCTCAGCCCGTTCCAGCAACTCCTCGGAGGTTAAGTAGCGATCGCCCTGTTCGTCATACCAATACAAAACTTCCCGCTCGATCTCACCAAAAGAGCGGCGATAGCGCCCAATACCCAAGCCAATCTCGGCCATCCAATACGGCTCACCAATCTGGAGTTGATAGACGCTGTCCACTAATTTGTAGACTTCAAAGGGTTGATGCTGGTCCCGCCGCCAAAACTCTGGGTTGTAGACGAGATAGTACAACACCCCCAGACGAGCATACGTTTGCATCTTCTCGTCATACTCACCACCCGGTGTCGCTGACACAATTTCGATCGCCAGCGTTGGAACCACTCCGCCTTCTTCCCAAACCACATAGCTTCTGCGGGATTTTCCGCCCTTGCGTCGCTCAACCCCCAGACTCAGGAATCCATCAGGCACCACAAGCACATAGGGACTCACCCCCGTCGTGTGGTAAACCCCCATATCGACGCCAAAGAACCAATCCACCCGCTCCTTCCACACAGACTCCAGCAAAAACAAAAGGAAGTTGGGGAGGAAATTCTGGTCTTCGTTATCCACAGGGGTATCGTCAGAACAGGGTAGTTCGGTACTGGTTGGGAGTTGGTGGGTCAGATCAGATGGAAGCATAGATAACTCTGGAATGCTTCGGGATGCTCTAATTCTATCTCTCCTCTCTGAGTACGGGACAAGACCCAGAAAACCATTGATTTTGTGTAGCGCGGGCGGTGTGTCACCCGACGCAGGGTTTTTACCCACAAGTCAGAACCAGCCAAAACACAGTATCTTCACAAATTAAATTTGGTTGAATACAATTCATTTTGGCTGGGCATATTGATTAAAAGAGCATTATCTTAGGTTCGTTATCTTTTTTTTGCCTGTTAAACAATTTTGATACCCGTTAAATATACTGAGCCATCTCAGGGGCATCTACGATGGCTGTCTATAAGATCTGTAGAAAGTAAGTTCAGTTGTCCCCATGCAATTTACTTCAGGACTTACCCAGAAATCGCGTAATTCTGACTAGATTCGTTGATGTTGTGGGTGAAGCGCACCCACAACATCAACCTCAGGACAGTCATCGACGACTTCAACCTGGTGTTGATGATTGCTGGTGCCCTCTCCCGCTCTCCCGAAAGCATAAAATATGATTTATTTATCCAGGCTGCCTCAGCTGTTTCACACTGCAGTTAGCCAGATTACTCGCAGGGCTTCTCTTCGAGTCATGCTCACTGTGCCTTTTTTGGTGCAGCTGGTGGGGGTTGTGGGGGTTGTGGGCTATATTTCCTACCGCAACGGACAGGCGGCCATTAATGAAGTCACCAGCCAACTGCGAAGTGAGGTTAGCCTCCGCACCCAGGAAACGCTCATCAACTACCTGGAAGCACCGCAGGTGATCAACCGCATCAATGTGGAGATGATTCGGGATGGGCAGGTAGGCTTTGATGATCCAGACGAACTGGCACGGCTCTTTTGGGATCAGACGTCTCTATTCGACACTATAGAGGTTTCAGCGATTTACTTTGGTGGCGAAACCGGAGAATTTTTGGGGATGGGGTTCCAGGCCGATGAGACCTGGCAGGTGGGTCAGGTTAACGCCTCCACGGACTATCGGTTCCAAAGCTACGCCGTAGACGATAAGGGAAATCCCATCCGCCTCCTAGATACTGGCGATCCCTACGATCCCCGTGTTCGCCCTTGGTATGAGTGGGCAGTGGCCGTTGGCAGGGAAGCCTGGAGCGATATCTATATAGACTTCAAGGAGCCACGCTTGAAGCTGACTCATGCCATCCCAGTTTTCTCCAGTGTTGGGGAATTACAGGGGGTGGTCGGGGTCGATGTTGTGCTGACCCATGTGCAACAGTTTCTACGCGACCTCAATATCAGCGAGTCGGGGGAAATTTTTATTATTGAGCGATCGGGATTGCTTGTTGCCTCGTCCAACCTGGAGGAAGAACCGTTTTTGGTGGATGAAAACGGTCAAGTAACGGATCGGCTGGCGGGCGATCGCAGCCAAATCCCCCTGATTCAAGAAACCACCCAGTACTTGCGGGAAAGCCTGGGTGATCTACATCGGCTGCAGGACAGCCAGCAACTCAGTGCAAGGCTGGCGGGCGAGCGGCAGTTCATTCAGGTCACACCGCTGAGCGATCGCCAGGGAATTAACTGGCTCATTGTAGTGGTGGTGCCAGAGTCGGAATTTATGGCCCGGATTCATGCCAACACCCGCATCACGGTCTTGCTGTGCTTGGGAGCTTTGGGTATCACCGTGGCGGGCGGCGTGGTAACAGCGCGTTGGGTGGGGCAACCCATTGTGACCATTAATCAGGCGGCTCAGGAATTTGCTCAGGGGCGCTGGCACAACGATGTCAAGGTCGATCGTGCGGATGAATTGGGAGAACTGGCGACCGCCTTCAACCACATGGCAAACCAGTTACAAACCTACTTCACCACGCTGGAGACACAAAATCAGCTGATGATGGAGGTCAACGAACGCCTCCAGCAATCACTGGATAAGGAATCCAAACTAACCGAAGCTGCTGGACGATTTGTGCCCAATCAGTTTTTACAGCTCCTGGGCTATGACAGCATCGCCGAAGTGCATCTGGGGGATACCGTAGCCCAGGAGATGACGATCCTCTTCTGCGATATTCGCAATTTCACTCGGTTCTCAGAGCGGATGACGCCAGAGGACAACTTCCGGTTCATCAATTCCTTTTTGTCGCAGATGGAACCCCCGATTGTGCGCCATCGCGGGTTGATTGATAAGTATATTGGTGATGCCATCATGGCGCTGTTTGGCAAAACCGCAGATGATGCGATCGCCGCCAGCATTGAAATGCTCCATGCTCTCGCGGGTTACAACACCACCCGTCAACGCCCCGATCGCCCTCCCATCCAGATGGGGATTGGGATTAACACAGGGGCACTTATGTTAGGGGTTGTGGGCGGTGAAAACCGGATCGATAGTACAGTCATTGGGGATGCCGTCAACCTGGCATCGCGGGTCGAAAAAATGACTAAGCGCTATCGCGTCCCACTGCTGATCACTGAACATACGTACACGTCCCTTCAGGATCCCAATCGATACTGCTTACGCATGATTGATCAGGTGATTCCCCGGGGTCGATCAGAACGGGTAACAATTTTTGAGATATTTGATGCCGATACCCCAGCCTTGTTAGAGGCCAAAAAAGAAACGCGATCGTCCTTCGAACAAGCTGTCCAACTCTACAGCCAGGCCCAAGTCAAAGACGCACTCCCCTTGTTTGAAACCTGTTTGCACCGTTGCCCAGAAGATACAGCGGCTCAGGTTTATGTTCAGGCATGCCAACGGCTTCTAACGGAAAATGCCAACCCCGTGGCCACCTCTCTCGACAATATATAGCGCTATGCGCGTCAAGGGACTTGCGTGAAAATAAAATCCCAAAAATCCCAGAGAGAGGGGCGGCGGGCTAAGCCCGT
>JBCBSL010000003.1:0-44323 GCA_039819145.1 Cyanobacteria bacterium J06638_22
ACGAAAGCAATGGGTTTGGCACAGGTAGAAACGGGCGGTTACCCCGGTCAACGATGGTTGGTGGAAGAACGGGATGCGTGTGGCGTTGGCTTCATTGCCGACCAGCAGAGTCGCGCCAGTCATGATCTGGTCACCAAGGGACTGAATGCCCTCACTTGTCTGGAGCATCGCGGAGCCTGTAGCGCCGATCGCGATTCGGGCGATGGGGCTGGGGTGATGACGGCGATTCCCTGGGATTTGTTTCATCCATGGTTGGCGGAGCAGGGGCATGGCGGCATCAACCTAGAGCAGATTGCCGTAGGGATGGTATTCTTGCCCAACCAAGAGGCGGCAGCGGCGATCGCCCGCCAGACCGCCGAACAAGTGCTAACAGAGGCTGGCTTTACGATCCTTGGCTGGCGTCCAGTTCCTGTTCGTCCAGAGGTGCTAGGCGTACTAGCGAGAGAGAATCAACCCACCATTGAGCAGCTATTTGTGCAGTCCACGCTGACGGGGAATGACCTAGAGCGACGGCTGCTTTTGATGCGAAAGCGGATGTTGCGAGCACTGGGAGAGGCCGCCGCACAGTCGGCAGACCACACCCTGGCGGCACAGGATTTCTACATGTGTTCCTTCTCCAGCCGCACCATGGTGTACAAGGGGATGGTGCGATCGGCAGTTCTAGGCGAGTTTTATCTCGATCTTCAGAACCCGATTTACCAGAGCGCGTTCATTGTGTATCATCGCCGCTTCAGCACGAACACGATGCCCCGCTGGCCGCTGGCGCAGCCGATGCGCCTCGTCGGGCACAATGGCGAAATCAACACGCTGCTAGGAAACATCAACTGGATGGCTGCCCGGGAAGCAGATCTGAGCCACGAGTGCTGGGGCGATGAGCTGCCAGATTTGATGCCGTCGGTGAATGCAGAGAATAGCGATTCGGCCAACCTGGATAATGTGCTGGAACTGCTAGTGCGATCGGGTCGCGACCCCGTTACAGCACTGATGCTGATGGTGCCCGAAGCCTACAATAACCAGCCCGACCTGGCCGATTATCCAGAAATTGTCGATTTCTACAATTTCCATAGCGGTATTCAAGAGCCCTGGGATGGCCCCGCGTTGCTGGTCTTCAGCGATGGCTGTGTCGTGGGAGCCAGCTTAGATCGCAACGGCCTGCGTCCGGCTCGTTATGTCATCACCCAGGATGGCTACATCATTGTTGCCTCGGAAGCAGGCGTGGTGGATGTGCCGGAAGCGGAGATTGTCGAGAAGGGGCGCTTGGGGCCGGGGCAGGCGATCGCCTTTGACCTGCAGCGTCAGGAAGTCGTGAAGAACTGGGAAATGAAGCGCCGGGTTGCCACCCAATATCCCTATGGGGAATGGTTGGCACAGCATCGCAAAACCCTTTCCTCTGAACCGTTTCAATCCGCATTCCAAGTGGATAGCCCTACCCTGCTGCGACAGCAGGTTGCCTTTGGCTATACCTCCGAAGATGTGGAGATGATCATTCAGGACATGGCCTCGCGGGGGAGCGAACCCACCTTCTGCATGGGCGATGACATTCCGCTGGCGGTGCTATCGGAGAAACCCCGACTGCTCTACGACTATTTCAAGCAGCGGTTTGCCCAGGTCACAAACCCGCCCATCGACCCCCTGCGCGAAAAACTGGTGATGTCCCTGGAAATGCATCTGGGGCAACGGCGTAACCTACTGGAGGAAACGCCAGACCATGCACGGTTGCTGACACTGAAATCCCCTGTCCTGAACGATGGTGAACTGGCAACTATCCAAAACCATGCCGATTTCCCCGCGTCCACCCTTTCGACGCTGTACAGCATCTCGGCTGGCCCCGAAGGATTGCAGCAAGCACTCAATGATCTTTGCCAAGGCGCCGCAGCGGCAGTGCGCGAAGGGAAAGAGATTTTGGTGTTGAGCGATCGCACCTTCGACCAGAGCGGAAACGCATTGCTAACCCCAAACTTGACCTATATCCCGCCGATGTTGGCGGTTGGTGCGGTGCATCACCACCTGATTCGTCAAGGCTTGCGGATGCGGGCATCCCTGGTCGTGGATACGGCGCAATGCTGGAGCACCCACCACTTCGCTTGTTTGATTGGCTATGGCGCGAGTGCTGTTTGCCCCTATATGGCGTTGGAATCGGTTCGCCACTGGCATAGCGATCCAAGAACCCAAAGCCTCATGGGTCGGGGCAAGCTGGATCCAATTTCCATTGAGCAAGCCCAGCAAAATTATCGCAAGGCGGTACAGTCGGGCTTACTGAAGATTCTCTCCAAGATGGGTATCTCGCTCCTCTCCAGCTATCACGGTGCGCAGATTTTTGAGGCGATCGGTATCGGTGCCGATTTGCTGAACCTGGGCTTCAAGGGCACCGCGTCGCGTTTGGGTGGTCTGAGCCTTGTCGATCTGGCGAGCGAAGTCATTACCTTCCACAGCCGCGCCTTTCCCGAACTCAACCAGAAGAAGCTGCAAAACTACGGGTTTGTGCAGTACCGCCCCGGTGGGGAGTACCACATGAACAGCCCGGAGATGGCAAAGCAGTTGCATAAAGCGGTTAGCAACAAGAGCGCTGACCACTACGAGCTGTACATGAAGCACCGGGAGGGTCGTCCATTGACGGCATTGCGGGACTTGCTGGACTTTAAGGGCGATCGCCCCTCGATTCCACTGGATGAGGTGGAGTCGGCGACCGACATTGTGAAGCGATTCTGCACCGGGGGCATGTCTCTGGGGGCACTGTCGCGGGAAGCCCATGAAACATTGGCGATCGCCATGAATCGCATTGGCGGCAAGTCCAACTCCGGTGAGGGCGGCGAAGATCCCAGTCGCTTCCAGGTATTGCAGGATATCAATGGCTCGGGGGTTTCTGGCACCTTCGCTCACTTGAAAGGTTTGCAGAATGGCGATACGGCCAACTCAGCCATCAAGCAAGTGGCCTCCGGTCGCTTTGGGGTAACGCCGCAGTACCTCATGAGTGGCAAGCAGGTGGAAATTAAAATGGCACAGGGCGCTAAGCCCGGTGAAGGTGGCCAGTTGCCAGGTAAGAAAGTGAGCCCCTACATCGCCATGCTACGGCGCTCGAAGCCGGGTGTGACATTGATTTCGCCGCCGCCACACCATGACATCTATTCCATCGAAGACCTGTCGCAACTGATCTTTGACCTGCATCAGATCAATCCACTAGCGAAGGTATCGGTGAAGCTGGTCTCGGAAGTGGGCATTGGAACGATCGCCGCTGGCGTCGCCAAAGCAAATGCCGATGTTATCCAAATTTCGGGGCATGATGGCGGGACAGGCGCGTCACCCCTCAGCTCGATCAAGCATGCTGGAAGTCCCTGGGAACTGGGGCTGACGGAAGTGCATCGGGTACTGATGGAAAACCAACTGCGCGATCGCGTCCTTCTCCGAGTAGATGGCGGCATCAAGACGGGATGGGATGTGGTCATGGGTGCCTTGATGGGCGCGGAAGAATTTGGCTTTGGCTCCGTGGCAATGATTGCTGAAGGCTGCATCATGGCGCGGATCTGCCACACTAACAACTGCCCGGTGGGTGTTGCTAGCCAGCGAGAAGAACTGCGGAAGCGATTCACCGGTATTCCTGACCATGTGGTGAATTTCTTCCTGTTCGTTGCGGAAGAAGTGCGATCGCTCCTGGCACGGCTGGGCTATCGTACGCTGAACGACATCATTGGCCGAGCGGATCTGCTTACCCCCCGGCCAAACGTCAGCCTCACCAAAACCCAGACGCTCAACCTGGATTGTCTGACGCAGTTGCCCGATACTCGCAGCGATCGCACCTGGCTAGAGCATGAAGCCGTTCACAGCAATGGCCCCGTGCTGGATGATGAACTGTTGCAGGATGCGGATATTCAATCGGCGATCGCACAACATGCCAGCGTCGAGAAGACTTACAAGGTGGTCAACACCGACCGCACCGTGGGCACACGGGTGGCGGGGGCGATCGCCAAGCGCTATGGCGACACGGGATTTGAAGGTCAACTCACCTTGAGCTTTGAGGGCAGTGTCGGTCAGAGCTTCGGAGCCTTTAACCTGGCAGGCATGACTCTGAGGCTGACCGGTGAAGCCAATGACTATGTAGGCAAAGGGATGAACGGCGGCGAAATCACTATCACGCCACCTACCGATGCCACCTATGATCCAGCGCAAAACGTGATCATTGGTAATACTTGCCTCTACGGAGCCACAGGCGGTCGCCTGTTCGCCAGCGGTCAGGCGGGGGAACGCTTTGCCGTGCGGAACTCCAAAGGTCAAGCAGTGATTGAAGGGGCTGGAGACCACTGCTGCGAGTACATGACGGGTGGCATTGTGGTTGTGCTAGGTCGCGTCGGCCGCAATGTCGGCGCAGGCATGACGGGTGGCCTCGGCTACTTTCTGGATGAAGATGGTGGATTTGGCGATCGCATCAATCCTGAAATCGTCTCCATCCAACGCATCACCAGCTCGGAGGGCGAACAGCAGTTGAAGGAGCTGATCAAAGCCCATGTTGCCCACACCCAAAGCACCAAGGGACAACAAATTCTGGATAACTGGGATGCTTATCTACCGAAATTCTGGCAGGTCGTGCCTCCCTCGGAAAGCGAGAATCCAGCGGTCGTTGCCGTTCCTGAAAAAGTCCTGACTGCAACCTCTTAAGGTCGCTCGCGGCTCAAACAGTCAAGCTACACGAGAAGACAGGGGCGCGATAACTGCGCCCCTGTCTTTGTTCAATAATGCTGAAACCGCTTAAAAGGTATAAACAATCCCCAAGAGCGCGCCGATATCGAAGCTATCAATCACTCCAGCGTTGACGGAGGAGGTGATCGCCCAATCGTCGCTTAGGGGAACATCAACACCCACCGTCAAAAGCAAGTCAAATTCGCTGTCATCGTCATCGAACGAAACAGCTGTTCCCGCTCCAAGAAAGGGGTAGAAGGTAGCAAGGTCAGTTTCAATTCCCGCAAAGTCATAGGTCACGGGAGCCAAGATGGTCACGCCATCTTCAATCAACAGGCCGGGGCGTAGCGACACGGAAGGTGCAACGGTAACTTTGCTCACGATGGCAAAGCTACTGTCGCCAAGGGCGGTGTCACCGCCAATTCCGATGTTGCCCCCAACGCCAATAAAGTTTGGGCTGGCTCCACGACCTTCTAATCCCAGTTCATCCTGGGTCGTTTCAAACTGCGTTTCGGCATCGTCAGCCGCATCGTCGATGTCATCACCCACATCATCAACTGCATCGTCGACATCTTCTCCAACGTCGTCTAGGTCATCGTCAATATCATCAACGGCATCATCAATGTCGTCACCCAGATCATCAATGGCGTCGTTGATATCGTCCCCAATGTCGTCTAAGTCGTCGCCAATATCATCAACCGCATCATCAACATCGTCACCTACATCATCTGCGGTGTCATCAATGTCGTCCCCCGTTTCCTCTAAGTCTTCGTCAACATCATCGGCTGCGTCATCGATGTCATCTCCAGTGTCTTCCAGATCTTCATCAACATCATCCGCTGCATCGTCGATGCCGTCTCCCGCTTCGTCTAAATCATCGTCAATCTCTTCCGTTGTTTCCTCGATGTCGCTATCCGCCTCGGTTTCGTCAGAGGAATCCTCCACACTATCCTCTACCTGACCGATGTAGAGGGGGCGAGCGGGGGCTTCAGGTTCCGCGACATCAGTCGGAGCTACTTGAAGCAAATCAGTGGCAGCTGTGCTGACGGGTTCTTCATCAGCAAGCATCGCAGGTTCGCTACGAAAAGCGCTTGGATCATCAATTTGGAAGGGATTCGGCTCTTCCCTTTGAGCCAGGTCGCTAGCTTGAAACGGATTCGGTTCTTCAGATGGAGTCAGGTCGCTGACCTGAAACGGATTGGGCGCTTCGCCCTGCACCAGATCACTGGATTGGAAGGGATTTGGCTCTTCCTCTTGCTCAAGGCCACTGGTCTCCAAGGAATTCGGCTCATCCTGAGACACCAGATCACTGACTTGGAAGGGATTCGGTTCCTCTTGTGCGAGGTCACTGGCTTGGAAAGGATTCGGTTCGTTTTCTCCAATCAGGTCGCTGGCTTGAAACGGATTCGGTTCTTCACCATGCACCTCAGCATCTGGTGCAGGAGTCGGAGCGATCGCACTCTCAGCAACAAACGCGGGCGTGGGAGCGATCGCCCCCAGCTCTTGTTCAACCAATGTTGACGAAGCCACAACCGATGAGCTGGGTGTGATTGCATCCTTCTCAGAAAGAGCCTGAGTTGGCGGTGGGATAATTTCGGCTTGCTCGGCGATCGCCCCATCTTTGGATTCGGGGGCAATGGCCAGCACACGGGCCTGTCCCACAGCGATGGCCGAAATCAGAACTCCCAGAGCTATCAGCGTTTGCTTGATCAGAAAATCGAGTCTCATCGTCTCTCCCTCACTTCCAAGGATGGCAGTTAAAAAGCGTAAAAACTTGTCTGACTCTGCTTTCCAGTCTTTCGCCTCCACGCATCCCCCTTTGCTATGTAGAGAACAAAACTATTTGGGGGCAGGACGATTCGAGATTAGGCAAAGCAATATCTCTTGCTGCATGTTCCACAGAGACTATTAGGAACTATACAGAGCACCATTAGCTAAAAAATAAGCCTAAAGATAGAAAACCAGGTGAAACAGCTTGCCTGGGAGATCAACTGAGGGAAATTTGACATATTTTGGCTAAATAAGCCAACACAGCTAGACGTATGTCACTCTATTGCTTTTGATTTATTCCTGCTGCTATAGGTTTCGAGCATGCTTTAAGATTCTTTAAGAAAGCTCAAGCATTGCAAAGGAAGTCCTATAGCGGTCTGCAACCGCATCAAGTACAAAAAAGGGTTGTGTGGGGTGCGGCGCGCCCCACACAACCGTACTTAACCAACGCGCATAGCGCTGTATCTTGAATCCGTTGTTCACAACGCCATCGGGTTTGGGGCAGAGGCACGAACCAACGCCGGGGATTTTAGGCTCCCCGGCGTTGCAGTGATGTTAGTGGTTACAGCGATGTTAGCGATCGCTATCACTCACTAAATCTAGTGGACAGACATCAGCTCCAGAAATCGTGGGATTGCCGTAGCCCATGTATCGGAGTGGCCCAGTTGGTGCATCACTAGGGTCGCTGTCGTCCGACAACTGCTCATCTAGTGCGACCAAGTAGTCGTGGGCAGCCCTGCAGGCATCGTCCCGAGAATCATCGCCATCCCAGCGATCGCTCATGCGGCGAGCCGCTTCGGTGATGGGAGCATCGGGATAGTGACGGCGGAGCCAGCGCTCCCAGTTTCTAAACTGTCGGTCATCGTCATCCATCATTTCCATCACCATCAACCGAAAGGCCGCAAACTGTCGGCTGCTGTCATACACACTGCCAGGGGTGAAGTCTGGAACATCGTCGTTAAGCGAATCATCCTCAATGACTTGGCGATAGAGGTCAGCGGCGCGATCGCCATCCCCTTGTTCCAACCGATAATTGGCCTCATACAGGAGATGGAAGCGATAGTCGCTGGGATCCCAACGGATATCATCCAAAATCATGGCGCTGCCATCCCAAGCCCAAATCTCTGTGCGGACGCGCTGAATCCCGGCTCCGACACTGCCGTATGTGCCCCCACGGATGAGTAGATCGGGGCGGCGATCGCCAGTTTCATCAGTCGCCGATTCCACCTCAGCGTAGGGCATTACCACCGACTTGCCGTCGGTGTCGAACGATGGAGCCTGGGAAATGAGCGTGCGAACAGCTCCATCCCGATAACTGAGGACGGTATAGCTTTGGACACAGGTGTGGGCACCGCAAATCTGGCGTTGTAACAACAGTTCGGGTTCGCGATCGCCTGTGTAATCCTGAAACGCAATCACCTGAGGTGCCGTTAGATCAAAATCTTGGGAGAGGGGAATGGGATCCTCCTGCGTTCCCAGGCGGAAATAATCTTCCGGCTCAAGGTAGCGGTAGAGCAGCTCTTCACCGATGATCCAGAAATCACCCGAACTCCCCCATGATTTGGGGTTTGGATCGAGGCTCAGGCTCAAAAGCCACTCATCTTGCCCATCACCATCCATATCAAACAGCTGAAAAGCTTCGGGACTGTTAATCCAGCTTGCGGCTTGCAGCTCTCGCTGCACCTGATCTGGGTTCGTTCCCTCCTGCCATTGGTCTTCGAGCCACGTGATTAGATCTTCGGTGGGAACCCACTGTTGGACAAGGTCAGGATCGAGGGATCGGAGATCTTGACGGTCTAGCCAGTTTCGCAATTCGACATCAGCCATCCGGCGAGGAATGCCATCGCTATGGGTCGGCGGTGTGTAGCTACTGAGGCGCACGTCTGTCGCATCCTCATTGATGTGAAACACCCAGGTCGCTGTGTCATCAGGCATTACGGCTGGCCTTTGGATGACGACGCGCCAGCCCCAAATGGCGATTTCCTGGCACCCCTGATTGGGCGGCGGAGCGATACCCATGCATCCATCCCACACCTGGGATTCAGAGGAGATGACGCGCAACTCATTCACGGGGACGTTGACTTGACGGCTCACTTCGGTCAAGAGGCGATCGCGCACGGAGGACGGCATTTCAGCGGATGTGTCCTCGGCTAGACGCAGGGTGTCTCCGGTCGCATCAGCATGATAAACCCAGTTTTGGTTGCCAGCACTTACTTCTAATCGCCAGCCTTCCACCATGATTCGCAGGCATGATTCAGCGGGGCCGCCTAATCCAAGGCAACTGTCCGTCCAGATTTGGCTTTCATAGTTCAGAATCGACACCTCATTGATGGGGATGTTGCGTTGTCGAGCGATCTCGCGCAGCAAGCGATCGCGCACCGAGGGTGGTATCTCATCAGATGGGCCATCGGGTGTGTTTTCCGCCAGACGGATGGTGTCTCCAGTTTCGTTGGTGTGATAAATCCAGCTTTGGTCTCCATCGGTTACCTCCAACCGCCAGCCCTCCACCATGACTTGCAGGCACAGTTCGGCAGGGCCACCCAATCCCAGACAACCATCAGTCCAGGTTTCGCTGGTGTAACTCAGAACATGCAAGCGATCGAAGGAAATATCCAGATCACGGGAGGCTCTGCGCCGTACCTGTTCGACCAAGGTGTTTGAGGGAAACCGTCGACTCTGGGCGATCGCGGTAGACGACGGAGTGGGGGGATTAGGATTGGGAGCGATCGCCCCCAACACTGATGAAGCGCTGGTTCCCACCAACGTGAGAGACAACATGAGGCTGGACGCAAGAAAGCGGTGGGCTACAGGAAATCCACGGCGTACCATCGTTACAATTCCTTTCAACGCGTAATTGTGTGAATGAGTCAAATCAAAATCTGTTGACTTGAAGGGATAGAGCGAAGGGGGGCGTGGTGTTTAACGACACCTTCAACTTAACGAGGGGGTTGAAGGTGATATCTCTGGTTACAGATTCAGATACAATTCCCATCGCTGAAGACCGTATCCCTTTCAAAACCACAGTTCTCAACATTACTCGTCCTGATATTTCGAGCAAAAGCGGCCATGTGGCCCTCATTGAATCACCTGAAAGGGTGACCAAACAGGCTAGAACCGTGTTTGATTTTTTGCGTACTGGGTTGGGAAAATCAGTGGTTTATGGCGATCGTAGTCAGGCGATCGCCATAAACCACGGCCGTTCACCCTCACCAGCCACCGTTGCTGAAGCAACGTATGAAGTGAGAGATGTATGAACTGGAACGGCGCTCCAGTTCATACATCCATTCAGCAACACCCAACAGCCCGCCCGTGGGAATCGGCGGTAGCGTTTCTTGGATCCTTCACTCCCCTTATAATGAAGGCTGAAAACATTACTCCACCTGGCAACCGTGACTCTGACACCCATTTCTCCATCAAACCCGCAGCCCACGACACTTCAGCGCCCCGATGCCCAGGGGCGATTTGGGCAGTTTGGTGGTAAGTATGTTCCCGAAACCTTAATGCCAGCTTTGGCAGAGCTGGAAACAGCCTTCTACCACTACCAAAAGCAAGCCGACTTCCAGGCGGAGTATCAAAACCTGTTGCGGGACTATGTGGGGCGTCCAAGTCCGCTGTACTTTGCCGAACGGCTGACCGAGCACTATGCCCGCCCCGACGGCACCGGGGCGCAGATTTATCTAAAGCGCGAAGACCTCAACCACACCGGAGCGCACAAGATCAACAACGCCATCGGACAAGTGTTGCTGGCAACTCGTATGGGGAAGAAGCGCATCATTGCCGAAACAGGAGCCGGACAGCATGGCGTGGCAACAGCGACGGTTTGCGCCCGCTTTGGCCTCGATTGCATCATCTACATGGGCGTCCATGACATGGAGCGGCAGGCACTGAATGTGTTTCGGATGCGGCTGATGGGAGCCGAGGTGCGTCCCGTGGAAGCGGGAACCGGAACCCTCAAAGATGCCACCTCAGAAGCCATTCGGGACTGGGTCACCAACGTGGAAACAACCCACTACATTCTCGGCTCCGTTGCTGGCCCCCACCCGTACCCCATGATGGTGCGCGACTTCCATACGGTGATTGGGGAAGAAACCCGCGCCCAGTGCCAGGAAAAGTGGGGCGGCTTGCCCGACATTCTGTTGGCCTGTGTGGGCGGCGGCTCCAATGCCATGGGCCTGTTCCACGAGTTTGTGAATGATGCCTCTGTACGCTTGATCGGCGTCGAAGCCGGGGGCGAAGGACTGCAATCGGAGAAACATGCGGCGACCCTAACCCGTGGCCGAGTGGGTGTATTGCATGGAGCCATGAGCTACTTACTACAAGACCAGGACGGACAGGTCGTGGAACCCCATTCCATCAGCGCTGGCTTGGATTACCCCGGTGTTGGCCCAGAGCATAGCTTCCTCAAGGATCAAGAACGTGCAGAATACTACAGCGTGACCGATCAGGACGCCCTGGATGCCTTTCAGCGCCTCTCGAAACTAGAAGGCATCATTCCAGCGCTGGAAACCGCCCATGCGATCGCCTACCTGGAAACCCTCTGCCCGCAACTCGACGGCAGTCCCCACCTTGTCATCAACTGCTCCGGTCGCGGCGACAAGGATGTGCAAACCGCCGCGAAACATCTCGACCTTTAATGCGTCCTGAAGTAAGAACGTTTTAAGTCGAGCAGGATTACGTAAATCTCGCAGAATCCTGACTCACCTCGTTGGTGTTGTGGGCGATCACGCTCACAACAACACCAACATGCGTAAGTCCTATTGAGGAGAACCGATGATGAAACGATTGGGAATGAGTCATTTGGGAATCGCTGTCCTACTCAGTGGCGTATTCAGTGCGGCACAAGCTTGTGAAGTCAACTCGGCGATCGCCCCTCCATCCATCCCTCAGACTGCCTCGCCAGAAGTAGCTCAGGCCGATCCACCGACCGACAGCATGATGGATAGCGTCGAACAAGCCATGTTCGATCAAATCAACGCCCACCGCCAATCCATCGGCCTCCAACCCCTAGAACCCAACCCAGTGATCATCGCCCAAGCGCGAGAGCACAGCCAAAGCATGGCCACCGCAGGCGATCTCAATCATGACGGCTTTGCAGACCGCGTTTCGGCGATCGCCTCCACCCTCAGCTACCGCAGCGCCGGAGAAAACGTTGCCAGCAACCAAGGCTTCTCCGACCCAGTCGCCCAAGCCGTAGAAGGTTGGCTCGACAGCACCGGCCACCGAGACAACATCGAAGGCGACTTTAACACCACAGGCATCGGCGTCGCCCAAGCCGCCGACGGAACCTACTACTTCACCCAGATTTTCATCCAAACCCGCTAGAGCTTGTTTGATGTCTCGGTGAGAATAGAATTTTCGAGCGCAATATGCCTGAAAAATCCACCGCTGTAAACAAGCCCCTAGAACGTGTTTAGGGAACCAGCAACGGCATAAACCGGATGCCTCCCACAGATGCGAAGCGGCTCAACGCCTCCTATCAGAAAACCCTTGCTGAAGGGGGTCTGGGGGAACGAGCTTCGTTCCCCCAGTCAGGGGGTTTGGGGGGCGACGCGCCCCCAAGCCAGATTCAAACCTCAAACCACCAACCTCAGCCGACCCAACCCTCGACCAGAAACAGCAAACCCCACCAACTTCAACATCCAACTTTTAGCGTTGCTGATTCCGAGTATGAAAGCCGTGGTGTATGCTCGAAACTTCGTTTCGATTCATACCGCTATTCAGCAACGCCCAACTTTTCAGTATCTATCGCTGTTCCGACTGCTAGGCTTAGAACCAAGAGTTCTTCAGAACCAGCATTGTAGGCAGATTAGCGGAAGATATGGCTGTAGCAGATTTTCAAGTATGCGATCGCGACCTCACCGATGAGGTACTTGCAGAGTTTCTAGACGCAGAGGCGATCGCCGCCGACACCGAAACCATGGGCTTACTCCCCCATCGCGATCGCCTCTGCCTCGTGCAACTGTGCGACCCCCTAGGCAATCTTGCCGTCGTGCGCATCGAACGGGGACAAACCACTGCCCCCAACCTCAAAAAGCTAATGGAAGCGCCCAGCATTACCAAAGTCTTTCACTTTGCCCGCTTCGACCTGGCAACCCTGAAACGACATCTCGGCATCGCCACCAACCCTACCTTTTGCACCAAACTCGCCAGCAAACTCGCCCGCACCTACACTCCAAAACATGGACTCAAAGATCTAGTGATGGAGCTAGAGCGCGTTGAACTCGACAAAAGCTCCCAATGCTCCGATTGGGGCAATGTAGCCAATCTTTCCGACGAACAACTGCGCTATGCCGCCAACGATGTGCGCTACCTACTGAGCGTTCGCCAAAAGCTAATCGAAATGCTGGAGCGAGAAGAGCGCCTTGAACTGGCCTATCGCTGCTTCGATTGCCTACCCACCTTTGTGGATCTGGACTTGATGCAATACTCCTCAAATATTTTTGACCATTGAGTCTACGCCACTTATAGCCTTACGCATTGAGATCAGGACAAATCATTTTTTGAAAGCCCCGCGACGCGGGGCTTTCAAAAAATGATTGGGTTCTACCTGAGCGCGTAGCGCTATAACGTCCATACATTCGGGTTGCAGAATCCCAGATCGTTCTGCAATGGGAAGAAAATCTGAAGGCATGTTTTGTTTTTCCGGAATCCGACAGCAGGGCCTAGAAAGGTTTAGCGACAAACGCTAATCGTCCCTGGCAAACGGCCTCTAGCTGTGGCTTTGAGCAATTTCGCCAAAGTCCTTCGCAGCTATGAGTCCGAAATTTCGGCATGTCTGAACAATGAACATGAACGCGGCAGTTTACACAGAAGATCTCCAGAGCTTACAAGCGATTTTGCACGACTGGTTAGAGGGCACACCTCTCGACTTCCAATGCACCTCTCAAGAAGGTGCATTGATGATATTGGGTCAGCATTCTGCCGAGTTACGACTAGAAGCCAGTGACTTGCTACGGCACCTGGAGCGCCGTATCCAAGCCTTACAACTGCGCTTTGTCCAAAAGGCCCGGCTCTATCTCCGAATTAAAGGAGAAACCCACCCCTACGCGCAGCGTTTTTTTTTAATCCAACCGCCCCCGCCGCCCCCGCTAACCGCAACAGCCAAGGCAGGTTTTCAGCCCTTCACAACAGTCGCCAGCACGAACCAGCCAACGAATGACGACGAATTCTGGGCAGTCTCCGACGAAGAATTAGATGTTCTGGTCAACGAACTGGTGGGCGATATCGAGACCACGGCATTTCAGGCCGTGCCAATGCCAGAAGCGATCGCTCCTGAGCAACCACTAACCCTGGTCAAAGACGCGCCAGCGGCGGTAGAAGATGACGTTGTATTCAACAACCTCGATACCACGACAGCCTTACCTGAACTGAGCGGAAACGATACGGAGGAAACGGCCTCTATCGATTTGAGTCCCTTCGTAGCCGATCCGTTTGTAAACGATGCAGTGGACACAGAGCCATCAATCACCGATCCGTTTGCCCTGGATGATGCAGAACCCGATGCTCATCCATCAACCTCCCTAAGCCTGATTCCCTGGGAAGGGGAACCAGAGATGTTGATGGATTCGGCACAGGTGAATGAAATACCCGGCAATCTACTACCGCCCCTGGTAGCCGCCCCTCGCCCCGAAACATCCGAGGTGGCAAGCGAGACTCATGCATCGCGCAGGCTATGGCTGGGCGGAGCGATCGCCCTCGGGGTCGTCGGCGGTGTATATGGATTAAGCCGTCCCTGTGTCGTCGGGGGCTGTTCTGAATTACAAACCGCACAGGATTTGGAACAAGCCGCCGTGCAACAGGCCGAAGCAGCCCAGGATGTCGAGGGCTTAGCGGAAGCGCAGGGGCAACTGCAACAGGCGATCGCCACCCTAGAAACCATTCCTCCTTGGTCGAATCGAGCCGGTCGGGCACGGGAACAGCAGCAACTCTATGAGTCCCAGGCTCTGACCTTGGCAACCCTGACCGAGGTTGCACGGGTTGCCCAAACCGCCCGCGATCGCACCGAAGATGCCCCCCTCAGTGTGGATACCTGGAATCGCATCATTGCCCCATTTGAAACGGCCATCAACCGCCTCAATGGGGTTTCCCCGGCCAACCCCTTCTACGCATCGGCACAGCAACAGCAGCAATTGTACGAGGCTCAACTTGCGCGCTACCTGCGTCAGCGAGACATGGAGCAAGAGGCTCAGGAAACCCTTAGCATGGCGCGACAGGGCATCGAAATGGCCGAGGCGCGGCAACAGATCGCCCAGACGAAAGACCAATGGCAAATGGTGCGCATCACCTGGCAAGTGGTAGTGAATCGGTTGAGCGAAGTGCCCGCCGGAACCTACGCGGCGATCGAAGCTGAGCGGTTGCTCCAGGGTTATGAGCCGCGTCTGGAGGCGGCTAACGCTCAGGTGCAGCGGGAGGCGACGGCGGCTGATCGACTGACTCAGGCCGCCGAGTATGCCCAGCAGGCAAGCGCCTCGGCCACTCAATTCAACTGGCGAGGGGCGATCGCCGCTTGGACCAATGCAATCCGTGAAACGGAGCAAATTCCACCCGGCACAACCTATGCAATCGAAGGCGAAACCTTGGCACGAGAGTATCAAAATGCAATTGATGATGCCCAGGAAAACTTAGAAAACCACCTAGCCGTATCTTTAGAAATCGATCGCGCCTGCAATGAAGAGTTTCGCAAATGCAGTCTGTTGGCCGTCAGTGAGGAGATCCGGGTACAACTCTCAGCGGATTATATGGAGGCGATCGCGGCGGCACGTCATTCCGGCAACCGAGACCTGCAAGCCGTCGTCACCGAACACCAACTGGAACTGCGCCGCACCCTCCAGGAACTCGCCGCTCGCTTCCAACGCCCCATCGAAGTCTATGACAATGGCAACAATTTACTCGATCGCCATCTCCCCAACGCCAGTACAACCTAAAGGAAATCGATATATCTGTAGCCATCAAGGCTAGGACACGCTATTTAACGGTCATTCCCGCGCATGAGGGAATCCAGAAAAGCTAAATTCAGTAACCAATAAGCATTTGATAGATGCCCATTTTCATGGGCATGACGGAACTATCCTGGCTAGCTCAAGCTATCAGCACCCCAATTTTCTGGGGATTGCTGGCTGAGGGTAATGCTCGCGTCACAACGAGTCTGATCGGGTAGGTCGATTATGTAGAGCTCGCTCAGTAGAATAAAAGCTGTTTTCTCTGGCTGATTCCATGGTTGCCCCATCGCTGCATTTTTCCGATCGCCCTCAGTTCAGCCCCCTCTCACCTGATATTGGCCTCTATAGCCAGCACCCAATTGCCGCACGGTGGTTACAGCAAACGGTTGGCAAGAAAGCCCAATTTGCCTGTGTTTTGGGATTTACCGAAACGGGCTTGATTCCAGGCATCTCGGCAGCCGGCGCAACACCAGCCGACCGGCAATTCACGGCGATCGCCGATGCTGAATTCTTGATGCAGGGTGTCCAGTCAGACCCCGCCTTTCCTCTCCCCCCACTCATTGCGGGAGCATCCCCCGTGTTGATTTCCCGTGCGGTGATCGAAGCGCTGAACCTTCCCACGACGTTGTTCAATGCCGGACTCCCACATCCTCCAACGGTGCCATCCATCGACTTGGACGGAATGCCAGCGCGGTGTGTCAGCACGGGCAACACCCTCGATCGCCCTGTGGTTGAGCACTTGCTAGCAGCCGGACAACACTGGGGCACCATCCTGGCGCAGCGCCATCCCGACCACTGGCTCATGCTGGGTGAATGTGTTGTGGGCGGTACCACCACGGCTCTCGCGGTGTTGTCTGGATTGGGCTGGGAGGCTCGCGATCGCATCAACAGCAGCCATCCCACCTGCAACCATGCGCAGAAATGGGCGATCGTCTCCCAAGGTCTGGCTCAAGCCATGCTTCCTGCTGATGCCGATCCGCTCGCAGTGGTGGCCGCGGTGGGCGACCCGATGCAAATTGCCGTGGCTGGAATGGCGATCGCCGCCAGCCGTCATTGCCCCGTTCTTCTAGCAGGTGGCACCCAGATGCTAGCCGTCCACGCATTGATGCAGGCACTGCGCCACCATCATGGGCTGGATTGGGAGGATGCCCAGGTTGTGGTTGGCACGACTCGCTGGGTCGCCGAAGACCCAACGGGCGACACCATTGGCTTAGCGAACCTATTGCAGACGCCCCTGTTGGCCACACAATTGAGCTTTGCGGCAGCACAGGCAGAGGCTTTACGCGCCTATGAGCGCGGCTTTGTGAAAGAAGGAGTGGGTGCCGGGGGATGTGCGATCGCCGCCCATCTCCTGAGCAAAAGTATTGACTGGCTGTGCTCTCGCACCGAACAGTTGCTAGAAGAAAGGCGGCGTTTAGAACGCCGCCCTCTCTGATAAGTGTGTTGTATTCATGGTCGTAACTTAAAAGCAGACAAACCAACGGGTTAGCAGTTATACCAGTAACGAGCCGGGACTCAAAGGTGAGTCCTGATTGCAGCTTATCGATCCGGATTTATCGCTGGATGATCAACCGTATCCCACATTGTGGATGGTTCATGCTGTATCCGATTTGAAAGCAATTGCTCCTCTAAAGATGCAATCCGATTGTATGCAGCTGTTAATTGAGCGGTTAGGCGTTGTACTTGAACATCCGACGACAGTGCCTGGTGCTCAGCAGAATACCCTTCAGTATCAACAAGCTCAACATCTGCGAGGATGTCTTTGTGCGTAATCTCTGTTTCCAGGACACTTTGGTGATGGTCAGAAGGATGTCCCACCATTGCATCCAGCGCAGTAGAGCGATGTGACTCTAGTTCTGCCGAGAGTTGTTGCACTTTTTCTGCAGATATTTTGTCACTCAGTCGCTCAATCAGCTCTTTCAGTGCATCAATCTTCGCGCTCAAATCAGCAATTTGCTGATGTAGTGAGTTCATGCGATGCTCGACTCCCTTCCCTTCAATAAGGCAATAATTTTGTATCCAGTACCATCTTAGGAATGGATAACTATATCTAGCACTTTATTCCTGAATCATTTAACGTTTCCCTACAACTCACTTTATATCTGAGAAATTGGTTGCAATAGGGCCTCAAGGGCTATCATTTTCTTCTCAGAATTTCTCCAATACTTATCCTGTCTCTCTTTCAAGCCTTTCAGCCACGATGACGATAATAACCGATAGATAGTCTAAGCTTTGAGCCTTTCAGATAAAGCCGTTGGATATCTTTCCACAAAAGTCTTCTCAGGAACGATAAACGATTTCTAAAGGTAAAGTATTTAGGTTTTCCTAAATATCCATGCTTTTATCCTCAAAGATTACTATCCGCAAAGAATCGGGCTTACAAATTTTATTATTTTTGGAAATCACATCGCATCTTACAGAATTAATGGACTTAGCTAGGGCTGAGCGAGTTTTGCGTTAGTCCGAAGAATGATTCGGGCTCCAAATAGAATCCCTCGATAGACTGATGCGACTGTTCTCTTGCACACCTCTCAAGAATAGTGAGAGCACTTGAAATCCAGTCAAGTCTATTTACTACATCACATGAGACAAAGCAGGTATCTTGACTGGATAAAAGCCTACATCCTTATCCATGCCTCTCATTTTTCTCATATTATCGATTGTCTAAACAGCAAAACTTTGCAATATCTAGCAACAAGCATGAATATGAGTTCACATCTCGTTGCATTTTTCGCAATATTGTTAAACTCCTCTTCATGCTCGTTTGAATGTGTCTTCCGATGATTTTCCATGTCTAATTTCTGTTCAGAGCTTGCACCAAACTCGCGTCGAACGTCTGTATTGCGTTGATCTTCTGGGTGCGCGCTCACACCACCAACGGGCTGCATTGCCCTCACAGGATCAACGCAATGCAGACGTTCGAATGTTTTGAGACTTTCAAATTGAGACTTTCAAGCAAGTATCCGACCTCATCTAATGCGTAAAGCCCTATCAGATATCAAATCCGGATTAGAAAAACCATTTGTAGTTTCTTTGAAATGCTTACTGAGCAAGAATTTCAAAGAAACTACGTGGGGGGGGTTGCTATTCGGATTGAGGACAAGGACATGGCGAGAAGACAAAAGCGATATCAAGCGACATCTCATTGCTACGATGGCTGAGGTAGTCGTCAGCGCAGTTGATGACTCCGCAGGCTGCTGTATTAGCACAATCGAGATCTGAGTAACGCGAGACAAGACATAGGGAAACGCATGAAACGGCGATCGCTTCTGGTAGGCTCTGGGTCACTGCTCCTCGCATCGGCGTTAAGCGGATGTCAGGGGCAACAGTTGCCAATGCTGCCAGTGGCGTTGCTTGAAGGCTCAGTTCCACCCATCCTGTTGAGTGACTTGCAGGATCAGTTGGCCGACCAGGCGCGCATCCGGGTATTCCCTATCGAAACCTTGAGCCGCGTTTACGATCTGCTGGAGCAAGGCGGGGTTCCCAGGGTTTCCTTCATGCAACGTCTGTTTCGGGGGCGATCGCCAGTTCCTAGCCAGATAGCCACCCTCGGCGATGCTTGGTTAACCTCCGCCATCCGCCAAAACCTAATTACGCCTCTGGATGTGGAATCGCTGAGTGGCTGGGAGCGGCTGCCCGAGAAATGGCGATCGCTCGTCCGGCGTGATGACGAAGGCATGATGGCAGAGGACGGCGCCATTTGGGGTGCGCCCTACCGTTGGGGAATGCTGGCGATCGTCTATCGCAAAGACCGTTTTCCTGAAACCCCGCCGACGGATTGGGGCGACCTTTGGCGCGATGACCTGACGCGTCAGATTGCCCTACCCGATAGTGCTCGGGCTGTGATCGGTCTGACGCTCAAGCATCTGGGGCATCCGGCCAACGCCTCTGACCTCGATCGCCTGTCAGACCTGGATGATACCCTCAGCGCCCTCAACCAGCAGGTGCGCCTCTACAGCTCGGATGCCTATCTACAACCCCTCGTGCTGGGGGATGTCTCCCTGGCGGTGGGGTGGACGACCGACATCTTGCCAGTGCTCAAGCGCAATCCCCAGCTCACGGCTGTTATCCCCCAGTCTGGCACCTTGCTGACCGCTGACCTGTGGGTCAAGCCCAATGTCGAGTCGACCGATGCATCCGATGATATTTTGCGAGGTTGGATCGCATTTTTCTGGCGTCAAGCCAACGCCGTTCGGCTGTCGTTGCTCAGCCCGGTTGCCTCGCCCGTGATTGTGAACCGCAAGGATGGGTTGCCGGATAGTTTGCGTTCTAACCCATTGCTGCTACCGATTTCGAGCATTTTGGATGCAAGCGAGTTTTTGTTGCCTCTGCCATCCGCTACCGCCGAAATCTACTCGGAGTATTGGCAGAGGATGCGTTCTGAGAATTCATAGTATCGGGTAAGGATGGCCCCCCGGCCCAGTTGAGAAAAAGGTCACAGCGATCTTGCAACTGGACAGCGGTACCGTCGCCCTGATAATCGCAAAGATAGGCCGCTAGCAAGTCATTGCGGCGATCGTATACCCGGGTGATATAGCCATAGTCTTGCGCCGAGGTGCCAAACTGGTTGACAAAGGCATAGCGCTCGATGGGTTGATAGATACTCCACACCTGCTCGTTTACCATCAAATCGACCCGTGGCGGCAGTCCATCCTCAGCCGGAAACGCTGCCCAGTTTTCCAGGAGGCGATCGCCAAACTGTTCGTCCACCCACCACAGGCTCGGAATCGTGAGCCCTACTTGGGAAACATCCGACGACGTAATGACATGGGGATAAACAGCCTCACTATTGCGCGAAAAGACCTCAGGGTCGAGCGGATCCATCAATAACAGGAGCAGCCGCAATTGAGAGGGAGCGCCCTCTTCGGCCATGGCTGGAATGGCAACCAACAGATAACTTATCCAAAGCAAGGAGGCAACCAAAAGCTTACCCAGCCATCCTCCTGGCTTTAACGATCCCAATCCTTGGCGTCCCTTGTGCGTCCCCACTCGTGTCGATGTCAATGGGTTCATCGCTTGCTCCTGCCTGACGTGCTGAACATGGGTAGGCGCACCCGTGTCTTCATGGAGAGAATGCCCTCACCCCAGTCATAACCCACTTCTGCGCCCCCCGCAATTGCGTTGCAGAAACTGAATCGATGGTGCATCGGGTCAATCTGTGTGTTCTGCATCACTAAAAATCTATTACTCTTTTCCCCACGGAAACGTTCTCTAAAGGCAAAATAGGGAAAGTATCCTAACCCTTTCGTCATGGTTCCTATCTTTGCAACGGCGATCGATCGCCTGACAGATCACATTGCCCGTTACAAACATCGGGTGGATTACCTGGCTATCCGGTTAGAAGAGTCGGATAGTACCGATATTCTGCTGCGGCGGGGCAAAGTCGAAACGCTCAGCGAGGCACTGTCGGTTGGCGGACAGGTGCGCGCCTGCTACCGAGGCGGTTGGGGGTTTGCGAGCTTCAACAACCTGGCCGACCTGGCCGCACAAATTGAGGAGGCGATCGCTGCCGCTCGGCTCGTGGGGGATGATGTCACCGAGCTAGCCGATATCCCCATCATCCAGGACAGCCGTCCCCTCTATCTCACGGGCACCGATCCCCGCGACGTTCCCCTCAACCGCAAGAAAGATCTCTGTACCCACTATGCTGATTTGCTCCGCAGCGTAGATGATCGCGTTGCCACCACCTCAGTGCGTTATAACGACTGCACCCAACACATCCTTTTCGCGACGTCGGAAGGAACCGTGCTTGAGCAATCCTGGGTCGATATGGAGATGCGGTTTGCAGCCACCGCTCGCAGTGGCGAAACGGTACAAACGGGGCGAGAAACCACGGGTTCCCGCAAAGCCTACGAAGAACTGGAACAACTCGACCAGCAGGTGCAACAGGCCGCCGAGCGCGCCGTCAATGCCCTCGACCTACCGCCAGTGAAGGGCAACGTTTATACCGTTGTCATCGACCCTATCTTGACGGGGTTATTTGTTCATGAAGCTTTTGGTCACCTTTCCGAAGCCGACATGATTTATGAAAACCCAGACCTGATGGAAGTCATGACCCTGGGACGCAAATTCGGGCCGAAGAATCTCCAGATTTTTGATGGAGCCGCTCCGGAAGGACATCGGGGAAGCTATACCTACGATGACGAGGGCACACCCGCCAGCACAACCCAATTGATTCGCGATGGCGTGTTGGTGGGGCGGCTCCATTCCCGAGAAACCGCTGGCAGGCTGGAAGAAAACGCAACGGGGAATGCTCGCTGCTTAAGCTACCAGTTTCCCCCCCTGGTGCGCATGACCAATACCTGGATTGAGCGGGGAAACACCCCTGTGGATCAGTTGTTTGATGGGATCGAAGAAGGCGTCTATGCCCGCAACTGGCGGGGAGGAATGACCAATGGCGAAATGTTTACCTTCACGGCTGGAGAAGGCTGGATGATTCGCCAAGGCAAGCTGGCCGAACCCGTGCGCGATCTCACCCTATCGGGCAATGTGTTCCAAACCCTGGGCGACATTGAGGCGATCGGCGATGACTTTCGCTGGGATGAGTCGGGTGGTTGTGGGAAAGGCGGACAGAACGGTATGCCGGTCGGGTGTGGTGGCCCTAGCCTTCGCATTCGCAATGTTGTCGTTGGTGGAGAAGCCACGGAGGCCTGATGGGCGATTCGCAATGTCGCTGTGAGTGGGTAACTGATGACCCGCTCTACATTGACTACCACGATGAGGAGTGGGGCGTACCGCTGCATGATGACCGGCGATTATTTGAGTTTCTAATTTTGGAAGGCGCACAGGCAGGCTTGAGCTGGCTAACAGTGCTGCGGAAACGGGAAGGCTACCGCGAAGCGTTCGACGACTTTGATGCAGAACGGGTCGCAGCATACGGTGATGACAAAATCGCCACGTTGCTGACGAATCCCAATATCATCCGCAATCGGCTCAAGGTAGAATCGGCCGTCAAAAATGCCCGTGCGGTTTTAGCCATTCGTCAGGAATTTGGCAACCTGGATAGCTATCTCTGGCGTTTCGTAAACCATCAGCCGATTATTAACGCCTGGGCAACCTTGAAGGAGGTTCCGGTTTCGACGCCGGAATCCCAGGCCATGAGCAAAGATCTGAAAAAGCGTGGCTGCAACTTCGTTGGCCCAACGATTTGCTATGCCTTTATGCAGGCATGCGGATTGGTCAATGACCACACAACGGACTGCTTTCGCTATGCCGACCTGGCTCAGCCCACTGGCTAAGGATCGCCAATGAACTAGCTTGCCATATGTTTTGGGAGAAGCGGGGCCGCGCTTCTCCCAAAACATATGGTTCTTTATTGAAAAACCTTTCACGAAGAGGTTTGGGATTGTAGTTTCACGCCAATCCCTCGAACTAGGCTCCAGCAGATTTCTGCATGTCCTGGAGATAGGCATCGCTCCCCATGGCTTCCAGCCGCTCTTGCTTCGCGAGGACAGAATCTCGTAGGGATTCGCGGTACTGCTGCACTTGCGCCAAGAGTTTGGGATCGTGGGTAGCAAGGATTTGGACAGCTAGGAGGCCAGCATTGCGGGCATTGCCGATCGCCACCGTCGCTACAGGAACCCCAGCGGGCATTTGCACAATGGAATAGAGGGAATCAACCCCTTGCAACTGGCGACTGGAAACGGGCACACCGATAACGGGGAGGGGTGAAATGGCCGCCACCATACCCGGCAGATGCGCCGCGCCTCCCGCGCCAGCAATGATCACCTGAATCCCTCGCTGGTGAGCGGTTTCAGCATAGCCCACCATGCGATGGGGAGTGCGATGGGCTGAGACAATGGCAACTTCATGCGCCATCTGAAAATCTTGGCAAACAGCGATCGCCCCCTGCATAGTCGGCAGATCGGAGTCGCTGCCCATGATGATGCCAATACGTGGCTGAGTCATAGTCCATGCGAAGTCAATGCAAACCAGCCAAACCCTTAGCCTTCATCCATTGCCGCAAAGACCATGGCACAGAAAGCGAAGGCAAACACCATCGGCATAGGGTTCTGCAACCAAACACCCGTCGTAAGGGCGATCGCCGACACACTCCAAACCGCCGCAAACCAGATGCGCTCGGCAGGGCTAGCGCCTTTCTCAGCTTTCAGCAACTGCAACTCATCAGCTGGGATGGGCAATGGCATCACTGCTTGCGGGGGAAAGGCCCAATATTCGTCGCATTGACGAAACGGATCGCTCCAGTTGTTGGTGCGACACCATTCTTGAATCCATGTCATGCAGTATTTATTCATTGCCAATTTCATATCTGTCTCCGGACACATCAGGTCAGACATCTGGTGTCTGTAAAGGCTTGCCAGCTCAGGTCGTCTGGCTCAAAACATGCGTGCGAAAAATCCTCTAGCAGCAGCCTTCTCCTTGATAGGTTTCAGGCTTCACACCGAATGCTGCTCTCAAACCGATAAGCTATAAACCTTGAGCAAAAACTTTTCAGGGGCAACGGCGATCGCCTTTAACAACGGCGCAGACAATCGCTGTTAGATTGCCATTACTTATGAACGTTATCAAACAACCTAAGGAACCTTCTCAAGCTGGACATCATTTGTTACGTTACAAAGGTTTATTAGGGCACGAAACATGCGTGCTACCTGGCTTTGGCTGCAATTTGGCAATCGTCTCAGAATATTGCAGTGTCTTAAGGAGTGTTCCGAGATGTGCCTAAGACCCACCAATTCGCCCGGTTAGAGGTGAGCTGGCACTCGCCGTTCCTTGAACGGGAATGCGTCCGGCGAGGTAAGCCAAGCGTCCGGCAACGGTGGCCATTCCCATCGCCTGAGCCATCGCGACGGGGTTTTGGGCTTTGGCGATCGCCGTATTGATTAGCAACGCATCGGCTCCCATTTCCATTGCCTGCGCGGCCTCGCTGGGCGTACCGATGCCCGCATCCACAACCACCGGAATGTTTGCATTCTCGATAATGATTTGGATATTCGCCGTATTGCGAATCCCTTGCCCAGAGCCGATAGGCGATCCCAAGGGCATCACGGTGACGCAGCCCGCCGCCTCTAGCCGCTTGGCTAATAACGGATCGGCGTTGATGTAGGGCAACACGGCAAAGCCTTCCTGAACCAGCTTTTCTGCCGCTTCCAGGGTGCCGATGGGATCGGGCAGCAGGTATTGGGTATCGGGTATCACTTCCAGCTTCACGAAGTTGTTGTCTTCCTGCCCCAATAGTTTGGCCATTTCGCGCCCCAACCGCGCCACCCGGATGGCCTCTTCCGCCGTCTGGCAGCCCGCGGTGTTAGGCAGCATCCAGATCTTCGACCAATCCAGGGCTTCAGCCAAGCCTTCATGCCCTGGCGCTTTGGTCTGGACGCGGCGCACCGCAACCGTGACAATATTGCATCCACTGGCAGCAACACTCTGCTGCATCACCTCAAAGTTGTCGTACTTCCCGGAGCCCGTCATCAGGCGGGATTGGAAGGTACGTCCGGCAATCACGAGGGGGCGATCGCCCGCCACGGTTTCCGCCGAGGCCGTCTGAGCAGAGATATCCGGGGTAGCATGAGCCAGAGTAGAAGGGTGAGCCATTAATTTTGGTGAATTCGATAAAGACTGATTGGCAGACGAGATCGGCGACATTGGAGCCATCGTGGAACCAATGGGGGATAAAAACCGTTCCCAGGAGAAATACGGTAAAAGTGGGTCAGTCTCCTGGTTTGTGACCCGACTGGCAATCAGACGGGCGGTGATGGGCGCCAGCAGAATGCCGTTACGGTGGTGGCCGATGGCGAGGGAAAGGTTGTCGTAGGGACTGGCTCCCAGGATGGGAGCCTGATCAGGCGTTGCCGGACGGAACCCCCACCAGCATTCCTGGATGGGGAACTGAGCGATCGCCGGAACCAACCGCATCGCCTTGCTCAATAGCGTCTGCAATCCGGCAGGGGTGTTGTGGGGTGCAAAGCCAACCTCCTCGACGGTCGCTCCAACAACGAGGCGTCCATCCCGACGGGGAACGAGGTAGATACTATCGGGGCCAAACAGTACCCGCTGCAACGGTCGATCCGCAACATCCGTGGACGGAACCGCTACCGATACCATCTGTCCCTTCAGCGGCTGCACAGGAACGGGCAGCAGTGCCTGCGACCAAGCTCCCGTCGCCAGGATGTAGTGCTGGGCTTGCCAAGTACCAGCGGGCGATCGCATTCCCACAACCCGACCCTGGCGGCGCTCCACATCGGTGATTGCCACCCCTTCGTGAATCGTAATGCCCAAGGATTCTGCGGCTGAGCGCAGAGCCAGGATCAGCGCTCGATTATCCACTTGGCCTTCTTCCGGCAACCACCATCCCCCGACAATATCAGGGCTAAGTCCAGGTTGCGCTAGATGCACCGCCGCCTGATCCAACCAGCGACGGGCGGGTATCCCACTATCGTCAGGGGTATTAGCAGGATCGTCAGGGGCATTAGCAGGTAGGCCGTACACCGGGGCGAGAATGCCACAGGCTTGATAGCCCGTGTTGGCACTACTCAGCTCTTCGATTTTGCGCACCCACTCGGGGTAAGCTGCCAAACTTTGTAAGGATAAATCCAGCAGGGCTCCAGGGGGCAGCGATTCCGCTTGAGGCGCGAGCATTCCGGCAGCGGCATGGGCAGCCGCCTGTCCAAAATCGCGGCTCAGAACCGTCACCGATGTACCCCGCAGTTTCAGTTCGAGGGCGATCGCCAAGCCGATAATGCCGCCGCCAACAATTAAAACCTCATCTTCTCTGCGCATGGCTCCTCGCTGCCCTTGCCATCCTGCTAATTGGCGTTGCTGATTCTCGATATGAAAGAGGTGCCGGATGAATCGAACCTTCGTTTCGACTCATCCTAATTTTCAGCAACGCTTGCTAATCCGCTCTTTATACTCTAGGCCATCTCCAGAACGCTCAGCCGAGGGCAACCTACCACATTGCTCGCACGCCCCGTCGCGTTTGGTTGACGCTCCCGCCACCCGTTGTTTCCGAAACGGTGCTTTCATTCTCAACGGTGCCTGTGGTGGAAAAGGATGTACCTGATCCGACATTTGCAGGTACGGATCGCACCGGAGAGGTTGTGGTCGTTGTTGTTGTTTGTGTTTGTGCAGGAGCCGTGGTTGTAGGCACTGTCCGAGGTCTCCAAGGGACAGTTCCAGTCTGCAAGTAAGGACCACTGATAATGAGGGCGATAGCAACCAGAACAGAAAACCCAGCAATTCGCAACACCCCAGTCGCTAGCGTTCCAACCAGGGTTGCCAACAGACCAAACACAATGATGAACGCGAGAATGTCCAATAGATTTGTTGTCATAGCACTCGCCCTTCCGACTCGGCTTTTCCCATCATCGCGCAGATACCCCAGGATGGCCGAAGTTTTTCGACCTGTCCCCAGCAATTTCACCCTTCAGGCACACAGCCTTGACGCCTCCTTTAATTTATAGAGGGAGAGTTACCACACAAGGCGATCGCCCTGCCCCCAAAAGCCATCATCTTTGGAGACCTTCACATCGCCCATGACTTTGACCTGGCAAGCCAAGCGTCGATTTTTCTCAAGACGTTTCTCAGGGGAATGGGGCGGCACGGACAAGCGAGCCTTCTCGCGCCAGCTCATGTCCGACACTTCACCCTCTATCGTCACAGCACAGGTACCGCAGGTGCCAATTCCCCGACAGTTAATGACTGAGGCCGATTGGTTGTAGAGGCTAACGCCCTGCTGCAACAACACTCGGCGGAGATTTTCCCCTTGCTTGCATTCAAACGTTTTTCCTTGAGCCATTACGGTTGGCATACTGTCCTCCGGTGGATTCGCAAAAACCACAGTCACGTTTCGCGGTCGGATGTCAATTTATTCGCGATCCCTATGCACTTACCCCAAAGATGCAGGAGAACGAAAACACTACAAGCCGCTCCCGTTCACTTCACTCAGCTCTATTTCGTAGCCGCTTGGATCGATGATGTAGACCGATCGCGTTTTTTCTTCCCACTCAACTATGCCGTAGGGCATCGGTACTCCCAGAGCTTCGCACTCTTCGATGATCTCCGAAAAGTTTTGAATGTGTAGGCCAAAGTGCGCCAATCCACCCGATAGGGCTTTGCCTGGATCTTCATACAAGCAAAGCTTGATAGCATCGTTACCGATAATTTGCGAATTATATTCTGGTTGATCTTTTTTCAAAGAAAATCCAAATAGCGCTTTGTAAAAAGCGACACTCTCACGCAAGTCTTTGACGTAGAGGGTTACATGATCGAGAGCCGTGGCTTGGAGGGTAGAAGCTGTCATGGCAAACTCCAGACTAAGTCTGTAAAAGATAGCATTGCTGATGCATGAGTCAGGCCTGACTCATGGCCTACCAGTAGGGTACTACGCTAGGTAATCCAGCAGCTTTTAGCACCTATCCTCGTTGGTAAAGAATGCGCGGGTAAGACGGCCACAAACCGATTAAAATCGTCCTACGCTTAGATAGTATTCCTTTGCATTTTTGCTGCATCCAACGATCATGGCCACTGCACCCGAGACCATCTGGATTTACGACACCACCCTACGGGATGGCGCACAGCGGGAAGGCATTTCCCTGTCTCTAGAAGACAAGGTGAGAATTGCCCGCCAGCTCGATCGCCTGGGGATTCCCTTTATCGAAGGGGGCTGGCCGGGAGCAAATCCCAAGGATGTGCAGTTTTTCTGGCAAATTCGCGAGGAACCGCTCACCCAAGCTGAGATCGTGGCCTTTTGCTCGACCCGCCGCCCCGGACGCACCGCTGAAGCTGACCCCATGTTGCAGCCCATCCTTTCAGCAGGAACGCGTTGGGTTGCGGTATTTGGCAAATCCTGGGACTTGCATGTCACCGATAGCCTCAAAACCAGCCTGGATGAGAATCTAGAGATGATTCGCGATACGATCGCCTTCTTCCGCTCCCAAGGGCGACGGGTACTCTACGATGCAGAACATTGGTTTGATGGGTACAAGGCCAACCCCGACTATGCTCTGGAAACGTTGAAAGCGGCGATCGCCGGAGGCGCGGAGTGGTTGATCCTCTGTGACACCAACGGCGGCACCCTACCCCACGAAGTGCAGGCGATCGTTCAGGCCGTGCGCGAACTGGTGCAAAGCGATGAAGCCCAAGCATTGCAGACAGCGGAAAATCCTGCTCAGATTGGCATTCACACCCACAATGATTCGGGTACGGCGGTTGCCAATGCCCTGTCGGCGGTGATGGAAGGCGCTCGCATGGTACAGGGAACCATCAATGGCTATGGGGAGCGTTGCGGCAATGCCAACCTCTGCTCCGTCATGCCCAACCTGCAACTGAAGCTGGGCTATCGCTGCGTCGAACCGGAACAACTGGCGACCCTGAGTGAATCCAGCCGTCTGATTAGTGAAATTGTCAACCTCGCTCCCGACGACCATGCGCCTTATATCGGACTTTCGGCCTTCGCCCACAAAGGCGGGATTCATGTCAGCGCGGTGGAGAAAAACCCCATTACCTATGAACATGTCTCTCCCGATGCCATAGGCAATCACCGTCGGATTGTGATTTCAGATCAGGCAGGGATCAGCAATATCCTGGCCAAAGCCCGCAGTTTCGGCATCGAACTCAGTAAGGAATCGCCCACCTGTCGGCAGTTGCTGCAAAACCTGAAGCACCTGGAAAACGAAGGCTATCAGTTTGAAGCGGCAGAAGCCAGCTTTGAGCTGTTGATGCGGGAAGCCCTGGATCAGCGGGACTCCTTCTTCTCCGTCAAAGACTTTCATGTGTATTGTCAGATGCACCCCGATGCCGACACCTGGAGCACCGACTCGCAAGCCACCGTCAAAGTTACGGTCGAGGGGCAAGACATTCTAGAAGCGGGCGAGGGCAACGGGCCTGTGTCTGCGCTGGATGCGGCATTGCGCAAAGCACTGCAGACAATTTATCCCGAAATTGCCTCATTCCAGCTGACGGACTACAAGGTGCGGATTCTTGATGGCAAGTCGGGCACCTCGGCCAAGACCCGTGTATTGGTGGAGTCGAGCAACGGACATCAGCGCTGGACAACAGTAGGGGTTTCGACCAATATTATTGGGGCATCCTACCAGGCCGTTGTCGAAGGTTTGGAGTATGGTCTGATGCTGAAACACCGGGCGAAGCTGGCGCTAGAAACCTCATCAGTAGCAGCGGACTCTTAGCCTGCAAGGCGTCCACTGGAATTGCCTGAAACACCCTTACCACCTGTTCTCCCCCACTTTAAAACTCCGCAGAAAACGCCTCCCGTCATGCGAAAACTCTACTTTTTACTACCGGGAACTGGAGGCAAATTTGCCTGTGGGGGGCTTTGGGCTGAGCTAAAAACCCTGCGTTTGGCACAAGAAATCTGCGCGGCGGAGGTGGTGACCTATCGCCAGCGAGAAAAAGACACGCTGTTCCTGGATGATCTGCTAAAAGCCCCGGCGGACGATTCCACCATCTTTGTCTTGAGCTGGGGGTTTGATGTTCCAAAGCTAATCAAAAAGGTGGGCGATCGCCATGCTATCTATCATGCCCACAGCGCTGGCTATGGCTTCTCGGTACCTGCCCGCATCCCCATCATCACCGTCAGCCGCAACACTATGGGCTACTGGGGTCAACAGGCTCCTCACTCGCTGATCTACTACCTGCCCAATGAAATTTCAGACGAGTTTTGCGATCGCCATCTCCCGCGCGACATCGATGTATTGGTGCAGGCCAGAAAATCCTCCAGCTATCTGTTGAACCAACTGATTCCAGCGCTCCAAAACAACTGCAATGTCATGGTGGTGGATAGCTATGTGGAGGACCTAGCAGCCCTGTTTAATCGAGCCAAGGTCTACCTCTATGATTCATCGGAATATTGGGCACTGCAGCGGGTAAGTGAGGGATTTGGGTTGCAGCCCCTAGAAGCCATGGCTTGCGGCTGTCAGGTATTTTCGAGCCTGAATGGAGGTCTGTCCGATTATCTCGACCCAGGCTTCAACAGCCAGAAGATTGCTAGCTACTCTACACAGTTTGATGTTGCACGTATTCAACAAACATTGAAAACCTTTGAATCACTCAACACACGTTTCAACAGGAATGCGCAATTCCTGCAAGAATATCGCAAGACTTCTATCCTCCAAAAGTTAGAGATCATCTTCAATGAAGTCAATATTTTTTTTGATTACAAGCAAACTCATAAAGAGGATACCTCCCCCTTAACAACACTTTATTTAGCGCGCCTTTTCCTCACCCAAACTTTCGGAAAGATACAACGCCGTTTACGTTGAGTTCAAGAAATCTCTGCTAAATTGGATGAGCTGCACCTACTTACATTTGGTCACTCACAGGTACTACTTCGCATAAATTTTGTCATCCGATTAATTGCGGACACACTTGGTGAAATAGAGGCTCTACCACAGACAAGAATTGGCATTAGACATAGGGAGAAGTCTAGACTACTTAGGGTGATACGCTCGAAGCCCCCTGGCTATTCAAAGCGAAAAGCACAGTACTCAGGCGCATGTAGCGTACTCACAGACATGGATTAGGGAGAATCTAAATTCCATATCTGTGACTGTGAACGCCTCACTTCTCTCCCTAGGTTGGAACACGTGAAATCCTGATAAAACTCTATTATGAACACCGATACTATTGAGTGATTCAACGGAAATTCAGCGACCTAGGTTCTACAATTGATGCTTACTTTTGGAGCGAATCAGGTTCATTTTTACTAACATGGGAGTTGAAGATTTGCAAACTTAGTTATAAGTGCTTAGTTCAGTTCTGACCTCATGTACTCACTCTGTATAACTAACGTGAATGATTCGTCAGATAATGTCTGATATATCCATCCCTAAATTATGTCTAGCAATACACAGAAACCCATCACCTTGACTGATTTCTCTGATGAAGACTTGATCGAGATTTGTCGTGCAGCCGATGTCATTGCCTGTGAATGCCCAGGATATGTCGCTCGATTGTTGCGTCAAGTTCGCGCGTTCCGCAGCTATACCCTATCCTGCATTGACCAATTTCCTGAAGATGCCGAAACCCATCGCTGGCTGGCGAGTCAATCCGAGCGGGTTGACGAAATTCTATGGGAAACCATGGTTGGCTTAATGAAGCAAGAGGATTTAATAGACGAGGATGGCCATGTCAAGTTAGAGAGCCTATCCCAACGGGCACGGGCGATCGCCCTGAAGCAAATTGGCAGCACAGACAATGCCCTTGGGTCATCCTGACCTGCTCCTGCCCCCAGGCCACAGTTTTCAACCCCATCCACTAGGGATCCACGACAGATTATTGCTTGAAAGTCTCACAGTGCAAGGTTTTCAAACAATAATCTGATTTTGGTTTTCATAGCATTAGCATTACCCTGGACTCAGCGAATTGCTATATGCTGTCGATGGACAGTTGCTTTGTGCCCTGGCGGGGGAAAGAACGATGTTGACCGAGATTCAGCGCCGTAAGCTCATCAAGCTCTTTAGCATGTACGACACCAACAACACTGGAGCGGTGTCGAAGGATGACTTTGACTTGCTGTTCAAAAAGATGTCTTCGCTGCGGAATTGGTCGGTGCGAGCGCCCAAATGCCTCGTCCTGCAAGACAAACTATCCCGCATGTGGAAAAACCTCTCGAAGCAAGCGGATATCAGCCATAACAAGCAGGTTTCGCTCGATGAGTGGTTGACCTACAAAGATGGGCTCCTTGGCAACGAGCAGGCTTAGACCGATGAAGTGCAGTCCTTAACAGAGCTTTTATTTGATGTCTTCGACAAAAATGAAGATGGCTACATCAGCGAGGATGAATGGGGACAAGTTCTGTCGGTCTACAATATCTCGCCGATCTACGCTGCTGAAGTATTTCCGGCACTGACCATAACGGAGACCGATCGCGTTACCAAAGAAGAATTGATTAAGTTGGTGTACGACTTTTACTACAGCGACGACCCAGACAATCCAGCAAACACTATGTTTGGCCCCTATTAAATGCCGGCACCCAAGTCTTAAGTCGGCAGGTGCAATTACAACAGACCCCAAAGACCTATACCGCCCGCGCTGCAGGCGGTATAGGTCTTTAGGGTCTGTTTTTCATCATGCTGAGCTACTGAATGCTTAATTGGCAATAATTTGTGAGTTGCTTTGCCTTGCAGAGATGCATAGGGGATAGTGGGTAAGGAATAAGTGTCTGGACAAGTTTTAAGCTGCAGCTCATCCCATGAATGTCTTGTCGCGTTGTCTGCTAACCGCTTTTACTCCGCTGTTTTGCTTACCAGCGATTCTTCCTGTAACACTACTGCTACGCCCGACTCCCGCCCTCGCCCAAACCAATACCGCTGCTCGCCGGGCTGAGTCACTTGAGCTGAATAATCGAGGGCAGCAACTCCAGGTCGTAGGACGCTATGACGAAGCCCTTGAACTCTTCGAACAGGCACTGATCATCGTTCGGGAAATTGACGAGCGGCAGGGTGAAGGCGTCATCCTCAATAATATCGGAGAGGTATACCGAACGCTGGGTAACTATGAGCAAGCTCTCACTTACTTGCAGCAGAGTTTAGCCGTCCACCAGGAGATTGGCGATCGCCGAGGCCAAGGTGTGGCTCTTAATAATATTGGGCTAATCTACGAAGCACTGGGGCAATATGAAGACGCCCTCCAATATTTTCGCCAGAGCTTAACTATCCGTCAGGACGTGGGCGATCGTTCAGGAGAAGGAACCACCCTCAACAATATGGGATGGGTTTACCATGCTCTGGGGCAATATCAGCAAGCTCTCAGAAATTACTGGCAAAGCTTAGCAATTACTCGAGAGGTTGGTAATCGCCGGGTCGAAGGAGCAAGCCTTCACAATATTGGGCTAGCTTACGAGCATTTGGGAGACTATGAGCTGGCACTGGATTTTTATCAGCAGAGCTTAGCCATCCGACAGGAAATTGGCGATCGCCAAGGAGAAGGAATTACTCTCACAGGCATCGGGGTGGTTTATGGCAAGTTGGGGAGCTTCGAGCAATCGCTCCGCTATTTTCAGGAAGGCTTATCTACCTCCCAGGAAATTGGTGATCGTCGGATGGAGGGGATTGCTCTAAACAATATCGGCGCGATTTATAGCAATCAAGAACAATATGGGCAAGCTCTCATCACCTATCAGCAAAGCTTAGCCATTCGCCAGGACATTGGCGATCGCCGAGGAGAAGGAACGACTCTCAACAATATGGGAACGGTGTATGACCATCTCGGTCAATATGAGAATGCCCTTGATGTTTATCAGCAAAGCTTACTCATCTTCCAAACGATTGGCGATCGTTCGGGAGAAGGGAATGCTCTCAACAACATTGGTACGGTATATCGTAAGCTGCGGAACCATGAGCAAGCTCTCGCCACCTATCAGCAAAGTTTAGTCATCAGCCAGGAGATTGGCGATCGTGCAGGGGAAGCCGTGACCCTCAATAACATTGGCTTTGTGCTGGAAGAAATGGAGGAAACCGAATTAGCCATTGTCTTCTTCAAGCAATCCGTCAACCAATGGGAAACGATTCGGGATGATATTCGTGGACTGGATACCGAACTACAGGAATCATTTACGGATCGCGTCTCAGTCAGCTACCGCCGCCTGGCCGATTTGCTTCTACAAGCTAACCGTATCCCCGAAGCCCAGCGGGTGCTTGACTTGTTGCGGGTACAAGAACTAGATGAATACCTGCAAGATGTCCGCAGTACGACGCAAACCGAAAGTGGCGTTGATTACTGGCAAATTGAAGAAGACCTCTTGGCGTTGTATCAACAGGTTTTAGCAGACGCCGTAGAACTGCAGCAGTTGCAGGAAAAAGCGCAAACTCAAGGCTTTGATACCCTCTCGATAGCCGAGCAACAGCGACTTTCAGAGTTACAAGCGCAGAGTGGGGATGTGCAGGAGCTATTTTTTGCGTTTCGCGATCGCTCCGAAGTCGATCAAGCCATCCGGCTGATCCGCGAGTCGACCCAAGGGCAAAACCTGGAACTCGACTCCTATGCCCAGTTACAGGATGAGCTACGGGCTATGCCTCAACGTACCGTAGTGCTCTATCCGCTGATTCTTGACGATCGCCTAGAGCTAGTGCTGGTCTTCCCCGATGCACCACCCCTACGCTTTCCTGTTGCCGTCACAGGTGCTGAGTTAAACACCACCATTATCGAGTTTGGGCAAGCCCTCACCCGCCCTGGATCGGACATCGAACCGTTAGCCCAACAGCTCTATACCTGGCTGATTGAGCCGATGGAGGCCACGTTGGAGCAACAAAGGATTGAGGCTATCATCTATTCCCCCGATGGAGCCTTGCGCTACATTCCCTTAGCCGCCCTGCATGACGGTGAAAACTACCTCATCCAACGCTTTAGCCTCAGTCACATTACCGCCGATTCCCTCACCGACCTCACCGATGCGCCCAGGGAAAATCAACGTCTGCTAGCCGCAGCCTGTGCCGAATGTGCCTTTTCCTTTACCGTGGCCGATAGTCCTTACCGTTTTAGTGACTTGCCCTACACCGAAACCGAGGTGACCAATCTCGCCGCGCAGTTTCCAAATACCAGCATTTTGCTAAATCAAGCTTTTACTCTGAATGACTTACAAAATCGTCTCGGTAGTTATGGCATTATTCATCTGGCAACCCATGCGGCCTTTGTGACCAATGCTCCCCAGGAGTCATTCATCGTCTTGGGCAGTGGGGAACGCATTAGCTTGCAAGACATTCGCCGCCGCTGGAACTTGAGCCATGTCGGACTGGTCGTACTAAGCGCCTGTGAAACGGCAGTAGGCAGTACCGAGCTAGGCAATGGCATCGAGTTTCTGGGTCTAGGTTACCAGTTGCAATCTTCCGGAGCGCAATCCGTCATCGCTTCTCTCTGGCAAATCAACGACGGTGGAACCCAGGTGTTGATGGATGCCTTCTACACGGCGCTGAACAATGGCTATAGCAAGTCCGCAGCCTTGCAGCGGGCACAGATCGCACTGATTACTAGCAATGAAGTCGTATTGGCAGGAGAGCGCGGAGCCGATTACGAAATCACCGACCTGCGAACTGGACAACCGCTCTCTCAAAGTGGCGACTTAGCACATCCTTACTACTGGGCACCCTTCGTCTTGATTGGCAATGGGTTGTGAGTTGACATGAAGAGAGGCACTTGCCCCCAAGCTCCACATCAAGCGATGCTCACCATATCACCCATCACCACTCCTATTCCCAGATCTTCGGCTTTTTTTTGCCGCAGCGAATAACGATAGGCAGCACAGAAGAAGTCGAAGATCTACCCACCAAACTTGCATAGGTGAAAACTGGCAAGAAATAAGTATGCTCTAGAAAAATATTTCATCCCCCGTGCCGCTTCATGAAACTCCCCTCGATCGCTCACCTCACCGCTCTCTTACCTTTGCTCCTGATCCCCATCGCCATCGTGCTGTTACCAGAGCCCGCCCTTGCTCAAACGGATATTAACGCCCGCCGCACGGAATCCCTTGAGCTGAATAACCGGGGGCAACAACTGGTAGCCGTGGGTCGCTATGAGGAAGCGCTTGCATTGTATGAACAGGCGCTGGCGATCGTGCGAGATATTGGAGAGCGGCAAGGCGAAGGTGCCATCCTGGCCAACATTGGATTGGTCTATGTCAATCGAGGACAGTCTGAACAAGCCCTCGACTACTACTATCAAAGCTTAGATATTTCCCAGGACATTGATGATCGCCAGGGTCAAGGCCGGATCTTAAATAACATTGGAGCGGCGTATCAAAATCTGAGTCAGTATGAGCAAGCACTTACCTATTATCAGCAAGGCTTAGCAATTTCACGGGATATTGGCGATCGCCGAACGGAAGGCTCTGCTCTCAACAACATTGGCTTAATATCCAGCAGTTTAGGGAACTATGAACAAGCCCTAGCCTACTATCAGCAAAGCTTGCCGCTCTTTCAGGAGATTGGCGATCGCGGGGGGCAAGTTTCGAGTTTGACGGGTATCGGAGCGGTGCATCGCAATCTAGGGCAGTATGAACCTGCTCTCCGCTATTTTCAACAGAGCTTGGCGATATCCCAAGAAATTGGCGATCGCCTGCGGGAAGGAGCTGCCCTCAATAACCTCGGCGGAGTATACGGCGATCTCGGCCAGTATGCGTCAGCCCTCCGCTACTTTCAGCAAAGCTTGGCGAATAGCCGAGCCATTGGCAATCGTGCCGGAGAAGGGAGAACCCTCAACAACATTGGTGCGACATATGCCGAACTCGAAGACTATGAGCAAGCGCTTCAGTACTATCAGCAGAGTTTGCCCATTCGTCAAGCCATTGGCGATCGCACTGGAGAAGCCGCTACCCTCAATAACATTGGGGAAGTCTATCGCAACTTGCAGCAAGTTGAGCAAGCGCTTCAGTACTATCAGCAGAGTTTGCCCATTCGTCAAGCCATTGGCGATCGCGCTGGGGAAGCCACTACCCTCAACAACATGGGGTTAATGCATCTCAACCAAGGGCAGTATGATCAGGCACTCCAGCACTATCAGCAAAGTCTGTCCATTCGCCGGGATGTTGGCGATCGCGCAGGCGAAGGCATAACGCTAACGGGCATCGGCGCAACGTACCACAGCCTCGGTCAATATCCCCAAGCCGAACAAGCTTTGTATGAGGCGATCGCCGTCTTAGAATCGCTGCGGGCAGAGGAGCTATCTGATACCGCTAAAGTGTCGCTGTTTGACACCCAAATTCATCCTTACGAATGGCTCCAGCTAACCCTTATCGCGCAAGGAAAAGCCAACACCGCTCTGGAAGTTGCAGAACGCAGTCGAGCTCGCGTGTTGCTTGAAGCCCTCCTAGCCGGAAATGCGCCCCTAGAAACTTCCGCATCATCAAGCCATGTCCCTGACATCGCAACCATCCGCTCCGTCGCGCAGGAACAACATGCCACCTTGGTCAATTATTCGATAATCGACTACGACACCGCCACTCCGACTTTATATGTCTGGGTCATGCAACCCACGGGCAACCTCTACTTTCAGTCCGTTGATTTGAGTCAGTTGGATCAGAACCTTGCTGATTTGGTAAGTACTACTCGACAAGCGCTCAACGTTCGTAGTCGCAACGACGCCGAGGCTATCATTGCCCTTACTCCCGAAGCCCAGGAACGCCAACAACAACGCCAAGCTGAGGCTCTCCAGACCCTGTACCAACTGCTAATCGATCCAATTTCCGCCTATCTACCCAATGATCCAGAGGAGCGCATCGTTTTTATTCCCCATCGTTCTCTCTATCTGGTTCCCTTCCCGGCACTGATGGATGCCAATGGCGACTACCTTATTGAGCATCACACGATGCTTACTGCTCCCTCCATTCAGGTGCTCGACCTCATCCGCCAGCCACAGTTGCTTTCGGCAGATGCGCTCTCTGCTGATGACTTGCTCCTAGTGGGCAACCCCACCATGCCGAGTGTGTGGGATCCCGAAACTGGACAAAGCGAACAGCTTTCTAGCTTGCCCGGAGCCGAGGATGAAGCCGCTGCGATTGAGACACTGACGGGTGCCTCACCGCTGTTATGGGAGGCGGCGAGCGAAGCGGCTGTCAAAGCGCAGATGCCAAATGCCCAGGTGATCCATCTGGCAACCCATGGGTTGTTGGACTATGGCAATCCTGAAGAAACGGGTGTGCTCGATTTCCCTGGCGCTGTTGCTTTAGCTCCTGGCAATGGCGAAGATGGGCTGCTCACCTCCGCTGAAATCTTGCAGATGGAGCTGAATGCTGAGCTAGTGGCACTGAGTGCCTGCGACACCGGGCGCGGGCGAATCACAGGGGATGGTGTTGTGGGGCTTTCCCGCGCTTTCATGCAAGCGGGGGTGCCCAGCCTTATCGTCTCCCTCTGGAAAGTGCCCGATGATGCGACCGCTTTCTTGATGGCCGAGTTCTACGAAAACTGGCAAACGACGCCCGATCGCGCCCAAGCTCTGCGACAAGCAATGCTCACCACAATGGAAGAATATCCTGACCCGCTCAACTGGGCGGCTTTTACGCTGGTGGGTCAAGCCGAATAGGGTTCCAAGCCTGAGGACAAGTCTGGCAAAGAATTGCCCCTTGAAGACCGTGCCCTTCGACTACGCTCAGGGCACATAAAATATGCTCAGGAAATAATAATATGCTCAAGACACACAGCAACTAGCTGGCTGAGCGAAGCCGAAGCCAGCGGGTCTATCTTTTTCGAGAAACCGCCTTAATTCGACGCGCTGGTCTGAGTGCTATACATGGCTCGCAGCACCAACGCCGGATCAACCCAATTGTTGTTGTACTTCAAGCCCCAGTGCAGGTGGGGACCTGTGGTGCGGCCCGTCATGCCGATGCGCCCAACGCGCTCTCCCGCTTGCACAATAGAACCTTCAGCAATTCGTAGGCCACCGTCCCGGTCAATCATGTAGCGCTCACCATTGGCGACTTCGACATAGCCTTCCATGTGGCAGTAAATACTGAGCCACTCTCCCGCTTCGACAACCACCGACGTGCCGCAGTTGGAATCATCGCTCACCTCGACGACGGTACCTGTCCACCAGTTACGGATATAGCTGCCTCGGGGGGCGGCGAGATCGAGTCCGTAGTGGAATTCGTTGAAGTTGTAGCCATCGATGGAGCGGCGATAGCCAAAGGGCGAGGTGTAGGCCTGAAATTGTTCGAGAGGAAACGATGCGCTGCCCCATTCGTTGCGAGTGGCTGCAATTTGGTTGGCCGTCATTTCCGCTAGGTTTTGTCCCTGTTCTCCCGGATCTCCGGCACTGATGGCCAGCGGTTGTTCACCGCGCTCCTCACGACTCATCTGAGCCACGGTTTGGGGAGTGGCGGAAGACAGCTCATCTGGGGCGGTGTTTGCAGCGGGTGGCACCGCATCGGGGACAGTGGAAAGGCTCGGCGGCGCGGATACTACGATTTCTGGCTCTATCTCAGGACGCTGAGAATCGCTCATCGCCTGATGGGCTTCCAGCAAGGCCACGATAGAGAGACTGGCTCCGAGCGCCAGTAAACCTCGACCAATAAAAACAGCGCGTTTATTCATAATCGGCATCACGTCGTGCGAGAAGATTCACCTCACCTCTTTCCCTCCGTGGGGGTGGGTCATCCGTAAAGTTTTAAAGGCATCAAAAAATATAATGAGCGATCGCTCCGGATATGCCAACCCAAGGTAGTGGAAGGAACAAGTAATGGGCGACATGTTCCAATAGAAGCTGGATTTACCACCTGATTCATCATTTATAACGCGCCCTTATCCAGAAGGATCAGGAATGATCGCGGGGAATTAAGGGCATGATTAAACATGCAGGGCAGCATCGGGTTCCTATTGAGCAAGCATTGAACCGTCAGGACTTACGCAAGATCCGCTTCATCCTGACACCGTTCGTTGATGGTAGTTGATGATATAGGTGCGATGCGCCCACACGATCAGCAAGATGCATCAGCCCTAACAGGCACATGTTCGTTCCATAGGCTATCCCCGAATAGAGCGCACCAGACCATTGGCGGAGGCATAATCGTTGACGACAGATTCTAGCGTTTTCCCAGACGCACAGCATTCAGACGCCCCAGATGCAGACGCACAGCATTCAGACGAGCAGACGATAGACTCTGCACAGGTCATGCCTTCCATGCCTGCCCTGCATCACTGGGTTTTGCGCATCACAGAGCCGCCGCTGCATCCCCTGCCCCAATTTCTCGATGCGCCTCGTGTTCTGGTAACCATGCAGCGGTTGGTAGATATCATTCAGCTTGTGCGATCGCCCGCTGGCGGCTGGCATGCCGATCGCCCGCCCACTGTTGAGAACCTGCTGCCCTATGTCACCGAAGAAGCCTGCGACTTGTTGGAGACCCTGGAGCAAGCGCTAGATCAGTGGTCTCAGCAACCCACTGAAGAAGCCGAGTCCTGGTTATCGGCACACCTCTGGCAAAATTATTGCCTTGCCGCCGACTTTGCACCCCAGTTGCTCTGGGGCATAGCCCGTAGCTCCTATGCCGTGATGCGTTTGTTGGAAGGCGTACCCGCTCAAATTACCCGAGCGGATGGCGAGGTGCGATCAGGCGTTGTGCGGCTATCGGCCTTGTTACATGGGACGATGGCTGATCATCATCAGGTCGCCGATCTGGTAACCCAGCATCCACCCACCGATTTATTGGATACGGCGATCGCGCTGCAAATCCACGAGGGCTATCCCATGACGGCTTCGCAACCAGCGGGTGAGGTGTTGCATACGCTGGTGCAGCATATCCGCATGACAACCCCTGCGGTGTTGAGCTTCCTGGATGGCATTGCCGTCAATGCCCTCGCCCCAGGACAGACTTGGCAGGCTGGCACCCTCAAACTGGAGATGGCCTTCGCCTTTTTCGAGGAAGCGCAGGGTCCACTCGCCTTGCCACCGAGTCCAGAATCCGATGCCAGCATCCGCCTCACCTTTACCGACATCGTTTGGCTCGATGCCTACCGCACCACCATCATCCAACAGCACCTCGCCACGCTCATTCCGCAGCTCTCGGTGTACCGCAATATCGCCAATGCTGATGTTCCTCCCATCACCGAAGACATCTTGCCAACACTGGTGAAGAATGCCTGCGAAGTAGCGGATTTGCTGGAACAAGCGCCGCCCTTCCTCGCCGCCACCGATATTCGAGATGGCGTGCAACTGGAAGAATTAATTGCTTGGTTGCTTTGGTGCATTAGCCGCAGTGCTTACGGTGTGATGCATTTGGTAGGAGGGCTGCCCTGCCGACTGCTGCAACCGGGCAGCGATTGGCAGGCGGGACGCCTACGGTTGCTGCTCACGCTGAAGCTGCACACCTCCGAGGGCGATCGCTACATCGACCTAGCCACCGGGCAAATTCCTGAACCCGATATCTTTCCCCTAGATCCGGATGTGGTTGTGCAATCGACCACCGATCAGTGGATGCTCCATCCTTGTCTGATCGAGCATCTCCAAACCCAGGTGATGGAGAGCATTCTACAAGCCTTACCGGAACTGCGATCGCTCCTCGATGGCACTACGGTCACACTCTGGCAAGCAAACGCTGACCCCCAAGCCGCCGAAGCGAAACTCCTCGTCGACTTTGACTTTCATGTCCTGAATTGAAACGCCTGCGCGACAGTAAACCTTTGCAAAACGAATGGAAGGGCGGACTGTGCCCGTCCTTCCGTTTGCATCAGGCATTGAGTACCTGCACTGAACAGGCGTAATATCACATCCGTAAAACCCAACTATCGTTTACGCCCGCTGCGTTGCAGTAGGCGTAAACGATAGTTGGGTTTTACGGATGCTTAACCGGACTTGATATAAGACTCAACGCTCAGGATTTCTGCAAATTTGGGCAAATCGTTCGCGAAAGGCGATCGCCCGACGGTTCATCATCCCAGCCAGAGAGAACCCCCTGTAGCTCATTGCGTAAGGCTTCAAGCGCCTGGATTTGGGCATTGATAGCCGTGACCTTCGCTTCCAGATACTGGCGCACTTCACCACAGGGCAACTCGCCGCGATCGCGCACTTGCAACACCTGCCGAATTTCGTCCAGGCTCAACCCCAAACTCTGCGCTTGTTTGATGAACGCCAAGCGATTCAGAACATCGCCGGAGAAAAGTCGATATCCGGAGGGCGATCGCATCACCGTCGGCGTCAGCAACCCAATATTGTCGTAGTACCGCACAGTTTTTGTGGGCAGGCCGCTCTGGTGAGCAACATCACCGACCCGCAGAGTATTTGAAGCAACGGACGAGTGCATGACAGTCATTGTGGCGCTCCAGAGACTTCGTGGCTCCCAACACGGCGCATTGCAGGAGCACAGGTACTCCATCAATTCTAGAGGCTGCAAGAATCTCCTCAATCAATGAGGCGCCATCCTAGAGGTTCTGTTCCGGCTTGCTCTTAGTACGCTCACATGAATCCGTCGATGGTGTAGCTGCGACGCGACCATACCATCAACAAATTGCCTAAGCCCTGGAAATTCCTCTCGCATCCGGCTTTAGTAAAGCCCAAGCCAAGCCATGACCCCTTTGCCAGTGAGTAATTCAATAATCAAGGTCAGGGCAAAGCCTACCATCGCCGCACGACCATTGAGTCGCTCAGCGTAATCATTAAAGCCAAACTTGGGCACATCAAGGGCAGGCGTTACGGAGGGTTGAGGCGTCGTCTGAGTCATAATGCAACAAATCTTTACATTCCAATTCTATTCTAGTACCCATTCGCGGATAGCTCACTCCCACCTTGCTTGAAACCTTTTCAGAGAAGCTATTTCAGAAATTTTTAGCCATCCATGTTTTGATTTCATCCCACTGAATCTAGCGTGACACATTCTCCCATTACTGCTGAGAGATAAACCAGGCGTTTGCACAAGTTAGCAACAAGGAATACGGCAGAACAGGCGCTCCAATTGAACAATTTGTGTAGGGAAGATACCGCTGTCGGCATCTGGCTATTCCCATGTGGGGGCGATCGCCCAAAACCTCCATCTCATTGGGTGAAGCAAGGTGCCGATTCCTATTCCTAAGCTAAATATAGATGGCGTGGAATCGTTATCCGCCTCGGGGCTTGGGTATTGTAATTCCGACCGCATTATTCTTCTGTTGTTCGAGGTAAGTCGATGGACATTGGTGTTCCGAAGGAAATTAAGGATCAGGAATTTCGGGTTGGGCTGAGTCCTGCCAGCATTCGCGTGTTGGTGGATGCAGGGCATTCGGTTGTTGTGGAAGCGTCAGCCGGGGCCGGATCTGGGTTCACCGATGCGTCCTATGAGCAGGTCGGCGCAACAATTGTCTCCACCGCGAAGGAGGCATGGAACCAGGAGATGGTCGTGAAGGTGAAAGAGCCCCTCCCGGCTGAATACCCTCTCATGCAAAAGGGGCAACTGGTGTTCACATACCTGCATCTGGCGGCGACGCGAGAGCTGACGGAGCAGTTGATGCGCTCAGGGGTAACGGCGATCGCCTACGAAACGGTAGAACGGCCCAACCGCACCCTCCCTCTACTCACCCCCATGAGCATCATTGCCGGACGGCTCTCGGTGCAATTTGGGGCACGGTACCTGGAGCGCCAGCAAGGTGGGCGTGGTGTATTGCTGGGCGGCATTCCCGGGGTGCGTCCGGGGCGCGTTGTTGTGCTGGGGGGCGGCGTAGTTGGCACCGAAGCGGCTCGCATTGCCATCGGCATGGGCGCACAGGTCGACATCTTCGACATCAACGTGGAACGGCTGAGTGATTTGGAAACCATCTTTGGTTCCCGCGTGACCCTGCTTTATAGCAGCCCAGCGGCGATCGAGCCAGCGGTACAGGCAGCGGATCTGGTGGTTGGTGCAGTATTGGTTCCCGGTCGAAAAGCCCCAACCTTGCTGTCCGCCGACCTAGTGGGGCAAATGCATCCCGGCGCGGTGATTGTGGATGTAGCCGTTGACCAGGGCGGCTGTGTTGAGACGATGCGTCCCACGTCCCACAGCCAGCCAACATATACCGTGTCAGAGGTTCTGCACTATGGTGTCCCTAATATGCCAGGAGCCGTCCCCTGGACAGCCACCCAAGCGCTTAACAACAGCACCCTACCCTACGTGGTCAAACTGGCCAATTTTGGCGTTGAAGCGCTGAATCGGGATGATTCGTTGCAGAAGGGCCTCAATGTGTGGAAGAACGAACTGGTCCACCCAGCGGTGCAAGAGGTTTTCCCCGACCTAGTGAAATAAAACTGAGTACCGAAAAAACCAGAAACTCCTTGAGCTTGGGAGAATTCCGGAAAAGAATCTACCTTTAAGCTTGTGTCCTTCGACTGCACTCAGGACACACACGACGAGCTAGCTGAGCGCAGCCGAAGTCAGCGGGTATATTCTTTTCGAGAACACGCCGTAGCTGAGGAAGCAACACCAAGGCTTCCATAGTTTACTGGCCTTTTGACCAGCCAGATGTCAAACTCTCACTGCACCCTTCGAGGATACGAGGCACTTATGGCGGATCTCGCAGATCCGGTGGTACTGGATTGGTTGACCG
>JBCBSL010000004.1:0-42872 GCA_039819145.1 Cyanobacteria bacterium J06638_22
TCGCGGTAGGTTTGCTCGCTGTCGCAGCATTTTTTGCTGTGGCAGTTTTTTTTGCGGCCGTAGATTTACTCGCTGTCGAGGCCTTTTTTGCTGTGGTCGCGGGTTTGCTTGCCGCTGGAGTCTTGTTTGCCGCCGCAGGTTTTTTCGTGGCAGCAGGTTTGCTGGCAGTCGTAGTCTTTTTTGTCACTTCTGGTGTCTCGGCGGTTTTGCTTTCCATCTCCGCCTCTTCCACTACTGCTGCTATTTCGGTTTCTGGTCGCAGGACAATGCCGCCGTCAATAACTTCGAGCGCAAGCCTATCGCCATTCTTGAGTGCCAAACGGCGGCGAACCGTAGCTGGTAGAGCCAGCCAGCCATCATAATACAGTTTTACATTCGTCATAGGACTTCATACTTTGGGCTGGTTGTTGTTGATATGGATCACCTTCTAGGCGATCGGGGCAATCTTACATTTTTCACTTAGGTTGGTTGAACATTTGACATAGGACGGATTTTTATCACGCGAATGGGGCGACACCAAGATTTATGTGTCAAAGAACTCAAGTTAGGTGATTTCTCTGATTTTTTCTAGCATAGATATGAAGATTCCTTCTCCGAAACCATTCTTGTTTTGTTATGAGAGTTCCGTTGGTGTTCAGTGAAGATGGCTGGCGATGAACATTCCACAATTCATCAAGTTCGAGTTTTACACCTGGAAGGCGGCCAAATCAGCCTCCCCAATTGTATCTATTTTTCCTAATTAAATACCAAAGGCATGGTAGTATAATGAAGAATTTGTGAGAAAATGGCGTCGAAATAGTGTTCGAAATCTGTTTGGAATGATCGATTTTTGATTTTTGAATCCATGTAAATAGTAGATTGGATAATAATTTGAATATAAGATAGAATATTTTTTTTCGTATAAAACGCTTAACAGATTAATTCTGTTCAAGAGCAGCGAGCAAAAAGAAATAGAAGAGCAGAGTGCAATGATATGCGCAAAGAAAATGAGAATGACTTTATTTTTAAAGAATGATGATAGGGAATGGAGTTGCAGTTGTTGAGGCCAATGGAATGATCGATGAAACTGGGTTGGTCCGCGGTGCAGATGGTAAAGACAGATGTTGGTGGCATGGTGGTCATGAGGACTACCAACATTATCATGATCAAGAGTGGGGTCTTCCAATAGCGGATAGCCAGAGACTATTTGAAAAGCTATGTCTTGAGGGATTTCAATCTGGTCTCAGTTGGTTGACGATCTTGCGTAAACGGGAGAACTTCAGGGCAGCATTTGCCAACTTTGAGGCAGAGCGACTTATCAAGTTTAGCGATGATGACATTTCGAGATTACTAACAGATACAGGAATAGTGCGTCATCGTGGTAAGATTAAATCAGTTTTCAATAATGCCAAACGCGTTCTAGAGCTTGGAAGAGAAGGAGAGTCGTTTGCCGCATTTGTTTGGAGTTTTGAGCCAAACCCCGCGACTAGACCCACTGAAATTACCTATGCACGCTTGACTAATCTTACGAAGACGCCTGAATCAACGGCGCTAAGCTTAGCACTAAAAAAAGGCGGGTGGTCATTTGTTGGGCCAACCACCGTCTATGCTTTCATGCAGAGCGTGGGTATCGTCAACGATCATCTTGAAGGCTGTTGGATGCGACCGGTGATAGAAGCTGAACGCAGAGCGTTCAAGAAACCGATTTAGAATTTGTCTGTTAGTGTGTGGCGGCAAAAAAAAAGCCGCCCCAAGGCGGCTGAGTGTTGAGGAGGGAAGAGAGCAGAGAAGACATGTTGGGTGTATCGTCATTATTGGTTGTTGAATGTGATTGCCGTCACGTGGGCACAAAAATTATGAAGGGGAGTAGACCCCTATCGAGCAATACGAGTGTCCAAGCGATTTTTAATTATTAATCTCACCTCTGGGGGTGGGCTTGAGTGCAAGATAACGTAAATTATGACAAATTAGGCTGGCGAAGATAAAGAACAATGCGCGAGGGCTAGTTTTCAGCTTCGTCATAGCCGATCAAAGTCAACGCTTTGGCGTCTATGCCCTTTGCCACGGCTGCATGAACCAAGGCTTCTTCGCGACCATGAGTCACCCAGACTTCTGGCGCGTCGACATCGTCAAGGGTCGCAAGGAGTTCATCCCAATCGGCATGATCGGAGATAATCAGGGGTAGCTCTACTCCTCGCTGTCGTGCCCGCTGTTTGACACGCATCCAGCCAGAAGCCATCGCGACGACAGGATCTGGGAGACGACGGGCCCAGCGATCAGCAATGGCAGAGGGCGGTGCAATAACAATTTCTCCTCGAAATGCGTTTCGAGGAATACCTTTCGGCCCTGCTGTTGCTGGCAAGAGCTTGCCGAGTGCAATTCCGTGCTTTTCATAAAGATCACAAAGGGCGTGGAGGGCGCCATGTATATAGATCGGTCGATCATAGCCGGCCTGACGCAGCAAGGCGACCACGCGTTGGGCTTTGCCGAGACTATAGCAACCGACCACGTGGCAGCGATCTGGAAATAAGCCGTGTGAATGCAGAAGCTTGTTGATTTCATCGGTTGCTTTGGGGTGCCGGAAAACTGGCAAACCGAATGTCGCCTCGGTGATAAAGACATCACACAAGATCGGCTCGAAGCCGATACAGGTAGGGTCGACTGCGCGCTTGTAATCGCCCGAGTAGACGATGCGGTTTCCAGCATATTCGAGAACGATTTGGGCTGAACCTAAGACGTGGCCAGCGGGCTCAAGTCGGACGCGGACATCGCCAATCCGAGTGGTTACGCCGAGCGGTGTTGGTTGATGAACTTGCCCAGCACCTTCGCCAAGACGAGACTTCATGATTGCCAAGGTTTCGATCGTGGCCAGGACGTGATGATGGTTCGGCCGAGCATGATCACTATGGCCATGACTAATGACGGCACGATTGACGGGCTTTAAAGGATCGATGAAGAAATCACCCGGCTTTATGTAGAGTCCCTCCGGGCGGGTCTCAATCCAACGTGCGAGCGCAGATGCCATGATTAGCAAGATCTAGCAGGACGGCAGATCTGCCGCACGCCTAGCGAAACCTGACGCATATGGATCCATTTTATGCCTTTGGAGTTCTCTAGCCATCACCATTAGGACTTGCGCCTCAATGTCTGAATTCCAAGATCTCGTTCCGGTCATACTTGCCGGAGGTTCCGGTACGCGTCTCTGGCCGCTAAGCCGCTCAGCTTTTCCAAAACATTTGGTGGAACTAACCGGCTCGGCATCGCTCCTACAGATCACCACAAAACGTCTTCTTCGTGTTTCAAGGCCAGAGGCGATCATTACAATCACGGCAGCTGGACAAGCAATTCTTGCTCGCCGACAGCTTGCGAGCTTGAACCCATTGCTGACACAGCATCTTCTACTCGAGCCGAGCCCACGCAACACGGCAGCAGCAGTCGCTATTGCTGCCCATTATGCTCGACGGCATGTGCATGCCGATGCCGTAATCTTTGTCTGTCCATCCGACCACCTGATTCTCGATGAAAGCGCTTTAATTGATGCGCTGCGGCCTGGGGTGGGAGCGGCGCGTGATGGTCAACTTGTGACATTCGGAATAACGCCGTCGCGACCAGAAACTGGTTTTGGTTATATTGCTGAGGGTGAAGCATTAAACGGCTATAATGGTGTCATGGCAGTTAATCGATTTGTCGAAAAACCACCTTTGGTGCAGGCCGAGAGCATGTTGCGTGCTGGCGGACACTTCTGGAACAGCGGCATGTTTCTCATGAGTGCCGAAGCCGTATTACGGGAGCTTGCACAATGGGCACCAGCCATTGCATCGAGCGTTGAGAGATCTTTCTCAGCGTTTGAAGATGGTGGCGAGTTTTTGCCCGAACTCTACAATCAGATCCCCTCAGTACCAATTGATAAAGCTGTCATGGAGAAATCCCGGCATGTCGCTGTTGTACCGTGTGACCCCAAATGGTCGGATGTTGGATCATGGCAGGCGCTTTGGGAACTCACGCCAAAAGACAACCATGGAAATGCCATTGCGGGCGATGTTCTGATCGAGGCTGCCAAGGGCAATCTCGTCAAAGCTCAACATCGATTGGTGACTCTTGCCGGTGTCTCTGATCTTGCGGTGATCGAGACACCTGATGCCGTAATGATTGCCGATCGCCGTCAGAGCGAAATGGTCAAGAACTTGGTTGGCCAGTTGCTTCAAGCGGATCGCAAGGAAGCGCATGTTCATGCTCGTGAGATGCGCCCCTGGGGATCATATACAATATTGTATCAAGGCAGTGGGTTTGCTGTTCGGGAAGTCATTTTAGAACCGGGAGGCCGGCTTACTTTACAGCATCATGAGCACCGCGATGAGCATTGGATTATTATCGAGGGTGTGGCGTTAGTGGAGATTAATGGTAATGCGCAAAAAATTCTGACTGGCGGCAGTGTCCATGTGCCAAAAGGTCAGAAACATCAGCTAAAAAATGATACTGACAGTTTGCTGCGGATTATCGAAATTCAGTTGGGTGAGCGGCTCGAGGACAATGATACGGTCCGTCATGGAGCTGAAAAATAGCATAGCGCGCCTTAAGATCGAGGTAACCAATCAACTCTAAACATCGAAGCCTGCGAACCGTTGATGATTAAGAGCGATCATACGCATGCCTCGTTGTTTGGGATATTTGTCTGCGGCACCCACCGTCTCGACGCGGCCCGAAGCCTATTCTGCAGGGCCACGTGCTCATATTCTTGGTGTGATGAATGGGTTTCGAGAGGCAGGTTGGCAGATCGAGCCATTCATTGTCGGCGATCGTGTCGCTTCAAGTTTTAGCCATGGCGGTGTGCAGCAACATCTCCAGGACTCACGAATCTTGCGAATGGCCGCTGATATGGTTCGGCTCGGTATGGGTACGCGGAGTGCTCGACAAGCTTGGCAAACACTCGGCGGTCGCGTTGATTGGGTCTATGAGCGTTTTGCGACGCTGCAGGTGCTCGGTCATCGTTTCAAGCGAGCTGGTGTCCCTTGGATCCTCGAGACTCAGGGGCTCTTTTATTATGAAACGAAAACCGAACGAGCGACAGTCGGTCTTCCTGCCTTGGCGCAGCATATCGAACTTGCCGCTTATCGAGCTTGTGATGTTCTGATTTGCGTAAGTCCGACATTACGTCGACTTTTAATTGAGCAATGTCGCGTCAATCCCGATAAAATAGTGGTCGTGCCGAATGCCGTCGAGCTCGATCGTTTTGATCTGAGCTTCAATGGAAAGAAGCGATTCTCCGAGGAGCTTACGATTGGCTTTGTTGGCGGCCTAATCGGTTGGCAGGCCCTCGACGTTCTGATGGACGCTGTTGCAGAGTTGAAAAAACAAGGTACGCCTATCGCTCTCGCAATCATCGGCGATGGTGTCATGCGAGAGCCGTGGTCTCGCCATGCCAAAAAACTCGGCATTGCAGACAAGGTACATTTTACCGGACGTGTGCCAGCAACAGAGATTGGCCAATATCTAGCACAGTGCGATCTAGGCTATGCTGGGCCCAAGACGATGGCTGTGGGGGCAATGTATCATTCGCCCATTAAGCTTTACGAGTATATGGCCATGGCGAAGCCGGTCGTTGCCGCGGCCTTCGATGACGCGCGCCAATTGATTGAAGGCCGTGATACAGGATTTCTCTTCAAGCCTGACGATCGCCAAAGCCTGTTAGACACTTTACGCCAAGTATTAAAGAATCGTGATCAGCTTGCCGCAATGGGTCAACGCGCGCGCGCCTTGATCGAAGCCGAGCATACGTGGCAAGCGCGAGTGGGCATGATGTTGCCGCAACTCGAAAGCAAGCTTGCGGCAACGCCCCCCTCTCCTGTCGCCAGTCAAGAATTGCCGGCGTTCTCAAAGCTTTGAAAAGTTAGGATTCTCTGAAAGCGTGATTAAAGCTCGATGTTAATGGTGCGAGTAGATAATCAAGAAACGTCCGTTCGCCGAGCTTGATCATGACTTCGGCAGGCATGCCTGGATAAAGTTCGATATCCTCAAGTTCGTTTATAGCATCAGGCTCAATAGCAACCATACCTTCATAGTAAGACGTCTGACCTTGTAGATCATCGATGCGGTCGGCCGATACTTGGATGAGTTCGCCCTCAAGACTGGGTGTGGTGCGTTGTGAGAAAGCGGTGAGTTGAACTTCGGCGATCATGCCCTCGTGCACGACATCGATGTCCATAGGATCGATTCGAACCCGAATAACGAGGTTGTCTTCTTGCGGAACGATATCGAGGATTTGTTCGCCTGGCGGAATGACACCACCTGGTGTAAAAAATTTTAGATTGACAACCTTGCCGGCGATCGGTGCGCGGATATCCAAACGACCGAGTATGTCATCGGCTGATTTCAGACTTTCTTGTATTTCCACAAGGCGTTTCTGATTCTCTTCAACTTCTTCAGCTGTCCTCTCGGCAATCTCGTCGTCAAGAGCAATAATACGGATTCGTGTCTCACCAATCGCTTCTTGGACCTGCGCAATGCGTGCCCGGCTGTCAGCGCGATCACCGCGTAGGTCTGCCATCCCTCGCTGCAATTCGAGCAGCCGCGGCTTACGGGTGAGACCTTTGTCAAAGAGCTTTTGGACATCGGCCAGTTCTTGACCGATGAGCTCGATCTGGCGATCGAAGGCGGTAATCTGCTCATTCAGGCCGATGATTTGTTGTTCATATTGCTGGATCTGTTGTTCGAGAATGCTTCGTTGTCCTTCACGGCTGCGATTAGCAGTCGAAAAAAGCTCTTCCTGAGAGCGCAATATTTCAGCAACTCGAGAATCATCCTGCCGTTCGAGCAATTCAGACGGGAACTTGATTGTGTTTTCGCTGTGAGCATGTGCGTTAAGCCGCGCGAGGTCTGCGATCAAGCTCATCCGTTCATGATTAAGCGCATCAACCTGTGCGTCGGAGCGTGTTGTTTCGAGTTTGATCAAAAGTTGTCCGGCCTCGACGCCATCCCCTTCTCTAACCAGAAGTTCGCGAATGATGCCGCCCTCAAGGTGTTGGACCGTCTTGCGGTTACTCTCGACAGTGACTTGACCGGGTGCCATGGCAGCACTGGCCAACGGCGCCACTACAGCCCATGAGCCGAAGCCGCCGAAGAAGATAAGAATGACGGTCATGCCGATGAGAATGTAAGGCCGAATCGGCGGGCGAGCTGGGGCTGCAGGCCTTTGCGGGGCGGCATTCTTGGCTATTGGCCTCGCCAGTACGGCGTTTGGAACTTTCTTTTGCGGGACGTCAGCCATCAGGATCTCTCCGATAGTTTGAGTAACCAATCAACCTTGAGCGACACGCTGAGGTTGTGGTCGGCTTGGGACGGCTTGAGGCCGTGTGAATTGCTTGAGAATCTCATCACGATCGCCGATGGCTTGCACTCGGCCTTCGCTCATTACGAGTACGCGATCGACATGTTTGAGCATGCTCGGTCGATGTGCAATCATAACGACTGTTGTCTTATGTTCCTTGAGGATACCGATAGCGTCTTGCAAGGCTTGTTCGCCCTCGGCATCAAGATTGGAATTGGGTTCATCCAGAATCAGCAGGCGCGGTATGCCGAAAACCGCACGCGCGAGCCCAATACGCTGCCGCTGACCGCCGGATAATACGGCACCTGCCTCACCGATTTCGGTATCGTAACCCTTAGGGAATTGTAAAATCATCTCATGGACATTGGCGAGTCGTGCGGCGGCAACGATCGCTTCGGAATCAATGACACCGAAGCGAGCAATATTCTCACCGACTGTTCCTGCGAACAACTCAACGTCTTGCGGTAGATAACCAATATAGGGGCCGAGCTGCTCACGGTCCCAGCTTGAGATATCAGCGCCATCAAGACGTACGCTGCCCGTCGTTGGCCGATAGATTCCCGTAAGGAGGCGAGCGAGTGTTGATTTACCGGCACCGGAAGGCCCGATGACAGCCAAGACCTCGCCGGTTGCAATATCGAAGCTAACACCTCGGACAACTGCCGATTCAGTGCCAGGATAGACATAGACAACGCCGCGCAATGACATTTGACCTTTGGGTGCCGGCAATGGCAGGCTTTCGCGTTCATTCTCTTGAGCAGTAAAAAATTCCTTGAGCTTTCGAAATGACATACGAACTGTTAGCACTTGGCGCCAGGTATCGATGGCGCCCTCAATCGGCGCCAGGGCCCGAGCCATCAATATCGAGCCGGCAATCATGCCGCCTGGGCCGAGCTCTCGTTGCAGCACGAAATAAGCGCCGGTGCCGAGGACTAAAACCTGGATCATCAGGCGCCAAGATTTGGCTATGGAGAGAAAAGTACGCGCCCGTCCGTGGGCGATCTGCATGGTCGATAAGGTTTGGCCGTAGGTTTGCATCCACCGATTGACGACATTGTTCGTCATGCCCAGGGCGTTCACGACTTCGGCATTGCGAACCGTCGATTCTGCCTGTTCTTGCGCCTTGCTCGAGCTTTCGCTGACCTGACGTTGCGGCGCCCGCGTGAATGATTCGTTGAGAAAAGCGAGAATGACGAACACGATGACGGCGCCGACAGCGACCAAGGCCACCATTGGATGTAAGAGATAGATAACGCCGATATAGACAGGGATCCAAAACGCATCGAGCAACGAAAGGAGTGCATTTCCGGCGAAGAAATTACGAATATCTTGTATCGCGCTGATAAGCTGGGCCTGGCTGCGTCGCAGGTGGAAAGAAACACGAATGACCTTACTAAAAGCTTCGGGAGCCAAACGTTCATCGATCCAGATACTCAAACGAACTAACATCCTCGAGCGCAGCATATCGAGCAGGCCGAAGATCATGAGCGCGAAGAGCGCAATGAGTGTCAGATACAATAATGTTGCTTCGCTACGCCCCATAATGACACGGTCGAACAGCTGTAGCATGTAGAGTGGAACGACCAACATCAGCAAATTAACAAAGAAACTAAACATGGCAACGAACAGCAATGCGCGGCGGCATGCTGCCATTACATACTGAAATTCGTTTGGATAACGTCCTGACATTCGACGATCAGTCTCGATTGCTTAGTGGTATAAAATTGTGAGCGTCGATAAGCCTGAATCATTTAACGCCGATGCAAACCTTTCATGCCAGCGGCGGATCAGGACAATCTCGCGGCTCTCTACACGAGAATGCATTAACAATACAGTTTCCGGGTACCACGTCGACCTAATGGGGATGGCAGCAGACATTCATACTTACCATGATGAAGCCGTCCAATTAACGAAATTGGTCTGATCGAGATGCGGATTCGCTGTTGACGCTCGAGACATGACCACGCAAGCGCTTAACCCAGAGCCGCATGGCATGAGCCAGCGGCGATGATTGGTCGATTTTCATCAGGTAAATAATGACACTGAACATCGCGATTCTCGGTCTTGGCTATGTTGGCACGACCACGGCAGCTTGCCTTGTCAAGGAAGGGCACACCGTCCTTGGAGTCGATATCAATCCAGAAAAAGTCGAAGCCATTGGCCAAGGGCGCTCTCCTGTTGTCGAGCCGGAGGTCGAAAATCTTTTGCGACAAGGTATCGAGGCGGGTCTAGTTCGGAGTGCCGCGAAAATCGGCGCAGATATCGATAGCCTCGATCTCGTCATCATTTGTGTGGGTACCCCAAGCCGTGCCGACGGTAAGTTAGATTTGACACATTTGCTTGAGGTGACACGGCAGCTTGGCGAGGCCTTGCGCAAACGCAATCCTAATCGCCCTGCCCTGTTGCTGGTTTTTCGCAGTACGGTACCACCTGGGACCATGGATCGTCTCGTTTTGCCGACGCTTCAACAAGTTACCGGTGAAGCGCCGGGTAAGCGTTGGGAGGTGGCCTTCAACCCGGAATTCTTACGTGAATCGACGGCGGTCAAGGATTATTTCTCACCGCCCAAGATTGTTATTGGAGAGCGGGAACCGGGCATTACTAAAGGCCTTCTCGGAATCTACGACACATTAGATGCGCCTCGTTTCGAGGTTGCCTTTCGGGCGGCGGAGATGGTCAAATTTGTCGATAATAGTTTTCATGCTCTCAAGGTCGCTTTTGCCAATGAGATCGGCCGCGTTTGTACGGAGCGGTCAATCGACGCGCAGGCAGTGACCGAAATGTTTCTCGCTGATACCAAGCTCAACATCTCCCCTACTTACTTGCGGCCAGGAGGTCCGTTTGGTGGCTCATGTCTGCCCAAGGATCTGAGCGCTATGTTGGCCCTTGCTCGAGAGAATGGCCTATCGTTACCAGTGCTAAGCGGCGTGCGTGAGAGCAACATGGTTCATCTCGCCTTTATCACGCAATCTATTAAGGATCGTTTGCCACCACCGGGTCCGATCTTGCAGCTCGGGCTTTCTTTCAAGGCCGGTACGGATGATTTGCGCAATAGTCCCTTGTTGGACCTCGCCGAAAACCTGTTTGAGGCGGGTTATGACCTCAAAATCTACGACCCAGATCTCGATCCTGGCCGCCTAGTCGGTGTTAATTTTGCGCTTGCCGTTGAACATCGTGACACATTGTCATCACGATTTGACTCTGATCTTTCGAGCGCCTTAGCCACGGCCGAGTTGATCATCCTTGGCAAGGAAATCCCAGGGGTTCGTGCACAACTTCCAGAAAATAAGCCAATGGTTGATGTGACGCGGCTCGAGTTTCATTGATCAGGAAGCGTTCGTTCAATTTCAAGTCTTTATCTCATGCAAGGGTCACGCAAATTGTCCGTGACCTTTGCATGCCATGAATTGTGCACTTCATCGGCATCCGCCAGGTTCGTTTCATGTCAGTGCACACAATTTAATCAGCTTAAAATATCTTAAGCTAAGATCTCGTCGCCAGTTTAAATCTACCATGCCGAGTTTTTAGTGATCTCAAGCCTGCGATCTTGTCAATGCTGGATCATTGCCGGGAGCCAATGATCCGCTCTTGGGCGAAAGACTACAGATACGCAGAGAGCTATACACGCGGTTATCAAAGGCATTCGGGTTCCATTCTCCGTATCTGGCTGCGTAAATGAATGAAGAGGAATTTTGTCCTTGACATAAAGGACTTATTACCTATAAATTGCAGCAATCAGTTCGTTCCATGCATCGCTTAAGCATGCATTCAAAGGACCAGAACCTTGCTGACTACACAGCCCGATCACGTCATCACGACTCGCAATACATCTCTCGTTATCAATGTCTTGAAGAACGATAGCGGTGTCGATGTCGGTATCGTCGGAACATCGAGTCCGGGTTACGGTTCTCTATCGATTAATAGCAATCAAACCATCACCTATACGCCGCCAAACGACTTTATCGGCCTGGACAGTTTCTCCTATACGGTTCGAGACGGGGCCAATGATACCGGGATGGCCATTGTCACCGTGAAGGTGATCGAGAATGAAGCGCCTGTTGCCGTTGATGATGTGGTTCGCGTTACTACTGGTGAAGAGATTCTCATACCAGCGTTGGCCAACGACAATGACCCCGATCTTGGCGATAATATTGCCTTGATTGCCTCAACGGCACCTTCATTCGGTAGCATCAGCCTCGGCCAGGACGCTGGGACATTCCGGTACCGAGCAACATCCGGTTATGTTGGTCTCGACAGCTTTGTTTACACGATACGAGATTCTTTTGGGCAGATTGCAAAAGGTAAGGTAACAATTACCGTTGAAGCCCCAAATGCGGCGCCTGTGCTGAAACCCCGTCGGTTCGAAACATTTGAAGGTCTTCCGTTAGAAATTGATCTTCTTGGTTGCGCGACTGACCCTGACGACGATCCGCTCCTGCTTTATCGGGTCGGCCGGCCTGGCCATGGCAGTATTTCAATCACGAACGGACAACGGGGCTTTTACACGCCAGCCCCTGATTACGTCGGCCTGGACTCTTTCGTTTATGTTGTCCGTGACACCAAAGGCGCTACTACAAGTGGCGTCATTGAAATTCATGTTAAGGATCATAATAAGCGACCAACTGCTGCCAATGATAACATTGAAACAACATCTAATTCACCTATAAATATCAATATTTTAGCCAATGATTTTGATCATGATAATGACACACTGGCAATTAGTTCTGTTATTCTACCAATGAATGGTTCTGTTGCCGTCAATATTGATAATACGATTACATATACACCTGCCCTAGGGTATGTTGGACAGGATAGTTTCAGTTATGCCGTGACTGATGGTAAGAGCGAACCAGTCCAGGCGCATGTTTCGGTCAATGTCACACTTCCTGATCTTAACACCTTCGCTAATGGCTACATCAACCGCCGTCGATTTGTCGTGGCAGCCGATCGAGTTGTGGGCGACGGGTCTCTGCAAGATTTTCCTTTGTTTGTGCATGAGCAGGCAGATTGGCTCAAGAACACCGCACATGGGGGCAAGATTGAGCATGATCAGGGATATGACATGCGGTTTGAGCTGCCGAACGGCATGCAACTTGATCATGAACTCGAAAATTATGATCCCGAAACGGGAACGCTAACGGCTTGGGTTCGGCTACCAAGCCTCGAAGCTACAAGCAATACGGAATTCTTTCTCTACTATGGCAGGCCGGACCTCTCTGCCAGTGAGGAATGGGCAGTCGGGGTTTGGCAAAATTATCTTGCTGTCATTGATTGCGAAACAGGCGCTGATCGTAGTGGCAATAGCCGTGATGCATTTGCCCATAATGTAGAACCAGCCACACTTCTTGGTTCGGCAGGCCGGTACAATGGCACGGATAGTAAGCTCGAAGTGCCGACGTCAAACTGGCTCGATAATTTGGATGCACTCACGGCTCAAGTTGTTTTCAAATCTGATGTTACTGGGTTTGATCAAACCATTCTGCGGGCCGGATCAAGTGGCACTGAAGCTGAGGCGAGCCTTGCTTTCCATTATGATGGTGATCCAGATAACGCGATTTTGGGCCGACTTGGCACGACGGACGGCAGTACGAGTGCCAAAACAATTTCGAATGTGCATACGACGGAGACTTATTGGGCAGCGTTGACCTGGTCACGTGATCACAGTGTCACGATCTATGGCCAAGGAGTGCCGTTGGAGCTGAGCGACGCAGCTATCGGGTCCGCCGGGTTGACCCAGATATCCAGCGTCCAGGGGGCGGATCCTACTCCATTACTAATCGGCAGCGGCAGTGCCAATTGGCAGGGCATTATCGATGAAGTTCGATTTTGTGCAGATGAGTTGACGTCCGATTGGCTCGCAACAGAATATAGTAATCAGCGCGATCCACGAGTCTTTTACGGTATTGGCGGCGAAGAGCAGGTTGATAACAACACTGCGCCAGTGGCTCTGCCCGATACTGCCTTAACATCCAAGGACACGTCCATCGATCTCGATGTGTTGGCCAATGATCTTGGAAACTCACTATCCATAATCGCCACCTCGACCCCGGCATCAGGAACGGCGGTCGACATTGGTGACGGTAGCGGTCCTATTCGATATACGCCGGCCAGCGATTTTGCTGGTAAGGATCACATCACCTACACGATTACCGATTCGGGCGGCCGGCTATCGCAAGGTATGGTGCGCATCGAAGTGGAGGCGCCCCCTCCTCCTCCGCCTCCCCCAACTCCGCCAAGCATGCCGCTAGCGCCATCCGGATCAATCGATAGTACACCCATCGTGTTTTCTTGGACGCCAACGGAAAGTGCGACGGAATATTTGATGCGGGTTCGAAATGCCGGAACCGAAGAGACGGCTCACGCCGCTCGACGTTCGGCGATCGACCTCGGATGTCAGAGTGGCACTTGTTCTATCGCCGTTAATGAACTAGATGCCGGCGATTACGAGTGGGAAGTTAGGCCATTCATTGGCGATAATCGTCTTGACTATACAACGTCTCTTCCCTTTACGCTCGATCGCGGCACGACCACACAAGACCCCGACGATGATTTGCCGCCGATTCCCGATCCGGAACGCACAATCAACGTGACCAACATATCGCAACTTGATGCCGCAATAGCTAACGCAAACCCCGGCGATCATATTATCCTCGCTAACGGTACTTATGATGGAGAGCAACGTGATCTTGACATTCAAGGTAGTGTAGAAGCACCAATAGTACTCAAAGCGGCAACCACCGGACAAGCAGTCATATCGAATGGCTTCTCGCTACAGAAGAGCAGCCAATATGTAACGCTTCTCGGACTCACATTTAATCCTGGAAAAGTTACTGCCCGCGGCAACAATAATAGAATAAGTCGTTGTTATTTCGAAACCGAGCTTCCCATTGGCACGAATAGAACGGCTCTGACAATACGCGAGTCCAATAATTTGATTGTAGACTACTGCGATTTTACTGTTCAAGAACGTCCGTTTGGATCAGCAGACAATAATCAAAAATATAATAGTATCGGCATGCCCTTTAATGACCGCGATGCGCAGGGTAATGAAACAGGTGTCAACGCACCACATAATACCTTGTTCTATGGCTGTTATTTCCATGACTACCCTGCGCAACTAAAATATAGCCAACCCTATTTTTCAGCTGTTGACCACTGTAATGATGTCAAACAGGCGAAAATTGATATTCAGACAGTCTGGAGAAGGTGTCTATTTAAAGACGTCAATATTGGCAATAAACTCTGGGAGACGAAATCAGCTGGCGTTACTATCGAATTTTCCACCTTCCTGAATTGTAATGCCTACAATGCCTTCAGGCAGGGTGGCGGGTGCGTCGCGCTTGGCAATTGGATGGAGAATTGCAAGGGTTGGCGCGCGCATCGTCAAAACTGTCAGTTCTATTATAACAAATTCATAAATTCAAAAATTCAGGTGATGGCTGGCCAGGTAAGTCACACTTCGTACGTAAATGCATACCCCAACGCATATAATACTCTATTAGTCGGGAATGATGGGCCGCTCATAATTGGCGAGACATTTGGCGGGGAAACCTTTCCGGCGCTAAACACGCTAGTAGAGGGTCATGCTGGTCAGATTAGCTATGGAGATCATAGTAATACCCAGGTCCGCGCTGAGATTACTTTGCCCGAGCTTCGGGTAACACCAATAAAACTTGGTGTAGCGGATGTCGGCCCGCTTGCGAATCTGACGTGATAGAATAATGGGTGGTTTGTGGGTTTGAAACTGCCTGCCACCTTATTTGTTCTGCGATATGATAATCACCTTAACTCAGAGTGGTTCACTCAGAAGAGTTTTCATACGTTGACAGTCTTCGAAGCCAGTTGAAGTGCCGGAAAGTGTCCAGCTATAAGCCATGATCCGGCTGTCCGGCGGCAAATCGATTGGCTCGCTGGTTGCCAGCAACGCCTCCCGAAACGGTATCTCCGTTTCCGCAAAATGAACATCGTCCCATCGGCGGGTCGATGTGATGAAAATACCATTCGGATAGCATGCCTGAAGCTCCTCCAGCGACTCTGCTGTGCTAATGATGCGACGGCCTGTACGTGGATCGAAGCTGAATTCTTGTGCACCATGCAGTTCGGATAGCCTAGAAGCGCCCCAAATCAGATCAAAATCGCCGAGATAATAGAGTGTTTCCGTCTCGTTGGCGGTTATTATCAGGTCCACAGCTTGTAGCTCTGGCACAAGAATATCAGCGGCTTGCTCCCATTGCTCATTTGGCTTCTCCGGCGGCAATGTAATCCCAGCAATAAACAGTGCGCTACGGACCGAGCCCGTATTAGCGAGGCAGAGAAAGAGAAGTGTTAGGGCTATAAGCCCTCTACTGAGGAACTTGCCGCTCGTGCCAACAGCCCAGGGGATCTGAGCGCGCAATCCATCATCGAGAGAACGCAATCCCATGACCAGCCGGAGCCAAATTTCAGCTAGTCCAGTTCCCATTATAATGAATAAGAACGGCATCGCGTACGCCATATAACGTAAGCTTTTTGAGGCAGCGAAAGAATGTATTGTCAGTGCCGTGCCGAAAACAGCTGCGGCAAACAAAACCGTCTTGGGATGCTTGGCGAAGGCAACCAATGTCAAAACAGGGAATAATGGCCACAGTGACGGATAATACAAACCGATCCAATAATGATAAAACCAAAATTCATTGGCTCTTTCTTGATTGAAATAAGGTGTTATACGGTATTGTGTTACGAAATCGCTCACAAGTCCACTAATGAATGCAAATATTAATACAGTTAATATACTAAAGAAAAGAAAAATGATTGAACTTATCTTCCAAGAATGCGGGATAGTGCCCAAATTAAGCCAACGAATAACAATATATGCACCAAACCAGAACCCTAAACCCAGAATTCCGATTAGAGTGGTAATTTGAAAGTAGCTTGCGACGCCGAGCGCGGCTACAGCTAAAAGGAGCTGAACACCGATCCAACCCCAACGATCCGATCCGTGAATAACCCGATAAAGCAGCGTTGCCGCGATAAAGAAGGCCAAACACTGAAGGCCATAAAAACGGATAAACACGGCAATCTCGACCGCAAATGGCGAGAGGCTGTAGAGTACGGTAGTGATCCAGGCAGACGATAACCCGACAATCGACCGCATCCAGACAAAAAGAAGCGCACCCAACAGGGCCATAGGTAGAATTGTCGGAATGCGAGCAACGGTGAGACTTTCTCCGAACAACCGGAAAGACTGGCTGACAATCCAAGTAAACCAGCGGGCGCGTTCATAAGTCCCATCTGCAATAACTGGCTCACCATGTTCGAGCCAACCTTGAGCTGCCAAGACGTGATAAAGTTCATCAAATGTCGCCGGTCTAGACGCACCGACACCGTAGATGAGCGCTAAAGCGACGAACACCAAACACGGTGATCCCCAGGCCGAAATTAATTTTCGTGGAAACTGATCTGTCACACGGTTTGGCCTAGATGGGTGATCCATTCTGGCTCGCCTAGCCCCAACATCATGCTCCTTTTCATCGCCCTATACCGCCCAAATTGCCACACGGCTTCAATCCCAACAAAGCGTCAAGCATGTCAAGCGATCATCAAGCCTCAGACGCCGGTTGGCGGTATCATTGAAGCTTCGCCACAACCGTCAGTCTGCTCGATCTTCATACTGCTATGTTCTGTTACCATGTTTGGTCTCTTTCAATATGCAGCGACATGATCGTCACGAACAAACAAGAGCGTCCATGTCGAGCTCAAGGTCTCTCGACAGTAATTTTGGAATAGATGCTAGTAGCAAATCGTTACATTTCGTACAATTGATTTATCCAAATTTTACTGTTTAACTATTGATATTGTGAGTGTAGAATCCTATCGATATTCATTGGAAAATGCTCGTATTATAGATTTTACATCAGTTGATGCTTGAGATATGTTCGTTAGTCTGAATACTGGTTTGGCGTCTTGGCGGTTTTCCACTTTGCTGCCACGCTGCTATGAAATAAACGAGATAGCATGTCGTAGAACCAAACGAGTAAACCATGATCGTCTGCATTGCTTCTAATTCAAACCACCATCCCGCACCGAAACTCGCGACCAGCGCAAGCATCAGAAGGCCAGTTGCAATTACGTGGAATTCTTGACGGCCGACAATATTGAGAGACTGGGAAACGGGTGCAAAGACGAACCGAGCAGCGTTGATCGGCACGAGTAACTGCGCAATGCTACCTGCTCTGGTCCATTGTTCGCCAAAAACGAAGCCAAAGAGGTCTGGCCCGGCCACAAGCAGTGGGGACAAGATGATGAGTGCCAGAACAAAAAAAGCTAAGGATGTCCGCTTAAAGAAGCGGTGAAACTCATTGGGCTCATAGTTTCTACCCTGGAAGACAAAGGCCTGTGACGCTGCATCTGAGATCAAGCGCGTCGGCAAGGCGACGACCCGTTGGGTCAACCCAAACATTCCAGCAAGCACTGGCCCATAAAGCGCAGAGATCAAAATGACCGGTAGAAGCTGAATGGCCGTGGTGAATAATGATGAGGAGCCAACAAAAACGGGGTACCGCCAATGCTCCCTAAAGCTCCGGCCAAATGTAGTCCAGCTGGCTCTTTCAACAAAACCATGCCATTCTCGCCTGGGGACAATCCAAATGAAATGGATCATTCGCAAGAAATGCCCCACTGCGAGGCCGATTACCAAACCAATTCCGGTCATTCCGGCGAGACCTAGCGAAACCTGACTTGTACCTTGAACGCTATATTGAATGATTGGATTAAAACTTTTGGCCCGAAACCGGCCCTGTCTCAGCGCCCAATAGTTGAGAATGCTACCGATACCCCAGGCAAAAAGCGCGAGTGGAACAAACCACAAAAGTGGCTCAATGTCGGGGGTGCCAAGTTCTTGCGCCAATTTGGTTCCAATGAACCAAATACCGAGCCCGACAGATATCGTCATCAAAACCGTGGTGACGACTGCCAAACAGCATACAGAACGAGCAGAATCCTCATCCTCGCAAATTGGGATAGCGAACTCGAAACGCATTGCAACGATCGTGGCAAGAAGTGCAACGATGCCCCCAACAATTGCAAAGACACCGAATTCCTCTGGAGAATAGAGTCGAGTTAGAATGGGCGTTAGCAGGATAAGAATCCCCTGCCCGATTATCATACCCGCAGATAATGTCAGAATACGATGAGCGAAGTTACCTTGAAGTCTTGATAGCAGATCAAAAATTGGCCTCACCACCAAAAACTTTTTGATATTCACAAAAAAGGTGGTGCTAATGTTCTATTTTCTCAAATATAAAGGATTGATCAGATATAGGAAAGTCGCGTTGCCTACATGAAAACTTAATTAACATAGTACGCTTGACTTTTGTTGTAGTATTGACCGATATCACCATAATCATATTGGGCGTGTTTTTTCAGGTCAACTTGCGTCAGTACGGTACCCACGACGTCGGCGTTGACAGAGTTGAGAATTTCGATGCTGTCGATGGCAGCGCCCTCGATTGTTTCGCCCCATTGTAGTGCAAATACGACTTTATCGGCCAGCATGGTGGCGATACGTGTGTCCGTAACACTGAGTAGTGGCGCAGAGTCAATGACAACATAATCGTAGGATTCGCGACATTGTGCGATCAACTCGCGCATCTTGTGGCTTTCCAAAAGGTCGGTTGGATCGGTCGTCTGTCCTTTAATCGGCAAGAAGTCTAACTTGGTTTCGAGGTCATGATGAATGATTTCCTCGAGTGTGCGATCGTTGGCCATATACTCAACAAGACCGCTTGAGATTTCGAAACTTAGCTCACGATGCACACTCGGGTGGCGCAAATCGAGATCAATGAGTAGGACGCGCTTGTGCGAACGAGCAACAAATGCTGCCAAACTGACAGCAAGTGTCGTCTTGCCTTCTTGCGGCAATGACGAGGTGACAAGAATCACTTTAGGAGGATGGTCGACGCTGGACAGTTTAACCGCCATGTAAACTGCGCGAACGGCTTCAGCATAGGCAGAGAGTGGTTTTTCAAGCAGATATTGATGCGGCCGTTGTTTGCGTTTGAGCTTGTCCAGCTTCGGTACAAGCCCAATAGTCGGCAGGCCGAGGCTGGCTTCGACTTCACGTGCATTGCGCAAGCCGCGATCCATCCGTTCAAGCAATAGGGCAATACCGGTTGCCAATACAAATGAGACGACAAACCCTGCGGCCGCGAACAACTTGGTCCCAGGCGTACTGGCTGAAACTGGAGGCGTTGCCACGGAAACGATTCGAACATCCGATTCGATCAAGTCAATCTGTTCGCTTGTCTCTTTGAAGCGTTGCAGGAAGGCTTCATACAGCTCCCGGCTAGCCTCAGCCTGACGTTCAAGCTCGCGTAATCTCACTTCGGCTTCTCGATCACGAACATTGACCGCAGTAATGCCATTGAGTTCGTTTTCGATCGTTCGGATGCGTGTGGCTGCAACCTGCGCTTGGTTCTGCAAGTTGCGAACAACTCGTTCGACCTCGGTATCGATCGTACCGGCAAGTTGCTCCCGCTCGCGCTGAATGAGCGCCATTCGCGGGTGTCTTTCGCCGTAAAGACTCGCAGCCTCGGCTTCCTCTCGAAGCAGTTGGGTTTCCTGATCACGTAACCGGACGATAACAGGTGAGCTCATCACCTCGGCAATGGCGTCCAATCCTTGACCCGAACGCTGCAGCTGGCGAATGAGGTCGATTTGCGCCTGCAACTGGGCGAGCTCGCCACGAGCGACAATAAGTTCGCCATTCAGACTCGAGAGTTCCTGTTCATTGAGGGTCACACCCTCGCTATCCAGAAGATCATTGCGCGCCCGGAATTGTTCGACAGACGCTTCCGCTTTTTGCACTTCTTCTTGCATCTCATTGAGGCGATCTCTGAGCCAAAGAGAAGCCCGATCCGTCGCAATCAGACGGCCCTGCAGTCGCTCATCAACGTAGATTTCGGCAATGCGATTGGCGATTAGCGCCGACTGTTCTCGCCGCGGTGATGTAAAGCTGACCGAAAGAATATAGGAGCCGATATCATTTGCTACCTCAAGATCTCCCAAAAATCTCCCAACTGCCCTTTCACGCAGTAAAGCAGGGGCCTCGCTTTCGAGAAGCGGCTCGTTCGTTTGTGCGAGGCCCGTCGCAATCAACCATTCATCCGGTAGCCAAGAGAGGAAGCTCTTGAATGGCTCACCAACCTTGAGCGGCAGCTCGTTGACGTCGGCCTCCTCAAGTGTAGGATTATAAGCGGGCGTGTTGAAAAGATCGAGGTCTTCCATGACCCGCGCAGCAAAGGCTGGTGTCTGTAGAAGCCGCATCTGAGTTCCGAGTGTGCCAGTCTGGTCGAGAGATAGGCCTTGGCGAACCGCTTCGACGTCGATGACCTGCGATTCCTCGGGTTCAATCATGATCGATGCGGTCGCCGTATATTCCGGCGTCAACTGTTTACCATACATTCCAGCCGCCAGTGTTCCCACCAAAACCACAGTGGCAATCAGCCATTTCCGACGGCGCAGAACTTGCAGGATACCCAAGACATCGATTGTTTGGGTATGATCAAAGAATGGATCGGTAACCGCCCTCCCCTTCGGACGTTCAATTCCTGCTCGGCCTCGAACAGACTGACCATTCGATGCTCGCACCAGACGTGCCTTACTCATCAAACCACCACCCAGTCTTCAAACCCTTCAACCACACAAACTGTGAGATTCTATCGAGCTTTGCGTCGGCCATTATCATGATACGCTACTTGACAATTCGCTCGACCTTATAAGGTTTGATATCTTTGGTATAAGAAAATGTGATAATTTCGCCGATCAACCCAACGGCAAGAATTTGAATTCCTAGAACAATCATCAGCGTTGACAAAATGAGTGCCGGCCGATCGGCGAGCCCAATCCCGAAAAACAGCCGCTCGATTACAAGATAACCGGTCGCGATGACGCCGATTGCAAGGATAGTAAAACCAACTCCGCCAAAAAAACGAAAGGGTTTGCGAAGAAAACGTAATAAAAAATATACTGTCATAACATCTAAAACGATGTTAATGTCAACTCCCGGGGAGAGCTTTCTTTGTAAGTAGCCTTCGACCTCGAGTTCTCGGACAACAAAACCTTGCTCTTGGGCCAAAATCGGCCAAAATCGGTGTTGATTGTTATAAAGCGGTATTTCCTCGGCAATCCGCGGGCGCAAGATACGGACACCACAACGAAGATCTTTGAACGGGCTATTAAGGAGAAGCTTTAAGATATACTCGAGTTTCTTTTCACGCCCAAAAGAAGCCTCACGATCGAGTCGACGTTGGGCTACTACCATATCAGTGCCCTCGAAAGCTACGAGTAATCGCGCGAGCTCTTCCGTTTTGACCTGCATTTTAGCCGGCAGAGTCATAATGACATCGCCCTCGGCATGGTGACAACCGACGGAAAGGGCTGCTGCCTCCCCCTTGCTTTTGGCAAAGCTCAAGATCTGCAGTGGCTCACCGGCGATCTTTAGAGATTTTAGAGCCTCAACTGCCTGTGGGCACTGGCCGTCGAGTACATAAATGAAATCAACGAACTCAGCATTGTCGGCAAGCACTGTTTTATAGGCGATGAAATCCTGTGCCAGGTCGCCTTCATCTTGCGTGACCGGCACGACCACCGATAATCGCTTGATGCCAGTCATGAATTCAGATTGCTATTTAGATTAACAGAAATCTCTCGGGCCGATATCTTCAAAAACGGATCAAAATGATGACGCATTGTTACATGTATTAAATTATTCAAGAAGCCCAAGAAGAGTAAAAAAATCGCCAACGATCCCAGCAAGATTGTTAAACCTGGAAAAATAACACTTGGGGTTTGATAGCTTGTGTAGAGTTGAATGAGTGCAAGCGAAAACGTACCAAAACTACAAGCTAACGCAATCAATGCCGCTCCAGTAAGCCATGCCATAGGATGATGATTGAATGACAAAATTGTTCGGATTGCTAAGAGATCGATGAGAACCTTGTAGATCCGGGAAAATCCATACTTGGAATGACCAAAGCGCCTTGGATGATGGCGAACCTTAATTTCGGCAACATTTGCACCGGCCAGAGATGCCATGGCGGGAATAAATCGATGCATCTCGGAGTAAAGAGGGATGGCCTTAATTATTTCCGCACGATAGGCCTTTAACGAGCAACCATTGTCTTTGATCGGAACACCGGTGATCTTCCCGATCAGCCAATTCGCCACTTTTGATGGTAAAACCCGCGATTGATGATCCTGTCGTTGGTGCCGCCACCCTACAACAAGATCAAAACCGTTCTCGATTTTGTCGAGAAACAAGGGAATATCTCGGGGATCGTTCTGCAGGTCACCATCCATTGTAATTAGTATACGTCCCTCAGCATAGTCTATTCCCGCCGCCATCGCTGCTGTTTGTCCGGTGTTGCGTCGCAGTTTCAGCACGCGCAAAAGGGGCTCCGACGCTGCCAATGAAACGGCGATGTTAAATGTTTGATCCTGACTGCCATCGTCAACGAAGATGATTTCACACGTTTGGTCGAGCTCGATCAGGGCGGCCTTAATGGCTGCGAGCATCGGCTCAACACTGTCCTCCTCATTGTAAAGAGGCACGATGACGGAGAGATCGCATTCCATAGTTTTGTGTCCCGCGACTTCGATCAATTCCAAGCGCCGGCATTCATCCTTAATATGAGTGACTTAACCTGAATAGCCGAGGCAACCGTCTCAAAGAGAAAGCTTCAAGGAAAACGCCATATTGCCATTCACGCAGTGACGTTATCGAACCCTTCTCTCGTCATCGCAGATTCTCCAAGTTGGACACGTAATGGCGCCATGATTCGGTATAGACTCACGTACACCTAGCAATGATACGCTTCGCGAAGAAGCATTCTGATCACGGACAGCGAGCAATGTGGTCATTGTTGTCTAAGATCAATCCCATAGTGCGCTTTTGGTCACACGACGCATCGCCGCTATCGATGGGCGCTGGCTAAAAACTCCATTACCCATAAAACCGCAGTCGCAAACCGGCATTAATCGCTTCATTGAGTAGAAGTAGCCATAAGAGATTGCACTGCTTCGAGATGCCGCAAAGTGACTGAAATCACACGCTCTTCTCGCAAAACCATGCTTTGTAACCAACATCGGTGCAAACATTCGAAGCTGCGTCAATCGACCATTGCAGACAACATGAACACACGCCCTTATAAAGTTGATCTAAAAAGAATAATCTGCTTTTTGTCGTTCTTACAAGTGAGCAGAAATAAGGCTCTTTGTGATGTGCTGGAACAGTTTGTCTGGAATCGATTCGTTTCCTCTTGCCGCTCGGCAGCCTTGCCGCCTCTCTGTTAGTGCCTCAAAGTGAGCTTTCGTTTCATGTCCGTCGATTCGATAACACACAAAATCATTGCTGGCCGTAGCGGTCGAATTGCGCCGCCGATAAGCCTTTCAATTATTGACGCTGTTACAATGGCCTGTCTTTTTGGGGCAGGTGGCTTTGTTAATTTTTCATATGATAACCTCAATATACAAAGATTCATTATTCTATTATTGTTGATTTTATTTTGTGTGACAGTTTTTAATTTTCTTGGGCATTATAATCGTCGTAGGCCGTTTTGGCAGGAAATCGGCGATATTGTCGGTGTTGCGGTTTTGGCACTGATCATCGACGCAGCCTTGCTTTATCTACTTAAGGTTAATTTCTCGCGCGTCTGGGTCGTCACAAGTTGGACCGCGATCATCATCTGCTTGCCCATGATGCGAATGTTGGCGAAACAGGTTTTTGTGCATCTCGGCACCTGGAAACAGCCGACGGTAGTCATCGGCACCAGCGCAAGCGCCATCGAAGCGGCGCATCAGTTCGCAGTCAGTAATCATTTGGGCTACGATATAGTCGCGTTTCTCGATCCATGCGGCAATCGGAAGGGGTTGGAACACCTTGATGTTTGCGGCCGCGACGTACCGGTTGAGGGGATTGACCCCTCAAAGGACGAACTACCAGCTTGGCTGGGCCATCCGCATGTCATTGTTGCACTCGAACTTGACGAGATGGCGGGGCGAGAAACGCTCATTGAGAATTTGAGCTTGCACCATGGTGATATCGATATTGTATCACCTTTGCGCGGTCTGCCTATCAATCGTACTCGTGTTACCCATTTCTTCTCGAGCGAAATTCTCTCGCTGCGAATTTACAATAATCTGGCGCGGCCATGGCCGCGGATGCTCAAACGATGTTTTGATCTTATCATCGCGTCTTTGCTACTTCTCGCCCTTTCCCCATTGATGGCATTCATTGCTTGGCGCGTCGCGCGTAGCGGGGGGCCGGTATTGTTCGCGCATGAGCGGGTCGGAAGGCATGGTCGGCTTTTCAAGTGCTATAAATTTCGCACCATGATTACCGATGCTGCCAATGTCTTGGCCAAGCTACTCGCTGAAAACCCTTCAGCACGAGCGGAATGGGAGCAAGATTTCAAGCTTCGTAACGACCCAAGAATAACCTCGATTGGCCATTGGCTTAGGCGTACGAGTTTCGATGAGATGCCTCAACTCTTCAATGTTCTCGCAGGCGACATGAGCTTGGTCGGCCCGCGGCCTGTCGTGCGAGATGAACTTGCTCGTTATGGTGATGGCCAAGTTTATTATTTGCAGGTGCGGCCTGGATTGACAGGAATTTGGCAGGCTAGCGGACGCAACGACGTCGACTACAGTCGGCGCGTCAATCTCGACACTTGGTACGTCCGTAATTGGAATTTATGGTACGATATCGTCATTCTCGCAAAAACATTTTGGGCGGTCGTTATCCGACGTGGCGCTTATTAAGTCTTTTTGATTTGATTGTCGTCTCGAAAGCACGGCTGAAGAAAATTGTGTGATATATTGTCGATACGACAACGAAGATCGGAGCACTTTCATTTACATGACCCAACCCTTAGTTTAATGGGCCGGCTCTGGTTTATAGCAAACGATCTCGTATTTTAGAATGACTACGGGCTTCTCAGGCGTGCCGCGGCCCATGAAGCTGCCTTCCACGTCGCGACCTCTCAATATTCTTTTTCTCTATAGCCGTTTACCATTGCCGATGACACGCGGCGACGAGCTCACCGTCGCGCACCTCTTAGAATTTCTTCATGCTCGTGGACACAAGATTGATTTTTATACGCTCGACGTAGCCGACCGGCCGATGACAACCAAGCAACGCGCATGGCTTGAAAGTCGCTGCAGCTATCTAAGAATTGATCATCAAGGACGATGGCAGCGTTTGAGAGGTATACTCAGCGGTTTGTTGCAGGCGCGCCCTCTACAGATCAGCTATTTTGTTAACAAGCAGCAAATTCAGGCTGCACAGCAAGCGCTTAACGACACATCCTATGATTTGGCCTATGCCTACTATATTCGCAGCGCCGAAGCATTGCGACTGGCTGTCGGTCGAGATATCATCTCTGGCCCAAAGCCTAAGCCAACAAGTTTCCTAGCTCTTCAGCTTTCACAAACGCTCAATACCGAGCGCCTTGCGTCAACGACCCGTCGATGGTTCGAACGCTTAGTGTTTAGCTTCGAGAGCCGCCTTATTCGGCGCTATGAGGCGCGTATCTGGCAGCATTTTTCCAGAACCGTTCTTATTGGTGAGAAAGATCTGGAAGCAATCAAACGGGCCTGTCTTGAGACCGGGGCTCCGCCGATAACAAATTTTGTCTTCGGGCCGCACGGTGTTGATGTTGAGCAGTTTAAGCCCCGCCATCATATCAAGAACCGTGATTTTGTCGTGACGATGACCGGCGTCATGCGCTATCCACCTAATATTCAAGCGGCATTATGGTTTATTGATGAGATTTGGCCGCGTGTGAAACAGGCCATTCCGGAAGCCACCTTTCAACTCGTCGGTCGCGATCCTGTACCGGCACTGTGTCAATGGGATGGCGTGAATGGCATTACCGTCACTGGAACCGTTGATGATCCTGCCGATTATATGGCGTCGGCCACGGTCTGCGTGGCACCGATTCGAGCAGCAGCGGGATTGCAAAACAAACTCTTGGAATATCTAGCAATGGCGCGGCCTGTCGTGGCGACGCCAATTGCCAATCACGGCATCGGAGCAACTCATGAGCAAGAACTCCTTCTTGCCGAAAATCCACAAGATTTCGCAGACTCTATTGTAGAGATCTTGCGTGACCCCGATCGCGGCAAAACATTAGGACAGGCAGGGCGGCAATTCATAGAGACTAACTGGACTTGGGAAGCTCACTTCCTGCGTCTCGAGCAGAGCTTCTATGCGGCCGCGGACGAACGATTCGAAGCGCCCTCCACAGCTGCTTCAACAACCCATAACCTTCGCCAGGAGGCCGCATCATCATAGGCTACTTTCTCGTGATGCATGTGAAGGCCTCAGAATCAACTTAGCAGTGCCGCGAACAACGTCTTGCCATGGCGATTGTTACGCGGATAAGTATCTACCTATGGTTGATAAGCGCCGGCTTTGGAGAGCCAGCGCGCCAGAGGTGACAATCTGCCAACTATCACTCGCGACAATCTTTGATGATGTCATGACGATTTGTTTTTGGGACGCATGAAAATGAACTACCTCGACGAACTCGAAGCAGAAAGTGTCTATATTTTGCGCGAGGCGTTTGCAAAGCTCGATAAGCTCGCCATTCTCTGGTCGCTTGGTAAGGATAGCAATGTCGTCTTGTGGCTTTGCCGCAAGGCATTTCTCGGCCATGTGCCATTGCCGGTGGTCCATGTCGACACTGGCAAGAAATTCCCCGAGATGTATGCGTTCCGTGATCGTTACGCCGAGGAGTGGGGCCTTAATTTCTTGCGCGAAGAGTGCCCTCCTGTCGAGGCGACGGATCCGACCTTGCCGCCTGCGTCGCGCTCAGCAGCGCGCAAAACTCTAGGACTAAAAGACGCTGTCGCCAAACATGGATTTAAGGGCCTAATTGCTGGGATCCGCCGAGATGAGGAAGCTATACGCGCCAAGGAACGGTATTTCAGTCCCCGTGGCGCCGACAGTAGTTGGGACCTCAAAGATCAACCCCCGGAATTTTGGGGGCAGTACATGACGAGCTTCCCAGAAGATGTTCATGTTAGGGTTCATCCGATACTGCATTGGACGGAGGTTGATATCTGGCGATACACCAAACGCGAGAACATCCCGATCATCGATCTCTACTTCGCCAAGGACGGCAAACGCTACCGGTCTCTCGGCGACCAAGACATCACCTCGCCTGTAGCAAGCACGGCCGCCACGATCGACGAGATCATCGAGGAACTCGAAACAACCAAAATTCCCGAACGTTCAGGTCGAGCTATGGATCATGAATCCGAAGACGCTTTCGAGCGTCTTCGTAGCGCCGGCTACATGTAAGCAATTATTTCGAAAGCGGATTGTCATTCAATGTCTTCCGATGCCTCCCTTCTTCGCATCGTCATTGTCGGCCATGTTGATCATGGAAAATCGACTCTTGTCGGTCGCCTGATTCACGATACGGGGTCTCTGCCCGATGGCCGGTTTGAGTCCATCAAGGCCATGTCAGAGCGGCGTGGTATGCCGTTCGAATGGGCCTTCTTGATGGACGCCATTCAAGCTGAGCGTGATCAAGGCATCACAATCGACACGACCCAAATCCGCTTTCGCACCCAAAAACGACCTTATGTCATCATCGATGCGCCCGGCCATAAGGAATTTTTGAAGAACATGATCACCGGCGCCGCCAACAGTGAGGCGGCGCTACTGTTGATTGATGCTCATGAGGGCGTGCAAGAGCAATCGCGTCGACATGGCTATCTCCTTCATCTCCTGGGCGTCAACCAGGTCGCTGTCGTCGTCAATAAGATGGATCTTGTCGACTATAGTGCGGAACGCTTTGGTCGAATCGCCGAGACCTATCGAGCCTATCTCAAAGGGTTGGGTGTAGAGCCCGTTTGCTTCATCCCGATCTCAGCTCGGGACGGCGATAATATGATCGACCACAGCCATCATATGCCTTGGTATCAGGGGCATACGGTGGTTCAGGCGCTCGACAGCTTCGAGTCATTGGCGCGGCCGGTAGAGCGGCCGTTACGCATGCCGGTGCAAGACGTATACAAATTCGATCAACGGCGAATCATAGCCGGACGAGTTGAGGCCGGTAACTTCAGCGTCGGCGATGAAATCATTTTCTCGCCATCCAACAAAACCAGTCAAATCAAGTCGATCGAAAGTTGGAATGCTGGCGATTCTCCCAGCCATGCTGAAGCTGGCCAAAGTGTTGGCGTGACGTTGAGCGAGCAGATCTTCGTCGAGCGTGGCGAAGTCATGAGCCATCTCGAAAACCCACCGATCGAGAGCAATGTTTTCAAAGCTCGGATCTTTTGGCTCGGGCACACGCCTTTGCGAGTGGGTAGCTACTTCACTCTCAAGTTCAACACGACCGAAGCCACGGCAACAATCGAAGCTATTAAGCATGTCATCAATACTGATGACCTTTCTTCGGCAAGCGCCGAACAAATCGATCGGCATGGCGCTGGCGAAGTCGTGATTAGAACCCGGCGCATGCTGGCTCTCGATGAACATGCCAAGGATCCCGCAACAGGCCGTTTCGTCCTGGTTGACAACTACCTGCCGGTCGGTGGTGGGATCATTTCAATGGAGGGATATCCCGACCAGCGTGAGCTTGTAACCGTTCGCTCAACGAATATTACCGCCGTTGGGCACTCGGTCACTTCTGAAGCACGGCAAGCCCGTAACGGTCATGCCGGTAGTGTGCTTTGGTTTACGGGTTTATCTGGGTCCGGCAAGTCAACCTTAGCCTTGGCTCTAGAGCGCGAACTTTTCGCCAAAGGCTATCAAGTATATGTACTCGACGGCGACAACATTCGTGGCGGATTGAATGCCAATCTTGGTTTCAGTCCCGAAGATAGAGCTGAAAATATCCGACGGGTTGGTGAGGTTGCGGCGCTCTTCTCGGATGCCGGATTTATCGTCATTAGCTCGTTTATTTCGCCTTATCGTTCAGATCGTGACCGGGCGCGCCAAGCAGCTGCCGACAGGTTCCACGAGATTCATATCCAAGCTTCTCTCGAAGCTTGCGAGCAACGCGATCCCAAAGGCCTCTATAAGCGTGCACGAACCGGCGAAATCCCTGAATTTACAGGTATCAGTTCTCCCTATGAGGCACCGGAGGTTGTGGAATTGGTAATCCGGACGGACCAGTATCCTGTTGATGAGTGTCTGGCGCAACTGATCCGCTACGTCGAAGAGCGATTTGCCCAATAGCTCTTTTCTACAAGCTTATGCGCTTTTCATGTTTTCAGGCTATCATCTGATAAGAAGATAGCCTGAACATCCTAACAAACCTCGACAAACATTCCTGGATCCATTAGCAACACATACAGTCAACTGTATGTATGGGTCTCGGATTGTTTAGTTCAAGATTCGACAATGAGAATTTTCATTGAGCCCTACAGCTGCTCAGGCCCTTCCGGGCAATAACTTCTTAAATGGATGATCGGAAGGTCACGGTTAGCCTCCCGCAATCTGTCATCAGGCAACTGCGTGTTCGCGTTGCTGACGAGGATACAACCATACGAGCACTCATCCTGCGAGCCCTAGCTCAGGCTGGTTATGATATTCCTGCAGTCGAGATCAGGGATCGTAGACGCAGTGACTAAGACGATCCTCTACTCGGTATATCATTCACATGCATGGTGTCCCGCTCAGTTTTGCTGTGGAACCTGGCATGGCTGAGCAGCAGGTCGATCTCTTTCTTGATAGCCTAATTAATGCACCCATCAAGGATGACCGCGCCTTGATGGAGTTTCCCTTCTTCTCGTTGCAAAAGACGCCGCGTATGAGACCGCTCGTCTATGACGATGGCAATGTGAAGATCGAAGTTCGTCCAGGTGATAAAGGTATCGCAACGATTTGGGATAAGGACATCCTGATATTTTTGGCAAGCGTCATCAACGATCGACTTGAGAGAGGTTTGCCGGTTGAAAAAACGATCCGCTTCAATGCCTACAATCTGCTGCGTGTTACGGGTCGCGGATCGGGCAAGCGAGCCTATGAGCTCCTTCTGGACGCCATGTTCCGCTTACGATCAACAACGATCGTCACGACCATTGCCTCGGGCGAAACCAAGGAAAGGCGCGGGTTTGGATGGATCGAGACATTCCGGGTTTTGGAACGCAAAACGAAAGCCGGCAAACAAGTGATGGCAGCTTGTGAGATTACGCTTAACGACTGGATGTTTCGTGCCATTGTCAAAGACCGGCGTGTTCTCACCATTGATAGCCGCTACTTCAAGCTCACAATGGGTTTGAAACGACGCCTTTATGAACTAGCTCGTAAACATTGCGGTCATCAGGAGTGTTGGGTTATCAGCTTGCCGCGTCTCATCGAAAAATGCGGTTCCGTTCTCGAACCACGCTTCTTCAAACCACAGCTCCGGCGTGTCATCGAGGCCGATGATCTGCCAGAGTATCATATCACAATGAACTTTGATCCAAAGGATAAGGCGGATATTGAGGATGGCGGCTTCGATGGCCGGCGCTGGGCGAGCAATGAACGGATCCTGGTCACCTTCCGTCCACGTGACCATCCACGCAACAGGCACCATCTCTCCCATGCTTGATGCTTGGCTGAATTCCGGCTCGGTACTTCGTTCACACTCTATGCCCCTCCCCTCATCTCGCTCAAGAGCACAAGATGTTCTGAGCTAGTAATCACACGGAATAGCCACTATTCCAGCGGTGATCATTCGGTACATCATTCACATCATTGACATGATCGGTGAAAACCACACTAGACGAGAGACCCTGGGAGGTTTGATAATTCTCGTCAAAGACCGTTCAAAAATCAGCCCTGACAAGAAAAAGAGCGCTTTAACGCTGAGGCCATAACCCTCGACGCACAGCATTTTCGATTCGGTACATCATTCACAATATCGATAGAGAATGAGCCAAATTATCTTCGATTGCGTGCAGACGCTCCCCATCATTCGGTACATCATTCACATTTACATCCCTTTGGCTGAACAATCAGCGACTTATCCACAGCTTCACCAGAAGGGCCGCTCGTGGTTCTCCGCGGTGCGTTTTCTTTCGGTACATCATTCACAGATCCTCGGTACATCATTCACAAAATGATTCGGTACATCATTCACAGATCCTCGGTACATCATTCACAAAATCAGCTATAACACTTTGTATTTAAAGGGTTAATTCAGCCCTTAACTCTTTAACTTATAAATACTAACTCTTTAACAGCCTTGGCTGATCATCTTTTGAAAGTTCACAGGCCCTTCATAAGAGAATAAACGAGATCATCACCAGATATGCGCATTAACCACTCGCTTTAACTCACCCAGACGGCTCGCTGAGTAACCAGGAAGCAATCGTTTAGACGCTCGTCATGACTGATCCTCATCTTTGTCGAGAAAGGACATGGCATGACAGGCAAAGCTTGCTGGGTTCCAATCAATGCGGCGAATTACCTTGTTTGGTCTTGATATTTCTGATGTTCAGGACACGTCTCTCGTCGTTCGGGAAATGGAGAAGCGTCTGAATAAACCAGACGCAGCGTGGCTTGTAACATTCGTCAACCCTCACTCGTGGTTTGTGCGCGAGAGCAATCAAGACTATACGCAATACTTAGAGGATTTTGACCTTGTTCTTGCCGATGGCATAGGAGTCGTGAAAGCTGCACAATGGCTCTCTGGAGACGTAATTAAGCGACTAAGTTTTGATGCTTCCTCTCTTTATCACCCAGTCCTTAGTTCTCTTAATGAGCGGTCATCGAAGCTTTACGTGGTCGGCGGTCATGATGGCGTTGCGGTCTCAGCCGCCAAGAAAATAAACGAACGGTTTCCGTGCGTATGTTTGGTTGGTTTGAGCGACGGGTATCGTTCCTGGGACAAGATCATCACTGATGTGCTTCGGTCTGAGGCAGAAACGGTCCTTTGCGGTATGGGCGCGCCCCATCAGGAGGCCTTCTTATTGGCTTTAAAGAAAAGCGGCTTCAAAGGTGTCGCCTTCACCTGCGGCGGCTTTTTGGATCAACTTGCAGCCAAGGAGCAGTATTACCCTGTGTGGATCGATGCTCATAATCTTCGCTGGGCTTACCGCATATACAAGGAACCAAGGCGGCTATTGCAACGCTACGCGTTTCAGTATCAGCCTTTCATTAAACAGACTCTTGCCGGCTTATTGCGCTCAACGATACAGAAGGCGTTGCCCGATGGACCCGCAAGGTTAGTGTCATCGGCAGATATAAAACCGCCTCTTTAACCCTATAAGGGTATAGATGTTTCGCTGTGTCGTTGCTTAATCGTAATGCTGTAATAATGCCTTGAATTGGCTCTTTCGAATAGGGTTACGAGCGAGTTATTGGGTCGCTCGTTTCTGGTGGATCGTGCGCCGCCCACATGTCTACGGCGCATCGCTGGTCATTCGGCACGAGAATCACCTTCTTGTTGTTTGTCAATCTTACCGATACGGGCTCGACCTGCCAGGTGGCGGCCGAGCAGGACGTGAACCATCGGTAATCGCGGCATGCCGCGAAGCTCGAGAAGAGATTGGTCTGATTGTCAACGAATCCGAACTCGTATTTACAGGTTCTGGGAAGTTTCGTGTCGGTGGTCGGACCATTGCCGTCGACTTTTTTGAGTGGGTATTGGCTGAAAAGTTAATTCCAAGGATCGATGATCGTGAGATTATTTGGGCGGGATGGCGCCATCAGAGGCAATTAATGCCAGAGCAGCTCTCGACTGGCCTCCGCTTCTACTGGGAGAATTTGCGTTAACGTAGCATGAAGTAAGTAGATTGCTTTTCGGTCGACCATTAAGTTGCTCTGATGGATTCGTTCGACGACTAAAAGCAGGTTCTAATCCGTTGAAACTACTATATACGGTCAGCCTTTATAAGAAGCCTGAACAATTCTTTTGGCTTTGGCAGACTATTTATAATCGCCATGACGCCTTTATTCTCCATGTTGATCGCAAAACCCCTACCGATGTTTATGAAAAGTTCCGAGAGATCGCTGGCGAAGCCGATAATATCCTCTGGCTGGAGCGACAATCGGTCGTGTGGATGGGGCCAGGTCTTGTTGAAATTGAGTTAGAGGCAATTCGTGCTGGATTGGAGGTGTTCGGAGATTTCAATTATCTGATGAATCTGAGCGGTCAGGATCTTCAACTGCGCCCTCGTGAGGAAATCGTTGAGGAACTGAAGGATAGCTATGGCGCCAATTATGTGTCGATGGAGCCTTTAGGGGCACTACCGTTCCATATTCGCCGAAGACCGCATTTGCTGACATTCCAATACGGCCAGCGATTGATTAAGACCCCCCTGCCCCGCCTGATACCTCGAGAATTGAAAATTCACTGGAAAGGGTCATGGTGGCACGTTTTAGAACGAGAGTTCTGCAAATGGATTGTAGAAGCACCGAAAGCGCAAGCTTACAGACGATTTTTGTATTATGTGCAGGCGCCTGACGAACTTTATTTTCAGAATGTGCTTCAGGATAGTCCCCTTGCAGGGACAACGGCGGACCGCAATCGTACCTTTGTGAAATGGAGTGGCATAGGGGGAAGCCCAAATACCCTTACAATGGTTGACCATGAAAGCATTATCGATTCACGGATGTTTTTTGCTCGGAAGTTTGATTGCGACGTCGATATGCGGCTGGTGCAACTGGTCGTGGAGAATGTTGCAAAGAAGGTATACGCGCATAGTGGCTAAAGCGTGTTTATGTGTAATGGTATAACTGAACAAATAAGGCCAGTTAGATTATAGGGCGACACGCGGATAATGGTATAGCAAGACAATGTTTAAGCGCTTTACATTGGTGCAGTGATACGCCTACACATGCTTCGCGTTATATTGTTGTGAACTGAGAGTTCGATGCACGTCTTGAGTTTCGTCACACAGAAGGGGGGGAGTGGCAAAACCACTTTATGCACCAACCTAGCAGTGGTGGCAGAGCAACTTGGTGGTCGGGTCCTTATTCTTGATCTCGATCCTCAGGGCACAGCGGAAGCTTGGTACCAGGACCGGGACGCTACCACGCCACGTCTCGCTCATCTTACCACGACAGAATTAGCGTCAGCCATTGAATTGGCACGAACACAGGGCTTCTCACACGTTCTAATTGATACACCTGGTCGTGATGAACCATCCGTTGCGGCGGCAATCAGGCTTTCCGACTTTTGCTTGATACCCTGCCGGCCAACACCTGCGGATATGAAGGCGACACCGACAACCATCGGCACGGTCCGCCGTTTGGAGAAGCCCGCAGCATTCGTTCTCATGCAAACACCACCACGGGGATCGCGGGTGAAGGAAGCGCAGATGGGACTTGCTGTCTTAGGCATGGTAGCGCCTGTGCCGGTAGTTGCGCGTAATGCCTTTCAAGACGCTCAGGGGGCCGGGCTAGCTGTTACCGAATATGATTCCGAAGGTAAGGGTGCTCAGGAAATTGCCGAACTCTGGCGTTGGATCCTTGGAAAATTGGAGAAGTTGGATAATGAACAAAAAGCGCACGTCGCTTGAGGCTATACTGCGATCAGAAACTGAGGCACCGCAACCAACGTCGCAACCGCCGAGTAATTTGACGACCGGCGAAACGCAGAAAGCCAAACGACCGATCAAACAACAAACTGTCTATCTACCGCTTGATGTCTATGAACAGTTGCGTCGGCTCGCGTTTGAAGAACGCGTTAAAATGCATAGCCTGTTGATGGAAGGGCTGGATCGAGTATTCCGCGATCGAGGCTTGCAGTCATTGGAGGACATCAAGCGCAACGATGCGCCCTAAAATCATTTTGACAACAGCGCGCGCTTGAACGCGTTTATTGTTTTAACAATATAAGCTTATAGTTGTCTATTCCACGGTGACAGACTTGGCAAGATTCCGAGGTTGGTCGACATCCGTACCCTTTGAAACAGCTGTATAATACGCCAGAAGCTGGATGGGTATCGAGTAGAGGATCGGTGCTAGTATCGGATTACATTTGGGTATTGCAATCGCTTGCCAGACAATATCCTTCAGCCTATCGCAGCCTTCCACATCACTCAGTAAAAGTACCTTGCCGCCGCGCGCAACAACCTCTTGGAGGTTGTTGATCGTCTTCTCGAACAGCGCGTCAGGCGGCGCCACAATGATTACCGGAACATCATCGTCAATAAGTGCGATGGGGCCATGTTTCAATTCACCTGCCGCATAGGCCTCGGCATGAATATAGCTGATTTCCTTGAGTTTAAGCGCTCCCTCGAGTGCAACAGGATAAGCTAGACCCCGTCCAATATAAAGAACGTCACGCGCTTGAGAGAGTTCCTGTGCAATAGCTTCAAGTGGCTTAGTGTTTTTTAGAACCTGCAGAATACGTGCGGGAATTTCATCGAGTGCGTGACTGAGTTCCATTTCACGCTCTTCTTCGAGAATGCCTCGCTCACGCGCTGCCGCAATCGCCAGACAGGCAAGAGTAGCCAATTGTGTCGTAAACGCCTTGGTCGATGCGACACCAATTTCAGGCCCTGCCAATGTTCGCAACACGCCATCACATTCACGCGCTATCGTGCTCTCGGCCGCATTCACTATTGCCAACGTCTTATGGCCATTGGCTTTCAAATAGCGCATCGCTGCCAACGTATCCGCTGTCTCTCCCGATTGGGAAACGAAGATACCGGCTTCTTGGTCCGCAAGGGGCCATTCGCGATACCGAAATTCCGACGCAATATCCCAGTCGACGGGTAAGCGTGCCAGCTGTTCAAACCAATATTTGCCGATTAGGCATGCATAGGAGGCCGTACCGCAGGCGACCATGGCCAAACGTTGGACTGAAGTGAATGTGAAGGGTAGGGGAGGTAGTACGATACGATGATCAACGGGATTTGCGAATGACCGAAGCGTATCACCCAAGACAGCCGGTTGTTCGAAAATCTCCTTTTCCATGAAGTGACGGTAGTTGCCCTTGCCGATTGCTGCACCGGAAAGGGCGGTCGTAACGACCGGGCGGTCAACCACGTTTCCTGACGGGTTCGTCAATGTGGCCATACTGCCGTGCAAGACCGCTATATCGCCCTCTTCAAGATACTGGATACGGTCCGTTAATGGCGCCAGTGCCAAAGCATCTGAACCCACAAACATCTCGCCCTCGCCATAACCAACAGCCAGCGGACTACCTTTGCGGGCAGCGATTACAAGATCATCCTGTCCTTCAAATAGGATCGCTACCGCAAACGCGCCCTCAAGCTGGGCAAGGGCGTGGCGTACGGCTTCTACCGGTGTCGCGCCCCGCTTCCAAAAATAGCTAATTAGCTGAGGAATAACCTCAGTATCTGTTTGCGTTTCAAAGCCACAACCTTGATTGATTAGATTTTGTCGTAGCTTTTGGAAATTTTCGATGATCCCATTGTGCACAACGGCAACGCCCTGCACCATGTGCGGATGCGCATTGGTTTCGTTTGGAATACCGTGTGTGGCCCAGCGAGTATGTCCAATACCAGTTCGTCCGCCGAGCGGTTCGACGGTGATTAGGTCAGCGAGATTATTAAGTTTTCCTTGTGCGCGACGCCGCTGAATTTCCCCATCGACCAACGTGGCGATACCGGCGCTATCATAGCCTCGGTATTCAAGTCTTCGAAGCGCATCCAAGAGAATCGGGGCTACGTCGCCTTTACCAATGACCGCTACGATTCCACACATGGGATCCTCAACGCTCCGTTGTTGGCACCTAACATTTCCGTTGGATCCTCATGGTGTAGGTTATTGGCGCTGGGAACTACTCGAAGCAGCCAATTGCATTGCCCCAATTGTGAGCCCTTCTCGGAGAGCGAAAACTTTTTCCGTGAGGGCTTCCTTGAAGATTTTGCGATTACTAAGCACGATGCATTATTCAATCAGGCGCTCTAATTGCTCAAGTCGATCGGCCTCATCGGCTGGCTTATCCCACCGAATCCGATTGATACGTGGAAAGCGCATGGCAACGCCGGATTTGTGACGTGTTGAACGATGTACCGAATCAAAGGCAATCTCAAGCACGAGAGCAGGCTCGACTTCACGTACGGGCCCAAAACGATTGGTGGTGTGATTGCGGACCCAGCGATCAAGTTGGCGTAACTCCTCATCGGTAAAACCAAAATAAGCCTTGCCGACCGGAACTAGCTCCACATCGTCTTGGCGCGGTCCATTATTGCGCCAAGCACCAAAAGTGAAATCCGAATAAAACGAACTTCGCCTGCCATGTCCCCGTTGGGCGTACATTAGGACAGTGTCGAGGGAGAGTGCATCGCGTTTCCATTTGAACCATGGGCCCTTTGGCCGTCCGGCAACATAAACGCTATCAAGGCGCTTCAGCATCAATCCTTCACGCTCTGTTCCTCGGCATGAAGCGCGCAACCGCTCAAGATCTTCCTGTGTTTCGAATGTTATTACTGGTGGCACATCCATGCGTGTCGGACGTGTTTGCTCAAAAAATCTTTCAAGGCGCTTTCGGCGGATAGTAAAGGTCGCGTTGCGTAGATCTTCACGATTGTCGAACAGAATATCATAAAGATGAACGAATGCTGGGTAAGCCTCGATCAGTTTGGTTGTTGGCGCTTTGCGCCCTAGTCGCTGTTGTAGATCGTTGAAACTGCCGACCGTCTGGTTGCGAACGATCAGGAGTTCCCCATCAAGCACACCTTCAAAGTTCATAGCTTCGAGAATGTCCGGAAAACTTCCTCCAATCTCATCGCCTGTGCGTGAATAAAGTCGTTTTTGCCCTTGAACGACCGCCAACTGTACACGAATGCCGTCCCATTTCCACTCGGCGCTATAATTTTTGATATCCAGCCTTCTAATATCCTCATATTCTAGCGGATGAGCCAGCATTAACGGGCGAAAGACGGGTTGAGTATCGAACGAGGGCTTATCGCCTTCTCCATCGAGCCAGGCGAAGAGAGAAGGGTAGGGTGGCATGATGCCATGCCAGACTTCCTCGATCTCAGCCGGATCCTTATCTCCGTATTGCGCCAGGGCGAGCTTGGTAAGTCGCGCTGAAACGCCGATACGCAGACTGCCCGTAACGAGCTTTAGAAGTGCCCATCGGCCATTCGCATCGAGCGTATCGAGCCAAATTTCAAGAATGTCTGGCAAGCTGCGCTTATCGATCGCATTCAAAGTTTCGATGACTTCGGCCAAGCTTGGCCAGCGGCGGTTGCTTGGGCGTTGTGGCCAAATCAACGCGGTGGTTTCAGCAAGATCTCCTACAAAGTCATAGGACCAGGCAAAAAGCGCAGGGTCTGTTCGCTTCGTGGCGAGTGTGCGCACCATTGACGGCTTCGCGTTTGCGAATGCGAAACCGTCCGCCAATGCCGCCAAGCCAAACCCTCGATCGGGATCTGGAACGCTACGAAAGTAATCGACCAGCAGCGCAATCTTGGCATTACGTTGGGGAGTGTAGAGTAGGCGTTCGAGAAGACTGGCGAAAGGTTGCAAAGCAAAAGATCAAACGAATTTGAGGCTACGGATGACACCCTCACGATATAGCCCAGTATCGATCGATGCGACGAATGATCTGATGATGGTCGCCTGCCACATCAGGACTGCAGTTTCTCCAGAACGTTCATCAAGACCCCTCAACAATATCGGCTCGGCCGAATGTTTGCAGTGTGTGCTGGTCTGAGCGTTCAGAATGAATAACGAAATCACACTGCTTTTGGGTTCTAATGTGAAGCCGGCTGGAGAGAGGAGCTCAAGATTTTCTGCTCATTCAAAGATTGAGGCGGGTAGGAGACAGCGGATCCATTCTTTATACGTAAGGAGAGGTCAGGGGTTGGGTATGACTGCTGCAATCAGCACCCCTTCATTTCAGTTGTGATTCCCCAGTATTGGGGTTTTGATGTTCACTTGGCAATACCAGGACATGACCGATCTCGCGCAAAGCGGCATCCAACCCCAGGACGTTCTAGGATCCGAGCCAGAGTTCATGGCCCGATCGTTTCGAACTCTGGCATAGTCGAGAATGTCTCTGTCAATATAAGAAAAAGCGGGCCCGCTATATTTCCTAGTATAGGAAACGGGGCGCATTAATTCTGGTAAGGCTGCCACTGCGGGCGGTAATTGTATCGTTGATAAGCCCTTTTGGGGAGCCGTAGGTGAATGACATAATGCTATTTATCGTTAAAAAGGCTCAGGCAAACGCGAACGGCACGACGATCAGGAGGAAATTCAATCAATGCGTATGAGCGAAGTCATCGAAATGGACGTTCGCACTGGTGCTGTGCTGCCCGAGGACGCAGCGGCCGCAACCTTAGTTGGGCGGATTATGACAGTAACCGGCCCAGCTGTTGGCATCGTTCGTGGGGACGAGATTATTGATGTAACTGAAAGTTTTCCGACAGTTACACATTTACTGGGGGAAACCGAACCAGCTCTGGCTGTACAACGAACTGATGGACCAAGTTTGGGAAGTCTAGAGGCAATCTTGTCCAATAGTGATGAGACTCGACGTGATCCAAATCAGCCTTATCTTCTCGCCCCGGTCGATCTTCAGGCGATCAAAGCCTGCGGCGTAACGTTCGCCTCAAGCATGATCGAGAGAGTAGTGGAGGAGGCTGCAAAGGGTGATCCGAGTCGAGCGCAAGGCATTCGACAAGAGCTCGTGCAGGCAATCGGCACTGATCTTCGCGCTATTCGCCCCGGCTCTGATCAAGCACGAGAACTGAAAGCTTTGCTCGAAGGAAAGCAACTCTGGTCGCAGTATCTAGAAGTTGGGCTTGGTGTTGATGCAGAAATTTTCACGAAATGCCAGCCCCTGGGTTCTGTTGGATTTGGTGCCTGGGTTGGCCTTCATCCACGCTCGACCTGGAATAATCCGGAGCCTGAGGTGGCGCTTGTGATTGCTCCAGATGGTTCAGTTCGAGGGGCTGTTCTTGGCAATGACGTCAATCTTCGCGACTTTGAAGGACGCAGTGCTCTGCTGCTGGGCAAAGCCAAGGATAATAACGGATCGTCAGCCTTGGGTCCGTTTGTGCGTTTATTCGATGAGAGCTTTGGTCTTGACGATGTTCGAGAGATGAAGATTAGTCTTACTGTCAAGGGCGGGGATGGCTTTCAACTGGACGCTTCGAGTTCGCTGGCGATGATCAGTCGTGATCCGCTCGACTTGGCGCGTCAGCTTTTTGAATGCCATCACTATCCCGATGGTGCCGTGCTTTATACCGGGACGATGTTTGCGCCGACTAAAGATCGCGATAAATCAGGTGAGGGATTCACACATAAGCAAGGTGATCGAGTCGAAATTGCGACATCGAAGCTTGGCACATTAACAAACCGTGTGGGTCTTGCTCCGGAGATCGAACCGTGGCGCGATGGTGCCCTTGCATTATTCCGTAGCCTTGCCGCAAGAGGCATAAAGTTTTGAGCAGGTCGTATTCGGATCGAACTCGGGTTTGTTTGTGCCGTAAGCAAATCTATTCGTGACCAGTGGTTTGCATAGAGACTCAGTAAATTATTTCGAGCTCTAGCTAGGCTTGGGTTCGTTCTTGTCCTAACTGGCGGAAGGCTGCTGGCGTCAGGAGAGACGGGCTGCCAAAAGTGTCGGGTTCGTTTCTGCATGTTGTGAGGAAAGTGATGGCGATGGACATAAAAGCTGGGCCTATTCTGGTCACGGGGGCGGCTGGCTTTATCGGCTATCATCTGGCGCGAAGGTTGCTCGAGGAGGGATTGACCGTTGTCGGCCTCGACAACCTCAATGCCTATTACGCGGTTCGTCTCAAGGAGGCGCGGTTGGCTCGGCTTGAACGCTTTGAGACGTTTACCTTGGCGAGATTGGGTCTTGAAGACCGTCAGGGTGTAATGGCCCTGTTCGAGGAACTGAAACCAATCATCGTCGTCAATCTCGCAGCACAAGCGGGCGTGCGCTATTCGCTCGAGAACCCGCATGCTTATGTCGACAGCAATGTTGTCGGCTTTCTCAATATTCTCGAGGGCTGCCGGCACTACGACGTGCGCCATCTGGTTTATGCCTCAACAAGCTCGGTCTATGGCGCCAATACCAAGATGCCGTTTTCGGTGCACGACAATGTCGATCATCCGGTTAGCCTTTATGCGGCCACTAAGAAGGCTAATGAGTTGATGGCCCATACTTATAGTCATCTTTATGATTTACCGACGACGGGACTTCGGTTCTTCACAGTTTATGGCCCTTGGGGCCGGCCGGATATGGCGATGTTTATCTTCACCAAAGCAATCATTGAGGGTCGGCCGATCAAAATCTTCAACCATGGTCGGATGAAGCGGGATTTCACCTACGTCGACGATATTATTGAAGGTGTGCGGCGTGTCATGGTGAACATGCCGGAGCCAAACACCGATTGGTCCGGCAACGATCCAGACCCCGGAACCAGTATGGCCCCCTTCAAGATCTATAATATAGGCAACAACCAACCAGTCGAGTTGATGGTTATGATTGAGACCCTTGAAGCCGAACTCGGCTTGACGTCTGAGAAGATCATGAAGCCGATGCAACCCGGTGACGTGCCCGCAACCTTTGCTAATGTGGACGATCTAATACGGGACGTTGGTTTCAAGCCCTCGACCCCCCTCAATGAGGGCGTTGCCCGTTTTGTCGACTGGTATCGCAATGAATGGCAGGGGTGAATCCGCTATTTCTGTTTGGCTACACCCGTGGCGGGTCCTATGAAAATGGCATAAGCTTCTAATGCTTCAACGGCGCAATATAAGACTGGTTTTTTGCCAGAAAACATAGTGTTGCGCCTTTGCGAGTTGACCACCGAGACAAAACCGCGGGTACAGAGTTCAGGCAGCACAGGGAATTGTCCTACGGCAGAACCGGTAGAAGGCGGACTTTTCCTTCCGAATCGATGCCAAGGCGCGCGGGAAGCCTAAGCTCGCCTTCTGTGGGTTGTTCCCCGCCGCAGACGAGTCCCGCATATTGTCGTTCAGTGGCGTTGAGCTCACGAAAATACGAACCGATCGCAATATCACAAGTCGCCGCCATGGTCAGCCTGGCTTGCATATCATTAGCCGTTCGTCGTTGTTCAACTGCGGATGCGCTCAATAACGATACCCGTTCACACGCAGGAAGCATTGCAACAATAAATGCAATAGGAAGAAATCTATGCATTGGTCCTCCAAAAAATATCAAATAGGTCCAAAGGAGGCCAAGCGACGGTGCTAATTCAGCTTAGTAGCCCGTTGTAGGAATAAAGTCAAGCCCTTTCCAGAGCAAGCTAAAAGACTTGCTCTGGAAAGGGGGTGTCAATCAATAATATTAGGCTTCAACCTTGCGGCGTCCACGGGCCTGTAAGCCCTTAGGAAGCACCGAAAGAGCCGACGTCGTTGTCGATTTCCCATTGCTCGTTTGTTTTCGACTCGATGAGCGTATGACCGTTTTGCTCGATCGTGTTGTGTCGCGAGCGGGTTTAGATTGAATCTTCTTGGTAGTAACTGTCTTACTTGCCACGGCTGTTTTGTCTATTGTGGCAGGTTTTTTCGTCGCGGTAGGTTTGCTCGCTGTTGTGGCCTTCTTTGTTGCGGCAGGTTTTTTTGCGGTCGCGGGTTTGGTTGCCGCCGGAGTCTTGTTTGCTGTGGCAGATTTTTTCGTCGCGG
>JBCBSL010000005.1:0-38723 GCA_039819145.1 Cyanobacteria bacterium J06638_22
GCTCTTTAAGACTTGCTTTGTAGCCCAACTATTCCCCGATTGATTAAAGTAAACCTGTACCCCGTCTCCACTCAAGTAAAGAATATCGGTTGTTCCCGACCCATCAATATCAGCTAACAGAATGCGACGCTGGTTAAACAGGTCGGGCGCATCAAACCAGGGGGCATGATCCATCGTCACTTTGGTCCCAAAGCGTCCATAGCCGAGGTTAGGCCAGTAGCAAACTTCGCCATTGCGAATACGGACGATATCGGTCAGCCCATCCCCCGATATATCCGCCAGGTAAATCGACTGGGTATTGTCCGCAAACACAATTCGAGGCCCCTTCTCCTCATCCCAGGAGTGGTACGCTCGCTCGGCTGCGCTAAACCCATCTTCTGCCAGAGACGGATACCAAACAAAACAATCGTCTTCTGTAATCAGAATGTCACTGTGACCATCTCCATTCAGGTCAATAAACTTTAGATTAGGACTATTCCAATCCAACTTGGGTAACGACTTAAAGGGAGTAAACAGTTGCCAGTCTTCATCCTGAGTCCGTTCGTAGAAACCGGGCGTTGGACTCTGCAATATGACCAGATCTGGCTGACCGTCTCCTGCCAGATCAAGAAACTGTGCTCCATTCCTCAATCCCACGACAAGTTGAGTTGCCACCCGTTCGACAGGGGCAAAACGAGCCTCAACATGGGTTTTTCCATTCTCTTGAACCGGATTGATGGGGCTAAGATTGCGCTTATAAAACCACCCGTTACCCTGTTCTGTCAAAATGCCAGACAGCCCTTCTCCATCCAGATCTACCCATTGATAGCGGGCACCATCCAGCCCCTGGGGTAAGTTCTCCAGGCTATGGCGATCGCCCTCTCGCACCGTTGGATCGATCTCAGGTTCGCTATAAGTAAACACCAATGGTGGCAGCGACTTCTGAATGTACCCCCCTTCTGGATGGCGTTTGTAGCCTGTTTGGGTAACAGCTATCAGCTTTGAGTAAATGGGATTTTGAGCGCTGGTGGGATTCTCCTCGTAGGAATAGGTGAAGTCTGTCGATCGCACCAAACAATCGCGTCCCACGTCGGTCTCATCGGGAAAGTGATGGAACATCAGCACCCGCTGACACAACCGATAGGTTCGCACTTCAAAGGTTGAGCGATAAGCTGAAAAGGGATCGTTCCGGACTGTCCAACCACCCGAATCGTTAGGTTTTGGATCCGTAAGATGGTGTTCCCCGTAGTCAAAAATCACCTCAAATAGCCAATCGCTTCGTAACGATAAGTCTTCATCAGGCTGTCGAGGAGTTTGATTGCCGTATTGAATTCGCTTCAGGTAACGATTGGCAGAACGACTTATATCTGTGCGATTCCGCTCATGTATCTGGGCTTTATCAATTCCTTCTGCATCTTCCGGCTTATAGCTGTAACGAATCGCATTTCCCTTATCATCATAGCTTTCACAGATGAGCCAGCTAAAAACATGCGTCGGCTGATCCGGATCGGCAACGCGACTTTCTGACGTTTTACCGTATAGGGTTGTAACATTGTCCTTCGAGATCGAGCGCCAGTGAATTTCACCGGACTCTATCGCCGTCCAGCGTTCAATCCGAGCAAACAGCCCTTCGATACGCGGTCGATAGTGGCGGATGAAGTAGCCTGCGCGTGATGTTTGGGCGATCGCCCCCGCCGCATCCACAACAGGCACCAGATCCTCGGCTCCCGAAAGAATAAAGACATCCGATTCTTCTGTGTCTTTGTATCGAGGCAGTCCTTTATCGGTTTTGCGAGTAATGGAAGGGATCGAAAGGTTCCAGCCAAAGCCAAAGATACCATTGCCTCTTCCTGAATCGTAGGACACGGATAATTGCGGCCCAAACCCAGAGCGTCCTGGGCTGGTGGCGATTGGAACAGACATTGAACCGGTGCCCGTTACTGGATTCGCCGCAAACTTTTCCCCCATACCCTTAATGGCTCCACCCCCCTTGGGCAGCGAGACGGAGGGCGGCGGAGAGAAATAGCTATTTTCTTCCGTTGCATTTCGGTTCTGCCCATATTGCTGATGGGAGGAATCAGACGACCTGGACGTAGACGATGGATTATTCATAAATCCTGCTCGAAGGATGCAACAAAAAGCAAAAACGGGGTTTTCCCCATGGCTCTATATGAAGCGTTAGCAAGTATAAGCGGAATTACCTAGGACACCAGCGAAACTGCTCAGATAAACTTCCTTGTTCCTGGTAGAAGCATGATTTTTACCCACAAAGAATTTAATTCAATTCCCTCTTGAATCTGATGATCTTCAAAGAATGAAATCGCCAGAAGAGCAAGCACTCTCAGGGTTGAATATTTCATCCAAGACTAGCTATGTTCTATCAACAATGGCAGTACCCATAGGGGGTACCTTTATGGCAATGAATGGGGCGATAGTGATCGTTAAATTCTGGGATGGCCAGGGACAAATTTTCCAGTTCCGTCCAGCTGCCAGTTGATCCGTCTTGAAGTGTTCACAGCGAGGGGATGCCATGTTTCGGTACGTTGGAGAGATCATGATTTTTGTCTGCGATCGCCATGCTGCCGCCGAGTGGTATTCATAGCTGTTCGGTATTACAGTCACTTATCTAGAAAATCCCAACGACTTTTTCATCAAAGTCGGTTCCCAGGAAGTGTGGTTTCATCAGGCCGATGGCAAAGTCTCTTGTGGGGCAGCCGGACAGGTCGCCTACTGGCAGGTCACCGATTTTGATGCGGTGCTCAATCATGCCATCCACCTCGGTGCGCAACTCTATCGCGGTCCGCTAGATCGAGAAGATGGCACCTGTATGTGTCAGGTCAAGAACCCGGATGGCAACTTAATCGGATTTTTTGGCCCATCAGGCATGACGCAAGCCTAGAGGTGCTGTGGCCTGAGCCAACTGTAAACCGCGACTTTCTTAAAAGTAAATTAATCAAACCACGGTTAGTCAATATTCAGTACGACGGCCTAAAGAGAACGAAACTGCAACCTACTGGGCAGTGCGTTTAGCTACCCTCGTTGACGCTGCGGACGCTTTTGAAACTACCTATGAAAGTGCCCTGGAGCGAACCTTGGAAAGCTGGACCAAGCAGGCCAACATTACGGCATCCGGCTCGCACAGAAACACGATGCTGGGGTTTCACCAGAATGTACCCGTAGGTCTTGCGGCCCTTTATCAAGATCCCAATCGGGCAGACATTGCTCACCTAATACAAGTCTGGGTTCATCTCAACTATCGCGGCACGGAATTAGCCCCTACGCTGATCAGCCAACTCTTTTCATGAGCAAAGGACTGTGGCTATAGGCAATTCCCCACGGAGGTAACCGTCGAAAACACCAAAGCCATCAGGTTTTATCAGAAGCTGGGATTTCGAAGTAGCGGCGCCACCCGTACTCTGGAAAGCGACAGCGCTAGACGTTAAAGCTTTAGAGAAACATCTCCAGGAGGGGCTTACATGAACGCTAAGATTGTTTCCGTCGAACCCCGAGATCATGCCGAAGTTCTGGATCTGATGGTGCGAGTCATTCGTACCAGCGTGACCCAAGATGCCGATCTGCAAACCAGCTATATCGAAAACGTGACTCAAAACCTGGACTGGTGGCAAACAAACCCCACGCTGGGTTGCCACTTGAAAGCGGTGAACCAGCAGACGATTGTGGGTGTGATTCTGGTCAAAAAGTTTTGGAATCTCTGCAGCTTGTTTGTGGCTCCTGAATGTCATCGTCAGGGCATAGGACGGGCTCTAGTGAACGCGGCGATCGCAGAATGTAAAGACAAAAGTAAAAAACAGGCCATTTGGTTAAATGCGGCTCCCAATGCCATTGCTTTTTATAAAGCGATCGGTTTCGAGCTACGGGAGAGTCAGCAACCTCAGCATCCCGATGTGGAACCCATACAGCTTAAGCTTTAAGCAATCGCTGCTTTAGAGCAAAACGGGGAATTGCAGTCAGATTGCAGACTTAATCGCCTGGCTCTGCCGGAACTAGTTCAAACAGTGAGATCCCCGGTACAGTATGAGGTATCGACCTCACCAAGAGAGAATGAATGACTGCCCCCAAACGCTATGCCATCGAAGAATTCCTCGGCACGATCAACTATGCCGGAGCCTCATTTTCTCCTGACAACAGCACCCTGCTCGTCAGTAGCGATGCCTCGGGCATCTACAATGCGTACGCGATTTGCATTAGTGACGGCACCGTTACCCAGCTGACCCACTCCACCACCGATTCAATTTTTGCGATCACCTACTTTTCCCACGACAAGCGCTTCTTGTACCGGAGTGATCGCGGCGGCAACGAACTTAATCACCTGTACGTTCAGACTCCCGATGGCACCGTCACCGACCTGACCCCAGGGGGCGAATTGAAGGCCATGTTTTTGGATTGGGCGCAGGATGAGCAGTCCTTTTTCATCGTTACCAACGAGCGCGATCGGCGCTTTTTCGATGCCTATGAGTACAATGCCGAGACTTACAAGCGTGAACTGATTTACGAAAACAATGAAGGGCTGAATTTCCGCGACATCACCCCCGACCGTCGCACGATTGCTTTAGCCAAAACTGAGACCAACGCCGACAGCGACATTTATCTGTATGATCGCCAGACGAGCCAACTCCAAAAAATCACGACTCATGCAGGCGATATTAACCACTATCCTTCGGGGTTTAGTCCTGATGGTCAGTTTCTCTACTACCTCACCGACAAAGACAGCGAATTTTTATACCTGATGCGCTACGAGTTAGCGACCGGCAGCCATGAAAAACTTCTGTCTGCTGATTGGGATATTACGGGCGCTGCCCTTTCCAAGCAGGGGAAATATTTAGCAGTCAGTATCAACAACGATGCCCGTACTGAACTGCGCCTCTATGACACCGCTACGCTGACTGCAATCGCCTTGCCGCAACTGCCCGACGCTGAGCTCAGCTCTGTTACCATCGCCCCCACCGAAGATCGCCTGGCGTTTTATGCCAGCAGCAGCAAAATGCCCCGTGACCTCTTCGTCTACGACTTTTCAGAAGAGAAACCTACTCGCCTCACGCACTCCTTGAACCCCAACATCAATCTTCAGGATCTGGTGGAAGGCAAGGTTGTGCGGTTTGTCTCCTATGATGGCCTGGAGATTCCCGGCATTCTCTATCTGCCTCAGCAAGCTAGCGAAAACGCCCGGGTGCCCGCCTTGGTGTGGGTTCATGGCGGTCCGGGGGGGCAGAGTCGGGTTGGCTATTCGGCCCTGATTCAGTACTTGGTCAACCACGGCTATGCCATCTATGCCATCAACAATCGCGGTAGTTCCGGCTATGGCAAGACGTTTTATCACCTGGACGATCGCAAACATGGCGATGTCGATTTGGGGGATGTGGTGGAAAGTAAGCGGATGCTGATTGAAACGGGCCAAATCAATCCCCAGCGCATCGGCATCATTGGTGGCAGCTATGGGGGTTACATGGTGCTAGCAGCACTGGCCTTTCGGCCTGATGCCTTCGATGTAGGGGTGGACATTTTCGGCGTCTCTAACTGGGTGCGTACCCTGCAGAGCATTCCCCCTTGGTGGGAAGCTCGTCGCAAAGCCCTGGAGCAGGAAATAGGGGACTTTAACGATGAAGAATTTCTGAAAGCTAAGTCACCGTTGTTTCACACGGAGCATATCATCAAACCGTTGATGGTGCTGCAAGGAGCGAACGACCCTCGAGTGCTCAAAGTGGAATCTGATGAGATTGTCGAAGCCGTAAAGGCCAGAGGCATTCCGGTTGAATATGTGGTGTTTGAAGACGAAGGCCATGGCTTTATCAAAAAGGAAAATCAGATTTGCGGGTACAAAGCCATTCTTGATTTTGTGGAAGCCTATCTCAAGTGATGTGATTACTTCTCCAACCCGTTGGGCATTGCTTCCTTACTAGTTTTAGAGCATGTGATCTAGCGATCTCTTCATGTTGCTTATTCGCGAATTAAAGATGCGTCCTTAAGAGATGGAATTCTAACTCGATAGCGATCGCACCTCCACGTTTCTGATCAGTACCACGAAGGTTGGAGCAATGTTGGTTGTGGCAAAAGTTCCAACCGAAGCCGAAGGGATCGTTAAGGCGTTGAATAACCCGCTCGTCGGCATCGCATCCTTTATCGCCTAACACCGTATCAGCCATTAAAATCGGCAGCAGAACATCGGCTCCATCCAAGCCACACACTTGTCCAGGGTTGAGGTGAAAGCCCACAGGATTACCCAACGCATCAACGGTGGCGTGAATCTTGGTACTCAGTCCACCGGCACTCCGCCCGATTGTCTTTGGCCGTTACTCCTACCGTTCCTTCGCGTCCGGGGAGGAGGGCTTGCATCCGTTCCTACTGGCCATCCCGTAGCCCATAGCGGCGTCTTGTCATGGGCTTGTTGCTTTTCTTGTCTCTCCTTCGCTAGCTTAACTAATTGATGATGACACGCCCACCAAAACCAGTCGCCTTGCACAAGTTATTCATGTGCAAATTTATAGACTGCCCAACTAAATAACTTTGCATATGAATGAATTCTGTCAGAGCATGAGCAAGAAGCCAGGAATGCTCGGCTGCAATGCCCGTTTAATCGGTGTCTCGATCGCGCCAAGTAGCAGAACAGCAATCGAGACAATCCCTTTGCTTTCGCATCGAACCTATATCTGAAGGGGGATGCTGCCCCCCGCAGCATTCAGGTGTCCACCTGCAACAGTTCACTCCTTTCCAATCTTGGCGTGATTTCCGCCGAACTGTTGCATATCTCATTAAAGGATTTTCATCATGGATACACCGCTTTCGATACTGACAAGTTCCACATTGAAAACGCTCTCTAATTCCTGGAGCACCTTCAAACTTTGTGATGAAGTTGGGCGTCGGATTGCCCTTCAGATTTGGGCCGTACTCTCCTCAGAAGCAGCCCAGAAGCGCTACGAAATCCTTTGGAAGTTAACGACGGAGATTCTAGAAATTGTTTATCTTGGGGTCATCTGTTGTGTCGTTTATACATTGAAACAGGTCGATCGAATCGTTCAAGACTCACTAGAGAAATCCGTTTCAATTCCTGCTGCTGCTAAGCTCCAAACCCCTTCCAAGGGTGCGTCAGCTAAGACTGCTGCTGTTTCTTCAGCTAAAATCTCGACGGCAAAGAAGACCACAGCCAAGAAGGCAACAACCAAAACTCCCACAACAAAGCGCTCGACAGCGAAGAAGACCACAGCCAAGAAGGCACCTGCGAAGCGCTCAACAATGAGGACAGGAAAGAAACCGATCAAGACCAGTCTTCCTTCTTAGTCGCTTCTCCTAAACGATATTTCATCTGCTTTGTGTTGGCACAACGCCCTTGCGATTACTGCCGACACAAAGCACTTTCATTTTGCTTCATTACAGCATTCTCCCCTTTCCTGCTTTCGCTCTGGCGCTCTGACGTTACTGTCAGAGGCAAGCCTGTGTCACGCTATAGATTGCAAGACCCAGAAGCACGGATATTTCGTGACTTTTTAGACCCGTTGATTAGCCGGAAAGGGGCACGCACCCTAATTGAGGCCGTTAATGAGCAGGGGGAGATGAGTCGAGCCCAGTTTCGCTTTCAACTGCGATCGCTGATTCAAGCGGACAATGCGTTACCGCTAAGTTCTAAACACATTCGGGTACTGAGAGCCGCCGTTGGATTGGGCGATCGCTTGAGTCAAGACCTACCGTTTGATGGGGAAATCTTAGAGTCTCCATCGCAAGTCGCGAGTGTGTTCTTCCAGTTGATTGGATGGAGCGAAACCGAACAGGCCGCCGTCTTGATTGTCGATGTCCGGCAGCGGTTTCTGGCGGCTAAAGTGATTGGAATCGGTGATCTACACTCTGTCATCATCCCTGCCACATCTCTATTTCGAGCTGTCCTTCAGCACAATGGAGCCGGGTGTATGGTTGCACATTCCCATCCTTCCGGGGATACAACCCCTTCGGAGGACGATCTTGCTGCGACTCGAACCTTAATCAAGGCCGGAAGTCTTTTAGGGATTACGGTTCACGACCATCTCGTGATTGGTCGAGGGCAGTTCTCCAGCATTCGAGAACAACACCCCACCTTCTGGAATTAGTCCGCCCGTGAGACGCTCTCACGGGCGGGCTTCTTTGTTAACTTTTTTTTCGTTGACACGCTTGACACAACGGATTCAAATCCAATGCCTATCGTCAGGGTAGATATTGGGGAACCCATGATGACTCAGGACAACAACTTACAGAGCTTTGAAGATTGGCTTGAGCGTAACGCACAAACGGGAGCGACGGATGATCTTGAAGATCGATTGGCCAGTGGCTCCGACCCGGATCAGTTATTTCTAGCAGATCGCCTCAGCGATAATAGCCAATCCATTGAAGCTGACCCTGACTCCATCGACCCGGCCACGCTAAATCAACTTGTGGCTGAGATATGCGGGATACCGTCAGAGGCGTTGCCATCGGATGGTGGCGCTCAACTGGATGTGATCTTCCGAGCTGACCTCTTTACACAGGAGGACTAGCGCCATGCTGGACATCCAACGGTTTGATGTGCGCACCGGACTGCCGTTATTCAACCATGCCGCCCTAGATGAGCGAGTTCCCCAGATCAAAACGGCAGAGCATTCCTATCTAGAACAGTGGCTGGGCGATCGCGAGGCCAATTTGTATGTAGCGCGGTTCTATGACGGGGTGCAACCGGAGGATCGAGAGCGATTGGAAGCCCAAGGCAAGCACTTGGTCTGGACGAATGGAAAGGATGGGTACTTTACCGATCCGGAGACGGCTCAGTTGCTCCATTCCGGTGATCCATCCCGTGGGATTGCCCCTCTGTATGCAGCGGATCAACACTCGGCCCATAACCTGGTGGCCTACGGAAGTTTGGTCGCCTCTGATGGCATGGCCTCAACGGTTGTTCCTGATGCTCGCCTCTTGGTAATTGATGATGCACAGCGCAACCCTGGCGATACCCCAGTTCTTGATGCACAAGGACAACCGCTGTCTCAAGACCGTTTGGATCGCTTGCTCGACAAGATGGGCGATGGCACGATGCTGGTTTCCTCTAAGGTCATGCAGCATCTGATTCAAGACGATGAGCGGGACATCGTCACTGCCGCTGTGTTCAAAAAAGCGGGCATTGAGGCAACCGATATTTCTACCCTGGCGCAAGAAGTGGAGGCATTGCCCTCAGCCTCAGAGGAGATTGAACGGCGGCTGGAGGCTTTAGCGCATCGCACGGTGACGCAATTTCGAGCGGCGACCCCTGATTATCCCGGCATGATGAAAGGCACCCTGGGCAGTAGCCGTTGGTGTGAGCTGCTGGGGGTGGATGCCATTGTTTCCACCAACGACATTAAAGGAGATGATGGACGACTCTCTTCCCCTGGGCTCCATACGGTTAAAGACTTTTGGGTCAACCGGAAAAGTGATGCTGCTTATGGCTTACAAGCCGTTGGCCCCCAAGTTAAAGGGTGCATTCCTGATGCCACCTTGCATGAGTTCAATCCGCGAATGGAAGCACAAGCTCAGGAACTGGCTAGCGTTGCCAGTGATCCACAGAAGCTGCTGGCGCTTTATGTCAAAAAGAAGGAGGCACAGCATGGGCGAACCCCGACCGAAAATAGGCTGGACGGGCAAGGGGATGGGGAGCTTCCAGCAAAATCATCATCTGATTGGCTGTACCAGATTGCCACCTCAGATCGCTACGCGCAACTCACGCGCAATAGCAAAGTGAATCGCGAGCTGGCGCGGTTTTTGAAAGGGGAATGGAAAGATAGTGCCCTGCATGGGATTCATATTCCTTCGGCCATGGCGCAGCACCATGCAGCACTCGAACCCTGGGAAGTGTGCAACAAAGACTTGCCCCATGGAGCCATCGTGGCCTATTACCGCTCGCCCTTCCCGAATGTGGGAGCAGCAGCGATCGCCATCAACAATACAGACATCCTCAAACAAGCCGACCGGGAAGCCTTCGCCAAAGAGGGGGTAGCGTACCTGCCGCCCTGGACGGCTAAACACATCGCGATTACCGATTTTGATCGCGATAACAATGCTTATTTTGTGGGCTATACCGCCCAGGTGCCCGATCTCCCGGCACAAATCCGTCAGCAATTAGCCCCAACCCAAGGCCACTCGGATGCAGAGAAATACGAGGCCGGGCGATCGCTGTTTGAAACCCTGATCCATCAGGCTGAAGCGGGACAGGAGCAGCGGATTGCCCCAGCCGATTACCCTCATGCGGTCACAGAATTCATTGAACGCAATGCCCCCGAAAAGCGTCCCCCCGACATTGAGAAAGCACCCAAGGTGAAGCATTCCTGGGATCAAGAGAACGAGCCCCATTCAGCAGCGGTCTGGCGAGCCTGGAGTGTGACGGCAGATAATCCAACGGGGATGGTGGCCAATGCCGGAATGACGTTGCAGTCCCTTGCCCTAGAACTGCAATATGCCCCAAAGGATCAGAAGGTCGTTTTGCTCAACCAAGTGGCCAAAAACTGCGGTCAAGTGCTGGGGCGAGCGGCCAAAGGGCAGCTCTTTATTCCAGATGATGAGTGGTTAAAAACCAATGGCGAATACGAGTTTCCGGCCTACCACTTCAAGGAGGATTTGGCACGACTGGCACTCGCACCCCAACAACTCCAACGAATTCAAGATCCCGCGCAGCGCGAAATATTTGTCGATAACCGCTTACAACAGGCCGCTCGGATGTATTGGAACGCGGTGGATGGCCCCAATGCCGTCAATCTTCAGACCGCTGTGGATACGGCCAAAAGTTCGCGGGGCATCATGCCGGAAATACAGGAATTTGTCCAAGCCCTGGCGCATAAAAAGCATGAATTACGCCGCCATTACAAAGACCCCGATATTTTCATGGGGCCAAAAGCCCTGCCGACCAATACGCAGGAGCCCATTGGCTGGGGCGTGGAAGCGGTGAATCGGGAATATGAAGCGACGCGCTTACCAGAGCTGCCGAATGAAGCCTTCTTTTCCTTGATTCCCAAAGACCCCAGCTTAACCGCAGCGGAGGAGAACACCGCGAAAACCATTGGGCATACCTATAATCAATGGATTCATGACCAAGCCCAGGCACGGGCGCGATTACAGCGCAAAGAGCCTGCTGACCAGCAACCGACCGCCACGCTGATTTTTCAGTCCGGGCGATCGCTCACAGTGCAGTACCCCGACCCTGAAGGCACCGTCCCCGAACTGTGGAAGACAGTGGAGCATCCCCGCCCCGATTGGCAGCTATCGATTACCGCATCCAAGACCCCATCGCACGAGGATCAACGCTTCCCGGTTCATGTGAACGCGGCGGATGGTTCCTCTCGTCTGCTCGGGTTTGTCGCCCCTGACTCGGCTGAAGCAATGGATCTCAGTAGCTTTATCGCACGGCAACCGGATGGAGTACTGCGGGTCAGCCCTACCCTGGTCAATTTGCACCCGCCTTATGCCCAGCAAAATGATGCAGAGGTGATGCTACAAAGTGCGATGGACTATGGGGAAACGGCCATGACCGAGATCCCAGACGATCGCCGGGATGCCTATCTCTCTGCCATGTGGCATGACAGCCATGCGATGAAATTTGCCCTCAAGTATTTCCCTGATGCGATCGCCCAACGGTTAGAGACGGTGCCCGAAATCACCCTGCGCGGTTTGCAGCATCCAACGAATGAAGCGGGCCTCATTCCGCCAGGGGACTACACGGTGCGGTTTAGTGAGTTCGCCTATCCAACCAAGGACGGGCAACCCAAGACCTGTGAATCGATTGCCATTGTTCAAGACGATGGCACCGAAAAGCAGTTTGGGGGCATTGATAATCGCTCCTTCCACTTGCCCCTTGGCACTACAGTTCGTGCCCACATTGGTGAGATTCAGACCAATGCGAAAAATGGAACAAAATTTGTGACGATGCAGGTTATTAAGCCAGTGGAAGATCGTGAAGGACAACGGGAAACGGCTTCACCGCAGCACTCGGACAACTCGGACAATTCAAGGCGTTACTCGGACACCCCTCAACGAACGGCTCCCTCACTTGTCACGGAATCCACGTCAGCCTATCGGGCACCCCCCTTCACGATTCATGTGAATGGCGCTTGTTGTGCCTCAACGCACCAAGGTGGCTGGGGGGCTGTTTTGCAAACGGGCGAAGACATTAAAGAAATAGGCGGCCGCAGCCCCGATCAAAGCAGCAACCAGATCCAAATGGTGGCAGGCATAGAAGCCCTAAAGCATGCCAAAGCCGAAGGACTCGCCGGGAGGGATACCGCTGTCACTCTGATTTCTAACAGTCAGCTATTTGTTAATGGTGCCAGTGGACACTGGAAGCGAACGGCCAATTCTGAGCTTTGGGCAGAATACGACCAGGCCGCAGAGGGGATGGATGTCACGTTGCAATGGTCGAGAAGTGGTCGAGCCGATGACTTACAAAACCGTGCCCATGCCATTGCTGTAGACTTTTCCCAGGTGACATCCGATCGCTCGACCCCGACCTATCACTCCGCCGTCGCCAGCTCTCTCCCCCCGGCGACGGCGGCTATCAAGGGGAAACCCGTGACCATGGATTTTCCCCTGCACTTGGAGGGAAGCTACAATCCGCTTCCGGTCGAATCCTGCATTGAAGCCATGCGGGGGTATGGGCGATCGCATACGACCCGCACCTTTGAACCCTATGCCGCCTACGGGCTCCAAAAAGGTGACATTGCCATTGCCCAAGGTCAGGGTAGACAGGTGGCATTTGAAGTCGGGGAACAATATCGCATCACCCCTCAGATGATGGCCGATCCCACCTATCAGCAGCAGTGGGCCGCAATGGAAAAACATGGGCTGGATCTGTTGCCCCAGATGTTTGCTGCGAAGTCGGAGGTCTGGGGCTTACACATGAAGCCATTGGGCGATTACGAGCAGGGAGCCATCCAACCGTTCCCCGATCGCTGTGGCGAGATTTATGCGCCCTCAAGCCAGGAGCTGCGGCAATGGTATGCGATCGCCAGGGTACAAGGGGATGAGTCCCTACAAAGCAAAGTTCTGGAAGTCGGCAATCGGCTCAAGACCTTGTACGGAAACGAAACCCACCAGCCTGGGGCGAGACCTCCAGCCGACTACCAAAATGGGCTAGTGGTGATCAGCGAGGGCGATCGCCACCAAATGCATATTGGTATTTCCATGATGAAGGAAGCCATTCAAGCATCTGAACAATCCCAGTCCCAGGGCTCGGCAACGCAGAAACCTTTAGCGCAGGCGGAAGTTGGTTAAAGGCATATGAGTTGAAACCCCTGACGGGAATTCAATCGGGGACTCCGAACCGGGCTATCGCCTTGCAAGGGTTGATCGTTCAACAAGGAACAAAATCCATGATCAATACAGTAGTGGTAATCGGCAATCTTGGCGGCAACCCTGAAACCAAATATTTCGGGAGTGAAGACAAGAAATCAGTTGTAAGCAAGTTCACCCTCTACGTCAACGAAACCTATCGTGACTCCGCAGAGGAAAAGCAACAACGAACCGACCGCATTCCAGTCGAAGTCTGGGGTGCCAGTGCTGAGTTTGCCCACAACTACCTTCAGCAAGGCAGTCGCGTGGCCGTTCATGGCTCACTCCGCGAAAATCGCTGGCAAGACAATGGCGAGAATCGGAGTCGGCTCATTCTTCGGGGTCGCCGGATTGAGAACCTCACGCCCAAGTCGGAAGATGAGCAAACACTCATGTCGCGGATGAAACCATGCCTGAAGACGGCTTCTAATCCCGCCTCTATCGCTTCTAACTACCGCTTCTGCATAGAGGCGGTAATTCTTTTCCGGTCGCGATCGCGAGGGGAAAGGGCGTCCACAATTCAAGCATTGAACCATGAACAACTTTACTCTTTCCGCTGAAATTGTGCAGGAACCGCAACTGCGGTACACATCTGAAACCCAAATCCCTGTCACAGAGATGATGGTGCAGTTTCCTGGAGGTCGAGACACCGATCCGCCCAGCCGCCTCAAGGTTGTGGCATGGCGAGATCTGGCGCAGGCCGTACAGGAAAAATATCACACAGGCGATCAAGTCATTCTCGAAGGTCGTCTGACGATGAGCACAGTCGATCGCCCCGAAGGATTTAAGGAGAAACAGGCAGCAATGACCGCCTATCGGGTGCATCGTGCGACCCTATCTCCCGCGCCTACGCCTGTGTCTGCACCTGTCACTACCTCGACGGCATCAACAGCAACGGATACGGATGCGGATCCTTCCTTTGATGACATCCCTTTCTAGGCGTTAGTGCCTTAAATGTACAATAAATTTATGAGGTTTGAAGTCATGATGTCGCTCAATTCTGTTAGTTTGGTTGGCCGCGCAGGGCGTGAGCCAGAGGTGAAATACTTTGAGTCAGGTAACGTCGTTTGCAATCTCACTCTGGCGGTCAACCGGAGAAGTCGTAATAGCGACGAGCCGGATTGGTTCAACCTAGAGATCTGGGGGAAGACGGCGCAAGTTGCGGCTGATTATGTCCGAACAGGAAGTCTGCTCGGAATCACAGGCAATCTCAAGTTCGACTACTGGCAAGACCGTGCCACAGGTGTCGATCGCTCTAAGCCCGTCATCCGGGTCGATCGCTTGGATCTGCTAGGTTCTCGTCGTGATGATGAGTCCAGTGACGAGTTCTAAGTCAACGGAATCATCGTCCCCATGTCCCATCCTGTCGGGTGGGGCGTTTTTTTGGAGCTATCGCTCCGCAAGATTGCCAGTAACCTTCGAGGGTCGAGGGGCGATGAGCTAGGGCTGTTATATTGGCTTTAAATGGGGGGTTCGATTCCCCCTACTGGCACCAGGGGATGGGAAGGGTTCGATGGTTGGAAAGGCCGACGTGCAACCAGCCAGACCGGGGTTCGATTCCTCGCATCTCCATCGTTCCAATGTCCGCTTTCGCGTGGATTGGATAGATCAAACGTCCTATGATAATCTCCTAAAAAAGCCCTGACCCTCACATGGTCAGGGCTCTATTTTTAGGGGAGGCTCAAACCACCTCCTGCTATCAGACTTGCAGAGCGATCGCTTTGGGGGCGATCGCGCTCATAAAGCGGAGGAAACGAAAATGAGAGAAGACATTGCCCAAACGTTTACGAAGCGCGAGTATGTGGCGATCGCTGCCATGCAAGCCCTGATTTCGAATCAAGGAAATCGCCGCTACTCCTAAGGGTGGGAGCGTCAATATGCAGACGTTGCCGAGTAAGCTGTTTTGTTTGCAGATGCAATGCTTCGACAACTGGCTAGAGAGGTTTGAGCACACAAGCTATATTCCAGGCTCAGGAATTATCTGGAGCCTGGAACGTAACCGTCTAAGGTGTTACCCTATCGGGTCGCGAAAAAGGAGCATCCAAGGGAAAGGAGCAGTTTGCGACTGTAAACGAGGACTCTCCCTAAGAAGCGACTTGATATCCCATAATGCGCATTTCCGGCCTCTGTTATATAGTTCACCCAAGGAGAAGACAATGATTCGAGATCCAGAGGAGGAGCCGCAACGCTGGGACGAGCCGATTTTGGCAAACAGCCCAGCCGAAGCCCAAAGAGAATGTCAAAGGCGTGCTACTCTATACGGCGTCGAGCTGGAGTCGGTGACGCAGCCACGCAGAATCGAAAACCGACCTCAGATATATCGCTGCAACTACAAGGAGAAAGATTGATGGAATTACAATGCGTCAAGCCCGGTGTCCGTGCTGGTCAAGTCATGTTGGCAGTCGATCTCACCACGGCTGGCTCCATTGATGACACGCTAGCTTCTGTTCAAAAGTTGGGATACAGCAATCCAGAAATTCGGCACGTTGCTTACCCCTCTGGAGTTCATGTTTTAGCGGTGCTTAAAGATGAGCAGCATGATTCAGTGGCCGAAGACTACCTCTTAGACGAATGGCAGCAACTACTGTCGGTCATCCCTGCGGACGCGGTTCACCTCTGGCGAGGATTGCCCAGTCGAGCCTCTGCTGTGTGACGATCAACGGTGGGCGATCGCTCCGCATGATAGCCACTCTCCTTGTTTTCACAAGGACTAATTAGCTGTCTCTTGAGAACAATCCATGTTAGTCCTCGAAGCTTATCTGCTATTGCTTCGGCGCGGATACAACCCGGTCGAAGCGTTTCGCTTGATTCGTCTTTGCCAGCGTGAGCACATCTCACGGTTTCTGTTTAATCTACGGGCGTTTGGGCAAGGCATTTCTCGCGAGTCAATGGAACTGTAAAACCCAGCGATCGCCCCCAACGCGATGCATCTAGCTCTGGGCTAGATGCATTTTTTCGCTATCGCGGAGGCATTTTGCTCTTTCAGCGAGGTGAAGATAATGCTTTTACTCCTTCGAGCCTTGCGCAATCGCTGGGTGGAAATCTCGTTGCTAGCGACGATGGAGGTTTTGATTGAGGTGACGTTTGGTATCGAAGTTCCAGATGCCGAGAAGATTCATCTCTATTTATTCCCAATCCAGCCCAGAACCGAAAGTGTTCTGTAACGATCCTGCCCATAGCGGGATCTCATTTTTTGATGTCCGAGAGGAGCGATCGCCCTCCTGTGGGTTCACCTCACTGCTCCATAGCAATGCTGTCTGCCCTCTGGGGTTGCTGTCGCTGCTCCATCTGCTGCACCGCTTGTCCAAGGGCGTGGAATCGTTCCACATCGACTTGATCGATCTGGTTTTTGAGCAACGTCGTTTGCCCTGTCGGATCAACCTGGGACAGCAGGAGGGGGCGATCGCTGGCGTCATGGATAGCAAGGCGGCTCCCATTGGTCTGGAGCTGATAGCCATATTTTTCAGAGGTAAAGTCGGTTTGCCCCGTACGTTGCAGAAAAGTTCGGGCGACATCATGGGCGATATGGCCCCGTAGTTCTTGGGTTAACTCTCCGTTTTTCGCGAGATAGTGATCATAGCGATGAATAGAACCATCCGCTTGGGTTGTCAGCACAGGCTCTTGGTCTAGGGTTGTGACTTGAACCTGTGCGTTCTCTCGATGCAAAATCCAGTTCTGATATTGGATGCGATTGGTTTGCCCTGCCCCAAAGCGATCCACCGCGATCGCCGCGACATCGCGTAGAGCTTCGGCCTGGTGCTGGCGAATGTCGCTCATCGAGGGCTAGTTAAAAAATACGGCCAAAAATAGCGCTGGCGGTTTCTGTGGTGACATCTAGTTCCTCCATCTCGGATTCATCTTTAATATGGTCTTCTGCGACCGCTTCGATGATTCGACCATTAAACGACTCTGAGGGGGAGCTTGGGGTTGTTGATAAGCGCTGGAAGGTAGAGGATGGTGCTTCCGCTTGCCGGGGACTCAATCCATCTTCCCTTGTCACCACAATTCGAACCTCTTGCGGCGCTGGGAACACGGGAGGGGAAACCGCTAGAGAGTCCGTATCCATATTGACGATGACCACGCGAACCCCCAACTTCAGATCTCGGGCGAGTCGTTCGGCTTGGTGGATCAGTTGGTCAAAACAATGTCGCCCCATCTCACCGAGTTCGGCCTGACTCAGTTTTTTTTGACGCTGGAAAGCTAAAGGTTTCCAGAACGCCAAAATCGCATCCAGCGCCATCCGGGTGCCGACACGCTTGGAGAAATAGTCATGGCCTCCCCCGCGTAGATACTGTAGAACTTCTGCCTCTGGTGTGCCAGCATCCACCCGCCACAGCCATTTGGTCTGTTTTCTCGGTGCATTCATGCGCTCGTACCCGTGGGTTTGACGGTTTGGTAGATGCCGTAACAGTCGGCATAGCGAATCGTGCGAGCACCGTCCTTCTGTGCGCCATCACTATTCCTGGCGAGGGCCGAGAGATGGTTGCTGAAATAATCGGCAAAAAAGATATTGTCGTGCTGTCCAGCGGCTTCAAAGTAGGCTTTGAGTTCCATTCGCAGAACATGAGCCACCCCACCCCCCAGCACGATATTGCTGGGCTTATCTTTGGTGAGCGCCAAAACATGGTCTTTGCAAAACTCGCCGACGTTTTCGAGGTAGTCCTGAATCACCGCATTAGCCGGGGTTCCGTAGTCTAGCTGCTTGCTGCGGCTAATGGAAAATTGAGTGTACTGACCGCTGGTGATGGCATCCATCAGGGTGGAATAATCAATCTCGCGCACCCCATTGGTATCGGCCTGGGGCTTGAAGGAATGCCAGAACCCCAAGCGATCGCTGGTTTGGCTCTGGTTGGGGTTGAGTTCGCCGTCGTCAAACACCAGCACCGATAGATTGCGGTGCCCCAACATCAAGACGATGACACGCCCTGGGGTGTGATTATTCCGCATTTTCCGGTAGAGCAAATATAAGCCTGCTCCTTCTGGATAGAACGTTGTTTTGAGCCGGAACTTGTGGGGCACTCCCCGAACGAGGATGCCGTCTTTGGCCATTTGCTTCAGATAGCTATCGATTTCATTGCGGTACTGAAATTCGTTGAGGGGAACGGTGGCCGCAATCACCGCATCATAGTTGGTCAACCCCGCTTGAATGGCCGCTGCTCCCATGCCCCCGGCAATCTGCAAGGCTGCAATCTCCACTTTGGGAGCCGCGAAGCTGGTTTGAAACCCCATCGCACTGCCACCGATTAGGGTGTTGCGATCGCCCATCCGAATCCACAAGGTTTCAGTGATGGCTCCACCCACCTCAAATTTTTTCAAGCTCTGATCTGAAGCTCCCTGGTAGACATTGGGAGCCAGCCACAACGAATGGGTCTTAACCCCCTCGCTCCACAGATATTTGCAATTGGATTTTCCCAAATCGGCGGCCAGGTAAAGGGTGGAGCCAACCTGTTCTTTGGGTTGAGGACTAGAGACAGAAGCGCTTGTCATGTTGATTTTTCTCCCGATAAGTTTGCGAGGGCAGGACACAAAAAGTCCACATCCCGCCAGAATCCTGTGCTGTTTGGGGGATTCACCTCCGACCGTAAAGGCCAGATTTGTCTGGGAGTTGTCTGAAAGGTGAACGGATATTTCTTCAGGTTTGTTTCACATTCACTCGATACCGCCCGGTTGCATTCCTCTAGCAAATTGATCGGTCATTGGCGAGATTGCAGCGCTGCTATCACAGCGAGAGGCTGATCCATTCGTAAAGGTGCGCGTGAAGATGAAACTCTCTCTTCTTCCAGATGCTAGGAAATCCTCGTTTCCTACTAGCCCATATATCGCTGAACTGCAATTGGTTCAGGTGTCCCAATTGCTCACTTGGCAAGAGGTCTGCGTCTTACATCAGACCGCTCTCGATCTCTGTCCTCAGCGTTTTAGCTGGTGGTGCGGCTTGCCTCCAGAGCTGTGGTTCGTGTCGCAGATCGATTACCTGGTGGCTCCACCCAAACCTGAGACGCTTTCCGATGTTTATGCTCTCCGCATCGACATCAAGGAAGGCTATCAGTTCAGTGCTCAGTGCAAAGTGTTGCTAACTTTGCAGCAGCTCATTACGCTGCGAAAAATCGCCTATCGCGTGAAATCCGATTTCATGCTGTATGCGAGAAACCAGAACCTGCCGACCAGGTTTGAGGCGGAATAACCTGACTCCGCTTCCCATTCGCTGTCTACCCGATAATGGGTAGGCAGCTTTTTTTTTGAAACGCAATGGCGACGCTACCCTGTTCAGAGCGCTTTTCCGGTGAATCCATTCTGGTGACCCGCTCGGTGGGGCAGTCTGATACATTCGTCCAGCAACTGCGCGAGAAGGGAGCTCAGGCGATCGCCTTACCTGCATTAGAAATTCAACCCCCTTCTACTTGGGCGTTTCTGGATCAGCAGCTCTTTCGCCTAACGGCCTTCGACTGGCTCATTTTTACCTCCGCCAATGGGGTCGAGTTTTTTATGGCACGTTTCCAGGCACAAGGATATTCGCGTCAGGATTGGGCTACAGCCGCTCTGAAAATTGCGGTTGTGGGACAAAAGACGGCGGCGCATCTAAACACCTATGGACTCACCCCCGACTTCATTCCCCCTCAGTTCATCTCAGATTCTCTGGTTGAACACTTTCCTGACCGTGAGCATCTGTCGGGGATGCAGATTCTCTACCCTTGCCTAGAAGATGATCGCCGCGAACAGGTGATTTCCGACCTTACTCAACTCGGCGCAAAGGTCATCGATGTTCCGGCCTATCGCTCGGCTTGCCCAACGGCGATCGCCCCCGATGTCCTGAATACCCTGAAGCAAGGGGTTGATGTCGTCACGTTCGCTAGTCCGAAAACCGCACGATGCTTTCAACAATTATTGAAAACCTATCAGGTTGAATTAGGAGCCTCCCTAGAGCAACTCCTGGCGTCGGTGGCGATCGCCTCTATTGGGCCATTGACCTCTACAACCTGCCACGAGATTTTTGGGCGGGTCGATATTCAGCCAGATGAATACTCGCTCAATGGCCTAACGTCAGCGCTAATCACCTGGAGCGCTGCACAGGCAACCCGTGAACCATGAGCAAGATAGCGGTAAGGCTAAAGGACGCTTTCGGATGAAAGCTGAAGGCTGGAATGCCTACCATAGATGTTTTTCATCCGTTTTGGGTACACAAAAAGGCCACAAAAAGGACACTTGATGGCCACGGATGCTCTTATCGGCGTGGGATGGAACCTCAAAAAGAACACTCAACGTCCACAGAAAGTCCACATAACCCTGAAACCTGGCTCTTATTGGGGGATGGAAATCCGATGATTCTTCAGGGTTGTTCCCTGGTTTGAGCTGACCGACGATCCGGCTGTCTTAGAATGCTTGGCTGGTGTTCCTGCGGGGACAACCAGCCACCTACAAGCAATGGATCATGATACTGCCGCCACTTGCAACGGGTCTGAGGGATATCTGTACGCCTTCAAGAGTGAAGGCTTTGGGCGATTGCGCACAAAGTCACTTCAGTTGGTGCAGCAATGGGGGCTGAAGTACTGGGCGGGTGCAACTGACGATCCAACAAGGGTCAGTGAATTACTCCAAGCTCAGGGCGTAACCCTTCCTACCGGAGTCCACCAGAGGGATTTGGGAGGGGTGTACTGGGCATGAGTCATCACACTGGGGAGGGCAGATTTGGGTTGGCTCTCCCCCAGTTCGTTGGATGAGCGGCATCCGTTGGGGTCGGATCTGCGGTGTGACAGTTGCCCCTATTTCTCATCGTAAAAAAATACCCTCATGGGACGGCAAGCCATGTTTTGAGTAACGCTTAACGTGTGACAGTTCTATTCTTTTTGGATGGAAAACTATGCCGCAGAGACATCTGCGGCATAGGGAGGGAGGCTAACTTCATTTATTCAGCAACGACAACTTTGACGGCCTCAACCAGTTCTGTTGTAGGAGCCACTTCCTCAATGGCTAGATTGTGAGGGAGTTGCCGAAGGAGCTGATAGGTGCTCTCTGAAATCGCGGCCTTACTCATAACCCGATAAGCGAGACAGCCGAAGTACCACCAAGGGGACGATCGCCACTGATGGAATTGAGTACGTTCTGCTCGGGAGATACAATCCATAGAATTTTCAATCCCTTCACAGAAAGCGATCGCCTCAGCCGTTGCCTCAGCCTCCGATGCTTTGGATCGAAAGAGAAGGCGGTAGGTGAATTGCTGCTCACCCACGAGAACTTTCAATCGTAGGAGGTAAGGAATGAGGCGATCGCTTTCAGAGGATGCGGTTTTGTCTGTTTGCATGATGTCCTCGCTGGTACTTGTTCATTGGGCAGCAAGCACCAGCGCAAACGCGCACAAAGGATCAAGCAACGCGGTCAACATGGCTGCGTTACAACCCTGCGACATAGCAACACACACCAGACACATTGCTTCGGTAGGGTGCTACTAATGATTTGAGAAACGGCTTATGGTACGGCCACGCAAACAAGGTCCCAAAAAAACAGAATTTATCGCCATTCATCTGACCCCAGAGGAATTAGATGCGATTCGGGCTAAAGCAGGCACAACACCACTAAGTATTTATTGTCTGCTCGCAGCACTCCAGCGCCGCACCGCTCACCCTATCCCCTCAAATGCTGCTCGGGCTGCATACCTCCACCTTTCACAGGCGTTACAGACGTTGAATCTAGCCATTTCTACTTACCCTGCAAAACCAGAAAAATCGGAAATTCTGCCCCTTCTTCAAGGGCTTCAACAACATGTTGAGAAAGCCCAACTCCTACTTCTCTCAGTTGGGTTGGACGAGTGAAGGCTAATTGGAGGAACCGATGATGATTGGCAAAATTGTCAAACGTGAATCGTTTCTCAAAACAGTACAGTACGTCCATAACAAGCCGGGAGCATACCGTATGGGCGGGACAATGGCTGGCTCTAACCCCTCCACACTCTCTGCTGAATTTGATTTGTTCTCGCGATCGCTCAAACCCTTCCTTGCTAAGCCTGTTCTCCATGCTTCGTTGAGTGTGCCACGGGCAGAAGCGCAATCGGATACGCGCTGGAATAGCATTGCCAGAGACTATATAGATGGGATGGGGTTTGGCGATTGTCAATACACGGTCTATCACCACACAGATCGCAAGCATGACCATATTCATGTCATCGCAGGGCGCATCCAACAGACAGATGGGAAAACAGTGTCTGACTCCTGGGATTACTATCGCAGTGAGCGATTAATTCGACAGCTAGAGGCTCAGTATGCTCTGAGTGCCCCGTTTTCCAGTCGAGATAAGGGCGAATGCAGTCTGACGACGGGAGAGGCACGAGTATTAGCTGAATCGGGTCAGCGCTCCAATCGCCAAACCCTTCAGATTCTGCTCAACCAGTCCATCACACCGGACATGACGATGCCGCAGTTGATTGAGTCCCTCCAGCAGCAGGGCGTATCGGTTCGTGTGACTCAGAAAAAGGACGGGGAGATGACTGGTATCTCCTATAAGTTGGGTCAGGTCGCCTTCAGCGGTACGCACTTGGGGCGAGATTTTACCTTCCCCGGTCTCCAAAAATATCGCCAGATTTCCTATGACGCAGCGCGGGATAATGCGGCGATCGCGGCCCTGCTACAATCCCCCCCGCCAGTGCAATCCCCAGACACTGACGTTCCGGTGGCCACTCCCGCACCATCGCGTCCGAGTACAGCGTTGCTGGATCGAGAGACAGTCGATGCTCCAGATCCACCCGTAGTCCCTACCCAAACAACGATCGCTCCAGCCCAGCGGGAAGCGGCTGAGTATATCGGGCAAATCGCGATTCGCTTTTTCCTACAAATGAAAGAGCAGGGAACAGTACGCCAGAGCGCCGCACATCGTTGGACACTGGAAGGCCAGCAGTACCACATTACCTATGACCGAGAAGAGGATGCGTTTATCGTGGCGGCCACCGATGGTCGTGGAGATTTACTCAAACTCCAGGAGCGCGATCGCAAGGCGTTTGTCGGAGCCGCCCAGAAAATCACCCTCGATGATGTAACGAACTTCCATCGGATCGCTGAGCTGATCCAACAAACCCAACGCCAGCAACACCAACGGTAGTCGTGCTACTGCAACAGATTGGGGGTTTAGGGATGCATGATTGCTGTGAACAATCACGTAGTACCAACCTTGACCTAGCGGTGCTAGGACTGTTTTTGGGAGTATATGAAGGACAGTTGCGCTATTTTTCGGCAGAGGGCGAATTGATCCCAACGCCAGAGGAAGCAGCAGCACAAGCAGAGGCACGGGCGACTCGGCTAGTGGAGCAATTGAAGGCGCTGAGGGTTGAGCCGGAGGCTTAGGTGCAACGAGGACTGAGAAAAATATAGGTGAGCTAGATTGCTCCTTTGAAGCCACAATTGAAATATGGCTTTGGTTGCGCTGGTTTAAGGAATCCTCCAATGGTATTAACCGTTAGTCGAGACTATATTCAACTTCCGCCCGGTAGCGAAGTCACTCTGCATTATCAAACCTGGGCTGACTATGAAGCGTTATTAGCAAGCCGTCGCGAGGATGCCGCTATCAAAATTCGGTTCAATGGTCACACGCAACAGATCAAGCTTATGTCTCCAATGGCGGGTCATGGTAATCGAGTGGATACCTTAGTCGATTTGGTTAAAGCCTTACTGCGTCATCAAAAGCGAGACTGGCACAGCTATGATCCTGTGACCCTGAAGAAACTACAAGAGGCTGGAGCGGAACCGGATGCCTGCTTTTATATTGAAAACTGGCAAGCGGTTTTGGGGCGTGATCGGATTGACCTGGCAACGGATCCTCCACCGGATTTAGCGATTGAAATTGATATGACCTCGGTAACGGATTTGGAAGTCTATCAAACCCTTCAAATTCCAGAGGTTTGGATTTATCGGAAGCAAAGTTTGAGCATCCATGAGTTGACCACTGAGGGTTATGGCGATCGCCCCACCAGCCCTATCTTTCCCACGGTGGATGTAAAGGCGCTTATGCCCCAGTATGTGGAACGTGCCTGGGAAGCGGGATCGAGCGTTGCCCTGCGCGAGTTTGAGGAGTTGTTGCAAAATCTCGGGGAAAAGGAGTCGGGTGCCTTCCCCTTTAACGAGGAGTAAAGGAGGTGTCCAGGCAGTCGACCCATGGAAAGAGTTGGAGGGGTTGTTGCAATATCTATGAAGGATGCTCCGACCTATGAGCTTGCTTATAGAACTGGAGGGCACGGGAATCGTTCTGTATCCCCGCATTGAAAGGGCAAGGTTTTATCCGGTTCCCATGCCCTCCAGTTCTATAAATTGATAGCAACCCAAAAAAAGCCCTAACATTGCTGCTAGGGCTTTCCATCAATCCATGCTTAGCCTTACCAGTTCCAGGGAAATAACCCTTTCACCTCTCGGCTGCTCTCTTGTACCGTATCCACTACCTGCTCATCCCGTTGCTGTTGATTGCCAGCAATATCGGTATTCTTTAAGCGATGGGTTGCGGTCACTTCCCCAACAACGTAAGCGGTTTGAGCATCCTGGGGCAAAGTCGAGCGATCGCCCGGTTTAGCCCTGGTATTTTCGTACAATTCATCGGTTGTACAACCAAACAGCTCCTCCGTCATCTTGGCAGTGGCTCGTCCATAGGCACGATTGCTGCCCCCTTTGGCTTTGACGGTTTGGGTGAAATCCTTGCGGACGGTGACCCCATCCACCCGACCTCTAACGGGTTGTGCCTGACCCAATAAGTCCAATTGGGACTCCTGCGAGTTTTCCGGCTGCTCGCTGCTCTTGTACCAATTCAAGAAACCCATTCGCGTCCTCTCTTTCTTCACGGGTATAATCGCGGAACAAAATTTCCAAACCTGTTTTGATCCGGTCTAGACCCTCCGGCAACGACAACCACTCTTCAAAGATGCGGTATCGATAGGGATAGTCGTCTCGGTCGGGGGTAAAGTTGAAGTCATTCCAAATCAGGCGATCGGCATCCAGTAGGCCAATCCGAGAATGGAGGGCAGAATAGCGGCAAAAGGCTTTTTCCCAGGTATTTCTACACCTGAGATCGCCAAACTCTCGGCGAATGTCCGCCTTGAATTGGTTGGATTGCACCACTGCCCGGTGGTGATAGTTGATGTAGCTTTGCCACAGGTCATAGACCTGAGCCTTGAGTTCCTTCAACTTCATAAAATCCCGTGAGTGAGGGGGTTCGCGTACCATTAGTTTACCTCCAAAAACTTGTCGGGGTTACGGGGCAAGATGGGGCGATCGCCGTTGATCGCCCCATCAGCCGTTAAAAGGGTTCGCTCCCAGCAAACTCGCTGGGGTCGCCATCAACCGAACCGTAAGGGTTACGGGCATAGCGGAACTCCAGTACGGGATTCCATCCGCTTTCGTGGCGCGCTCTCACCAATGCCGCAAAGCCGATGCCCCAGCACTCTAGATAAGGCTGAGTGAAGGACTGGGGTTGGGCTCCACGCTTCCCATCGAGGTAAGCGGCAATCAGTTGGTTCTGCCCGTCTTCTGCAAACTCACGGGCAGCATCTCGTTGCCACTGCCTCTGCTCGTCTCTGTATTCCTGCAATCCTGGATAATCCATATTGAATGGCTCCTTGTTCCGAGATGTTCTCGTAGCTTCCCTGATTGACATCAGGGGAATAGTTTTGTGACATGCCCAAGTCATCGGAAACCCTAAGTTGCAACAACTAAATCGCGGGTATCCCCGTCCTCTTTAGGGCGGGGATACCCGCGATTTAGTTCTTTTCCGTTTCATCACCAAAAACCAGAAACCCCTTATAAATTTTTCCCGATTCAGGATGTCTGATATGGAGATGCTGCCACAAGGGACGAACTGTTGATCCTGGACAAGAGGGAATAAAATCTTTGTCCAAGTCGAGTGCGGCGATCGTGTCTCTCCAAGATTCGGGCTCAACTTGATCAGGGGAAAACCGATAGACCTGTCCCCGGTGGAAACGCTCAAGTGCATCACAACAGTTGGCGAGGCGTCCGAGGCGGCAGCCGGATCAAACGCGGCTGGCATAAATTCGTAGAGTACTCGTGAGCCTGCTGCCAAATGCTCCTCTAAGCGGCAAGAATCAACCGAACCAACGCATCGCAATAGCGCTCGGCTGCATCTTCGTCCATAGCATTTAAGCCTTGGCGGGGTTTGACAAGCCCCGTCGTCTTAAACGCCTCATCATGAAATTGTCTCCGCTCTGTCTTGGTTTCAATCTCTAGACGATCAAAGATCGATTTCACTTTTTCCGCAGGATTTTGCCCTTGCAATGGCTCCAGAATCTCAACCACCCTTTTATCACTCACCGCCGCCTCTGGTTCGAGTACTGGGGCAGTGGACTCTGGTTCAGGCTCAGAGTCTGAGGATAGAGTTTCAGGTGCGGCCATTGGTTCAGGTTCCGCAGCCAGAGAGCTAGCATTGGACTCGGATGCCGGAGGTAGAGATTCAAGTGCAGGCTCAGAGTCAGCTAGTGGTTGCGTAGGGGATGGGGACAAATCGCGCAGCAGCTCCAAGCACTGCTGCATTTGCTGGAAGCTGAGTGCAGATCGCACAGAAACACCAAAGTGTTTCTGTAGAAATCCTTTGGCTGTCTCCTTAGACCAAGTCAATCTTTGAAAGCACTCCTGTCCGATTTGTGTCATCAGCTCATCCATTGAAGCCGGAGGAGAAAACACTTTAGATTCAGGGAGAGCGCCAAGAGACATTAAGCAAGCTTCAGCGAACTCTCGACCCGGCAGCGGGAAAGATTTTCCATCGAGCAATGAGAGTCTTGTCCCTTTGACAGTCGCTGTATGTTGATGATCCATTTGGACAACAACATCAAACTCATATTGCACACCTGGCGATTGAACCGGAGCTGTGCCAACTTCTCGCGGAGCCTTCGTCTGTTTGCCGGACTTGGTTGTACGATCCTCCACGACATATTCGCTCTTAGAGCGCGCGGTCGCGATGACGTGGCCGGGATACCAGAGCAACAAGTTAATTAACGTCCGCTCCAATGGACGCACTTGCGCCCAGTTCTGAAATTGCCCGCCCGATAATGCCAATTCAGACATCCAGGAATGACTGAGCGAGTCCACGACCAGCACATCGTACCCCAGGTCAGCCGCATCCCTGACCGCTTGGATATAGTCCTTGATGTGCGGGTCAGCTTCCCTCGATCCAAGATGTTGGACATCGAAGGTAAAAATATCGGCGTATCGTAGGCTTGAATGCGCTTCGGAATCAATCAACGCAATACGGGAACCCAAATGCGTTGCAATGTTTAGGGCGGAATACGTTTTCCCAGTTTTCTGCACTCCCATCAAGAGCGCTCGGAGAAAGATATTCTCTTTGACAGCTTTCGTAAAAGACATAGATTTTCCATCGAATTTTTTCATTTCTGTCCAGGCGATAGCCCGGTGAAAGGTGAAAAATTTCGATGGGAATTAGATCGAAGGATAATTAGCACTCAAGCAACAGTAGACGTTAGAGCTTGGCGATCGACCAAAACTCTAGAGGTATCATCCTGTGGTGAAAGGCTCATATTACGCTCCGCTTGAATAATGTCATCCACAAAAGAATACCCTGAGCCTTTCACCGTATTGAATAAGTCGGGAATTTCCTTATCCCTAAATTTACGTCTAATTCGAGCAATAATTGTATCTACGATGCGTAGATCATGTTCTTCTGGAGGCTTACCCCAGACCCGCTCCAATAACATTTCTCGCGTCCAAATCTGGTTTTTGATACCAGATACCATCGTATAAACGACATTGAACTCTAGAGCAGATAGCTCTGTATCGGCCTCTTTATTCTTTGAAGTACGAGCATAAATCCGTTGAGTCGAGACCTCAACAAGCAAATGTTTGGTCATAGTAACGAGGGGTCGTTGTTGTGTTTTTTGTTGACGCCGCAATAGGGCATAAACTCGAACCGAAAGCTCTGCTGAGCTAAACCCATACGGCATCAAATCGTCCACCCCTGCCGAATAAGCACTGACTCTAATCGCCTCTAAATTCGAGCGCTTGCTGAAGGCCAAAATCAGAGGATGCAGCGTTGAATTGCGGGTAAGCTCTTCGCAAACTTTAAGCGCAGAAGTACCTGGAAATTCCCATTCCGTGACAATCAAATCAGGCTTAAATTGCAAGCATCCACTAATTAAATAGTCGCAGGATTGAAATTCTTTTACGTTGTAGCCATCCTGAATCAAGGCGTCTCGCATGACTGCCAACAGCTTCAGTTCATGGGACACAATCAAAATCCTGCTAGCTTCTTCAGGCATAGCCTTACCCTCATTGAGGTTCAGGAAAACTGTAGCTTATACAAGTTAAAAGATAGTATAACTTCTTTTTGTTTTAATTTTCTAACGGCAAAGATATCGATCTTCACAGAACTCAATTTTTGGACGCAATTAGCAACGCAAGTATGAATAGCACAACAAACAACGTTCACGTCATTTATCCTCAATTTTTTTCCAAACAGCTCTTGCGTTCACAACTGGTTCAAATGCCAGACACATTGAATCGATATCTTCCAATCAACGGGACTAAAAATCCTTTTCAATGACCTTTCTCTATCTCTCACATTGGGAGGAATATAATGGCTTATTCAACAGCTCAAGACCCGGCTCAAGAGCCTCTCACCTCAACCTCAGCCGTATCCAGCGTCCCAGTTGCAGCGATGCAATCGCGAAAACGGTTAGCTCGCTTCTTTACCCAACGCACCCGAGATCGCGTCCTTCGCTATACCCCCTTCCTATTAACAGGGGGGGTTCTTGCTGTGAATTTATTGGCCAATGCGCCTTTGTTTGTGATTGGCTCCCTCACTGCAATGTTAGTGTTCCGGATTATCAAAGAAATCGTTCGCATCTCCCCTCCACTGCAAAAGCTCCTGCAAAAAATCAGCCGTAAGCTAGGGCTCACACGGATTGATAAGCGATGGATGAATTGGATTACTGTTGCTATGGCCGGGGGCGTTTTCTTGACCCTGGCAACCCCAGCCGGAGCCGCTTTCTTCGGGGCAGCCGAGGAATACCTCGTCAGCATCTTTGAAGGAGCCGCTGGCGCGGCGGGCGGTGGATCAGATATCACCGCGATGATTCCGCTCATCTTTGGTGCCCTGCGCATTATCTTTGTGCTCTACATTGCGATCGCCCTGGTTCGCGTGATTCAGGCATTCCGGCAGGATGAAGATTGGGTGACCGCCGCCCGTATTCCTTTGATTGTCATCCTGTGCGTAGTGATTGGCGATGGACTCTCCAGCATCATCGTTGAGGGTGCCGCGACCTAGTCATGACGAGGCTCAAAGACCCATCAGCAAAAAGGATAGGAGAGGGGTGCGCTCCTATCCTCTGGATCTAAAGGAAGCAGATGAGCTATGTCGGAGAACAAGAACGATGACTTTATCCCAGTGAATCAGGTACTGAACCTGAAGCCGATGCTCGGCCCCATTCCAGGGGAGCAGGTGGTTCCTTGGGTCACGATTGTGGTCTTGTCCTACTTCATTTGCCGATTACTCGGGTTGGGGTGGGTCACAACTATTGTTGTGGCCATTTGGGGGGCAGGCTCCTGGTGGGTCTTGACGGGGGATGCCTCCTGGCGCTTTTTGAGCAAATTCCAAGGGGTGCCCGTCTGGATGGTCGGCAGGCTGTCTTACAACAGTCCATTACTCGAAGAGAAGCCCCCTTCAGATGCAGCTAAAGGCTCCCCGAAAAAGGGCAAACGGCAACTCAAGAAGATCCGTTAGCAGCGACTAGATCGCTTTTGACCTCAATGGAGACTAACGCCTCATGAAGAAGAAGGTGGGTGCAAAACGCACCAAAATCATCAGTCACGGCAAACAGAAAAATGTTTGCCTGCGCGCCTTTGAGGATTTCTGTACGCTAGAGACCTTTGTTGATTTTCAGTACAAAGGGCGCAAAGTGGGGGCGGCGCTGCTGCAATCCGGCAAACAGGATCTCTGCTTCGTCTTCGGCTTTACGACCGAGGGCATTCATGACACGTTGCGAGCGGATCAGATTGGGCCAACCAAAGCCACCTTGGAAGCCGGATTAAAAGAACTCTTGCCAGGGGAGCGCATGACGATTCACCTCACCTCCTTTCGGGGAGATGACGATCGCCAAGCCTCTCTAGATCAGCTCATCGACACCACCGAATCCGATGAGCTGCAATTGCTCCTGATGTCTGAAAAAGTTCGTTCCCGCGAACTCTATACCTCGGGGTTACGGCGTCCCAAGACGTTAACCATCTACACCACCGTCACCATCTCTAGGGGTAATCAAACCCGCGCCGATGCCGATTGGATTGAAAAGGTGCTGGCCAAACTCAGCTCGGCATCATCAGGCTTTTGGGAATCCATGCAGGGTGAGAAGGAGAGTGCGGAAACCCAACGCTTTGAAGCCTTACTAGAGCGTGTATTTAAGGAGAGCTATTTACGGTGGGAGCATCTATTAAATATCAAGATGGGCTTAGAAATAAAGCCCCTCAAGGCTCAGCAGGTTTGGGAGCGCGTGTGGCATCGCTTCAATGATTGCCCCGCTCCAACGGTACCCCAACGCATTCTCTTTACCGATCACGGGGTGAGCGAAGACATTCAATCAGAGATTCACCCGGTGACGCTATTGATTGCGGGCAAAAGCGGAACTTCGGCAGTACCCGAAGCCAACCGGGAGTGGATTAAGGCCAAAGACAAATACATTGGCCTCTTAACATTTGTCGATAAGCCTGCGGGATTTGCCAACGGTCGCGCCCAACTGCGCTACCTATGGGAAGTGATTTGTCGCCCCCAAAACTTTGATTGTGAAGTCATCTGCCAGATTTCAGCCGCCAATCCCCACATCATCAAAACCAACGTCCAGCGCATCCTCAAGCAGTCCAACGTCGCCGCCCAGGGAGCCGTTGAGAAGAGTTCGGTTGATGTCGTCGCGATGGTGAAAACCAAGCGGTCGGTGCAGGTACAGGAACAGCTCTATGAGGGAGCGATTCCGGTCAATGTGGGCACCGCCATCCTGGTTCATCGCGATACCTTGCATCAATTAGATGCAGCTTGTTCTGCGCTATCGGATTGCTTTCAGTTACCCGCACGGGTGGTGCGCGAAACCGAAATTACCTGGCAGTACTGGCTGCAAACCTTACCGATTTCCTGGGAGCGGCTGCTATCGAAGCCCTTTGGCCGAACCATGACCTATCTGACCAATGAAGCACCGGGCCTGCTGCCCGTCACGAAAACCCGTACCGTTAGCAGAAAAGGATTTGAGCTGATTGCGGACGAAGGCAGTAGTCCAGTTTTATTGGACATCATCCATGAGCACCGCAATATGGCCGTGTTTGGAACGACCCGCTCCGGGAAGTCGGTGATTGTTTCGGGCCTGCTCACCCAGGCGCTCGCAGAAGGACTCCCAATTGTTGCCCTGGACTATCCCAAACCTGACGGCACCTCCACCTTCTCGGACTACACAAAGTTCCTGAAAGATCGAGGAGCGTATTTCGATGTTGGGCGCGAGTCCAACAACTTAATGGAGATGCCCAATCTCAGCAATCTAGAGCCCGAGCAGGCCAACGAGCGCTTTGAAGACTACAAGGCATTCCTTGAAAGTGCCATCGTGCAGATGGTGCTTCCCAGTCAAATTCAGGATAATGCTCTCCTAGAGCAAACGGTTCGCTCCCTAATCGGACGGGCCTTGACCAAGTTTTTTGATGACCCAGATATCCAACAACGATATCGCGAAGCAGAGACCCAAGGGTTTGGTTCCGACGCATGGAGCCATATCCCAACCCTGCAAGATTTTGAGCGCTTCTGTAGCCTTGAAGCCTTGGAGCTGGAAGACGAAGAAGGGCTGATTCGTCATGCTCAATCTCAAATCACCCTCCAGCTCGACTATTGGCTGAACTCTCGGATTGGGAAAGCGATCGCCCGGCCATCGTCGTTCCCTACAGACGCGCAGTTATTGGTCTTTGCACTTAGAAATCTGAGCAATGAAAGTGAGGCCGCGATTCTCTCCCTATCGGCCTACTCTGCGGCACTACGCCGTGCCCTGCAAGCGCCGAAGTCGATTTTCTTCATTGATGAATCCCCAATTCTGTTTGCCTTCTCCACCATTGCTCGGTTGATTGGGCGATTGTGTGCCAATGGTGCAAAAGCCGGGATTCGGGTCATTTTGTCAGCGCAAGATCCCGATACCATCATGAATTCCGTCGCTGGGCAGCAGATCTTCCAAAACATGAACACTCGCTTGATCGGAAGGATTCAGCCCATGGCAACCGAATCCTTTTGCAAGCTCCTGTCCTATCCACGAGAAATTATCTCAAGAAATTCGAGTGAAAGCTTTTTCCCGAAGCGCTCTGAACTCTATTCCAACTGGCTTCTAGATATTGACGGGAACATTATCTTTTGTCGCTACTATCCAAGCGCCGTGCAGCTCGCAGCAGTGGCCAATAACCCCGACGAGCAAGAAGCCAGAGATCGGGTTATGCGGCTCTATCCACAGGATCATCTCAAAGGCATGGCCACCTTTTCAAAACTCTATTTCAACGCGATCCGAGGTGGAACGGATCTCGACGACATCGGCGCGGAGGCGAGCCAGCGCGTAGTTCGCTTTCCTTCCACAGACAGTTCACTCACAGGAGGTACGGTATGTACACAAACTTAAGCCGAACCCGAAGTAGGCAACGGCGTAGACACAGAATCTTTCTCATCTCTACGGTACTCATTCCCTTGGGTACGCTTGCATTTACAACTGGATGGGCAGGAGCAGAACCCGTTGATAGAAGTGATATTGAAGCGGCGAAAACCGTCACGCCCACAAGCTTTGTCCCCAGTGAAGGGGGCGACTTGGATTTGGGAGGTATCTTTGACGGCGGCGGCGGGTTCGATTGGGGGGGCATTGGCGGCGACATCATGAACGGGGGTGGGTTCGGCGATTACCTGGGCGATTTGTTTGGGGATTACCAGCAAATGGCAACGGATGTCTTCGAGGAATACAGCGATCGCTGGCTAGGGGACTGGGCGGGAGGACTGGGCGACATCTTTGGAGAGCTCGGCATCCCAGATTTCGGCACCTATGCGGAGGATCTGGCCGAAAAAGTGTTTGGAACAGGAGACGGTGAAATCGCCGAAGAAATGGCGGAACAGGATGGGTTTAACTCCAATCCTGTGGCTCTAGCACAGTCATTAGAGCATGAACTCACCCGCGCCAGTAGCCGAGCGCTGGCTCAGACCGTACTGGGCGAAGAAGGGCAACAAGCAACCTTAGAGCAAATGGAAGTCATGAATCAATCGGTGCAGATGATTCATGCCAAAGCAGAAGAAGCTCAGGGGTTAGATGTCACACAGGATGTGATGAAGGCGATGACAGAAATGCTCGCCGGAAACGCCCAGCTAGACATGCTAACAGCGACGCAACTCACCTTCTTAACCCAACAAAGTGCCATGACAAATATGGTCTTGCCCGATTTGTCTAGTGCTATTGATGAGGCCAACCGTGCCCAGAGAGCAGAAACGATAGGGACAGCAGCAGCAGCAGCAAGAGGGACAGCCGTGATTTATCTCCCTGGAGTAGGACGAGACGCTGAGGCTCCAGACTAGGCCGTCCCTGATAACCAGAAATTTCTTCATCTAGGAGAGCACCATGGAAGAGAATCTACTTGAATGGGGGCTGAGTACCTCCTCCAACATTGCCCAAGGATGGGACGATGTTTGGCAAAGTGTCATCCTCGATGGCGACGGTGGTTTATATGCATCCGTTGTATTCCTGGCGCAACTCTTCTGCCTGGGCGCACTCCTTTTCTTCATGATGCAATTTGCGCGGCAAATGATTGAGGATGGGGAAATTTCTGGAGCCTATACCAATATCATCCTGCCGATCTTCGGGCTGTTGCTTATTAGTACAGGCTTGTTTAGCGACTTCATGTTCCTGCTGCGGAACATTATGCATGACATTTCTACCATGGTGCTCAACAGTTCGCTCCATGGCGTCACCTTAGAGCAAGCCATCCGAGGAACCCTGGGCAATCGGGCACTGAATAGTTCCATTTCAGCCATCGCCGCGCAATGCACAGGCTTGCTGGGGCAAGAGCAAGTCACCTGCCTGGAGCAAGCCAGTGAACAAGTGCAAACTTTATTGGGTGAATATCAATCCGCCTATCCCGACATCAGTATCAACCCAGCCGTTGAAGAAATTGGACGAGGGGCATGGGCAACGGCCAGAACCGGAGCTGGCGTCGGATCTGCATTATCCAACCCACTACTCGGGTTGCTAGGAGCGAGTGGGACACTCGCAGCAATGACCGATACCATGCAATTCATCATCGAAGCCATCTTGATGGGCTTGCAGTGGGCCTTTGCCAATTTGCTCGAAGGTGCAATGCTACTGACAGCCATTGTGGGGCCATTAGCAATTGCCGGATTGATTTTGCCCTACGATGGCAAACCCTTTTTTGCTTGGGTGGTGGGCTTCCTGAGCTTGGGGATGGCCGAGGTTTGTTACAACATCATCATTGGTCTCTGCGCCGAAATGATGGTTCAGGCGGAGGTCTACGAATTTGGCACCTTTGGATACTTGATGTTCATCGCCGTCCTTGCCCCGGCGCTCGCACTGGCCATCGCCAGTGGCGGAGGAATGGCCGTCTTCGGGGTGATGTCCGGGGGAGCGACCCGCATTATTTCAACCGTTACAGGCGGCATGATTGCAGCCAGTGCGCTGAAGAAATAGATCAGCACGAACAAGGAAGGTTTAACGATGCAAATTCTAGGCAAGCAAAAGCGCGATCGGTTATTTCCCATCCTTGTGATGGTGTTGTTGGGCAGTAATGCTCTCGTGATCGTCATGATGCTGATCCAGGCTGGATTTCTGTCGATGATTGCCAATACAGAGGTGCCTGCCCTCGTTCAGCTCGTCGATGGCGAATCGATTGCAACCGAGGCCGTGGATCGCAGCTATCGCACACCAGCGGTCACGCACCGAACCGTAAAACGCACCATGCAGCTTTTGATGAGCTGGAATAACCGAGTGGCTAGCCCTGAAACCGCTGAGGCAACGGCAGAAGAGGACAATGACAGAGCAGAACCGCAAATAGATGAGGGCATTCAGGTGGGTGACGGCAGGGTCACCACCGCAACCTACCAGGCTGGATTTATGCTCTCAGAAGACTTTCGCCCCCTCTTCCTCGAAGCCTTAGCCGTCCTCACCCCACGAGAAGTATTTCGGGGGCAGGCCGAAAGCTTTTTAGATATCAAATCCTTGACCTATCCCATCGAACTAGAGGATGGCGTCTACCAGTTGGATATGGTGGCCAATCTCGTGATCTTTACGGGTGATAATCCCCAAGGGCAAGCCATTCCCTTCAATAAAACCATCTTCGTGCGAGCCGTTGAGCCCTTAGAAGACCCCCTACCAGAAGGCTCTAGCCCCTTGCAATCCGCCATCTATCAACAACGCCTAAGTGGGCTGGAGATTTCTGAGATCCGCGACTTGGCGATCCAAGATCTCGCTCGCTAATCACGCTACTTTTTTAATTGAGGAGCTTAAGATGACATCTCCCCACGACAACGGTACTCCGGATCAACGCGCACATCTCGCGCAGCTCGTCGGATGGGACGACCCGACAGCAGAAAGTAGTACAAATGATGCTTTTCCCAATGACAACGGTGAGAGTACCGCACTTCTCGATCCAGAAGATCTACAGGAAGAAGAGGTCACACCGAAGCGGCCTCTGTGGGAAAATCCATTCGCTAAAGCAGGCTTGGTCTTTTCCGGAACAGGCGTGGTAGCGCTCGGAATTATCCTCACCGTCAATGCCTTCAATAACGTCACCAGCCGCCCCGAGGCTCCAGGGGTTGAGGAGCCGACCGAAGAGGAGGTGGTCGAAAGTGCTGAGGTGGAGGATGAGGAAGTTGGGCGATTGAAGACGATTGCGGCGCTGGGGAACCAGGCCGACGAAATTCAAGCAGCGGCAGCGGCAGACCCACTGGAAGAAGGCCCCGAGGCCATCGAAACCCAACCTCAAGAAGACGAAACGCCTCCAGCTCGCGCATCCGCACCGGAACAAACACGCCCCCCAGCAACGCGCCCAGCCAGAGCCCCTCAACCTGTTGCACCACCAGAACGCTATGGCGCTAATCGTCAAGCGGAAACAGCAGCGCTCCCCCCTGAACCCGTCGATCCAAGAGAAGCTTGGCATACAGCTACCAGCGTTGGCAGTTATGGCACGATATCTCCGGTAATTTCAGAAGCGGCAGAAACAGAACAAGCAGAACCAACGGCCTCGCCTGTTGCCGACAGCGAACCCACCTCGGGTGAAATCGTAAATACCCTTCATGCCAATAACGCCTCTGTTCAGTCTGATTTCCGCGCCATTCTCAATGGTGAGGAGCGTTTGCAGCATGAGGTGGTCGCAGGGCAAGAAATCGAGGGCATTCTATCCACCCCGATCATGTGGTCGGCTGAGCTGGAGGCCAATGCTCAACCCCAGCAATATGCAATCCAACTCACTGAACCGCTCCTTGATGCTCAACAGCAGCCCCTCCTACCAGAGGGCACCCTTTTGGTTGTGACCCAACAAGGGATTACCGATAGCGGGTTTGTCGATCTCTACGTTGTGGGAGCCATTCCTCCCAATGCCACAATCGATGACATGATTCCGTTGCCCGGAGATGCCTTCCTCATTGCCGATGACGACGGTGAGCCCCTGCTCGCAGAGGAGTTATCCAATAGCGGTGATGCTATTGCTGCACTCGATCGCCAACTCGCTCTCTTCGGGGGCTTACAAGGCTTCGGTGAATTTGTCACCAGCGCAGAGGAATCGATCACGGTATCCTCCAACTTTCAGTCACAGTCCAGCGAACGACGGCCCGACCTTAATCCACTCACAGCCTTCGGTTCGATTGCAAGAGGGGCCTTCGAGCCGCTGCAAGAGCAGGTGTTGGAACGCAATCGAGAGCGTATGAGTGAGCTGGTCGGTCGTTCCAGGGTTTGGTACATCGAGCCGGGAGAAGAACTCGAAATCTTTGTGCTGAGCAATTTCTCTGTGATGCAGTAGTGATTCAGGTGAAAGCGATGCGACATTATCTCTGGCAACGCATTTGGCACTTTGTGATCCTTCTAGCCGTTGGAAGCACTCACCTTCTCTGGTTATCACCAAGCTTTGCACTCAACCTGACACGCGAAGTGTATAGCCACGATGCCGAAAATGGTGAAGTGCTGACTGTTTGGGAGGCAGGTGGAACCAATATAGACTTTTCCCAAACGAATGAAGTGATCCAGCGCGTTTGGCTCGATGATCCAAGTCGATTGACGATTGATTTCGACGGAGACTTAACCGCAGGTGGAGCCTATGTAGTTCATCTCAGACGATTGCAAGGTGTCAGTTTCGAGAACATTCCACAAACGGATACGACACTGCTAACGGTTGTCACTGTCACAGCAGGACAACCCGAAAGCCGTAATGTCTACCTGTTCCAGATTGCTTACGGCAGTGGAGACGCGGACTACAATAATGTCAGAATTGTCCATGCCGCCCCCTCCGGACAGGTCAATGTTGGTACTGGGCAAATTAATCTTGAAGCGCTACAGACTGGACTACAGACTGCGGTTGCTCGCTCAATAATTCCAGAAAACAGCGAAGTGATTGCAAGAGTCAATACCTTTGTCCAGCTTGTGGAAGCAGGGCGATCGGTGGAGGAGGCATTAACGGAGGCTCAAATCCCTATCGAAGTCCTCCAACAGCTATCACGAATAGGTAGCGAGTAACAGAACTCTACTATCTCGCGTTAAAAGACTCAGCGATCGCTGGGTCTTTTTCTTGTGAAGACTTCCTTTAGATGCAGCGAATTTATATCTGTTTGACGCCTGTTGAAACACGCAGTCACATCCCAGAAACATTGCATCTTTATCCTTCAATTCAGAACTCCGTGTTCAGAGTTTGAAGGTCGATATGATGCAAAAAAACGAACTATTGCCCGTTTCGGAAACTCGTGCAACGAGCGTAATTGGAACGGTAGACGGAAGCGCCGTTGCAGATCACAGCATGTGGCGCTCGGCCATTGAAGCGATGCAAGGCGAAAATGCCTTGCTGCTTCTTATTGTGGTGGGTGGGTTTGCGGCGATCGCCATTGGTCAAAAGTTAACAGGCGGGGGCGACAAAGACGGGAAAATTGCTCGCAGTCGGCTGGCCAATACACAAGAGAAAAAGACCGCTCGCAAACGCGCCATTCAACAAATGGCTGAACGTCGACACAATGCAGTCTCACTCTATGTCGGAACGCCAAAACGCACGAAAAAGGGTCAACCCATCCCCAGTTCAAAAACTATTTGGATACCGGATGCACAGCGGGGGGTTGCCGTTGTTGGCGCACCGGGCTCGGGGAAAACCTTTTCGGTCATTAACCCGGTCTTACGTTCGGGGATTGACCAAGGGTTTCCGACCCTATTGTTTGATTTCAAGTATCCAGACCAAAGCGAACTGATTGCCACCTACGCGGCT
>JBCBSL010000006.1:0-36747 GCA_039819145.1 Cyanobacteria bacterium J06638_22
GGGGGGGGGGCTCCCCCCCCCGCCCCTCTCTCTGGGATTTTATTTTCTGGCTATTCCCTTATCCAGAACTCACACGTGTGCAGGTAGTCGTACCTGAAAGTCGCTGGGGCTGCAAACACAGCCGCAAACAACTAGCGATGGAGACAAGACATAAATCTTGAACAAGAGTAGAACGCGGCCATGCCGCCACTTGTCTATAGCAAGACGCTCTCTCCTTGATCCCCATCTTTGGATTCCCTTGATACAATTCATCCAACGGCATTAGAGGATGAAAGGATCAATCGGATTTGACGATCGAAACCATTCACGGCAACACTCAGGGTCTGAAATCCAGCCAAATCAAGCAGATTAAGCGGCTCTACCACCAGCGACTACCCGGCGATCGCCTCACTACGCCCGAGTTTGCTCAGCGGCTTGCTGCGGTTAGCAGCGATATTGAAGAACCCATCTGTGCCTACATTAACCGCAGGGGTCAAGTCATTCGGGTGGGGGTTGGCTCCCTGCGCCAAACCCAGATTCCACCCCTGGAACTGCCCCGCTATGGTGCAGAACGATTGTGCGGCATCCGCTGCATTGCAACGCAATTGAATGATTCCACTCCCAACAACGGCTGTTTGACGGCAATGGCGATGCAGCGGCTGGATGCCTATGTCAGCCTGGTGCTATCAGGCGGCGGTTTTGAGCGGCGGGGTGGGGGAGCCACGGGGTATATCAGCCAAGGTTTTTTGGCACATCTAGTTCCCCATCCCGAAGCCAACTGGACCGTCTCTCCGCCCCTCAGCTTGGATGATCTGAGCGAGCAAGATTTTCTGGAGCTGGTCGAGGGGCTGGAAGAAGAATTTCGCCGGGAGTATGTGGCGCGGCAGATTCATCCCAGCCAAGATCGGGCGTTGATTGTGGGCTTGTTGGGCGATCGCACGGCCACGACGGCCTTCAACAATACCCTCACAGAACTGGGTCGCCTGGTCGAAACCGCTGGTGGCGAAGTGCTGCAAACCCTTCATCAAAAACGTGGTCGCGCCCATCCTCAGACCGTGGTGGGAGAAGGGAAGGTACAAGAAATTGCACTTTTGGTGCAGACCCTCGGCGCAACGCTGGTAGTGTTTGATCGAGACCTCTCCCCAGCACAGATCCGCAACCTGGAACAGCAAATCGGCGTGCGCGTTGTCGATCGCACTGAAGTCATCCTCGACATCTTTGCGCAACGGGCGCAGACCCGCGCCGGGAAACTGCAGGTGGAGCTAGCGCAACTGGAATATATGATGCCGCGGTTGATGGGTCGAGGGCGAGCCATGTCGCGACTGGGGGGCGGTATTGGAACGCGGGGACCCGGGGAAACCAAGCTGGAAACCGAGCGACGGGCAATCCAAAAACGCATTACCCGCCTGCAGCGCGAAGTGAACCAACTCCAGGCGCACCGATCGCGCCTACGCCAACAACGACAGCACCAGGATGTCCCTACCGTTGCGCTAGTCGGCTACACCAATGCGGGCAAGTCCACCTTACTCAATGCCCTAACCAACGCCGAGGTCTACACTGCCGACCAGTTGTTTGCCACCCTCGACCCCACGAGCCGTCGCTTATCGGTAACCACCGCCGATACCCACGAAACGCTATCGATGGTGCTGACTGACACGGTGGGCTTCATCCACGAACTCCCCGCTTCACTGCTCGATGCCTTTCGCGCCACCCTGGAAGAGGTCACGGAGGCCGATAGCCTGTTGCATGTGGTGGATTTGTCCCACCCCGCCTGGGAAAGCCAGATTGAGTCCGTCACCAAGATTCTGTCGGATATGCCCATCGCCTGCGGCCCCATGCTGCTGGCCTTCAACAAAGTGGATCAGGTGGACAGCGAAACCCTAGCTCTGGCACAGGAAACCTATCCCAAGGCTGTATTCATTTCAGCGAGCGATCGCCTGGGACTCGAAACCCTGCGGCAGCGACTCAGTCAACTCGTGCGTTTCGTCGCAGCATGAGCAACGTCCACGGTTTCTGGGCAGCCCTGACCCGACTCTCTGTCTCTTCAGGTTGTCTTCTCTGAGCTTTTGGGGCTCTGGTTTTCCAGTACCTTCAAGATGATAGGCATTTGATGAAGTTTTGTAGAACCGAATCGATCCACTGCTATAAAACAACCAGATAGGGTTGACTAAAACTGCAGCAGTAAACATTCTGGTGGCGGATATGGCAGAACACAACGCGACGATTTTGGTTACGGGTGGCGCGGGTTACATTGGCTCCCATGCCGTGCTGGCACTCAAGCAAGCAGGCTACAACGTCGTTGTGTTAGACAACTTGGTCTATGGGCACCGGGAACTGGTAGAAGACGTGCTGAAGACGGAGCTGATTGAGGGAGACACCACCGATCGCCCCCTCCTCGACCAGATTTTCGCTAGTCGCGCCATTGATGCCGTGATGCACTTTGCCGCCTATGCCTATGTAGGCGAGTCGGTTAGCAACCCGGCCAAATACTACCGCAACAACGTGTTTGGCACCCTGGTGCTCCTAGAAGCGATGCAGGCAGCAGATGTCAAGAATTTCGTCTTCTCTTCGACCTGCGCCAGCTATGGCGTTCCCCAAGAAGTCCCCATCACGGAAGACCACCCCCAAGCGCCCATCAACCCCTACGGCATGAGCAAGCTGATGGTGGAGAAAATTCTGGCCGATTTTGGCGTGGCCTATGACCTCAAGTCGGTCATCTTCCGCTACTTCAATGCAGCGGGAGCCGATCCGGAGGGTCGCTTGGGAGAAGACCACAACCCCGAAACCCACCTAATTCCTTTGGTCTTGCAAACAGCCCTGGGCTTGCGGGACTCGATCAAGGTCTTTGGCAGCGACTACCCCACACCAGACGGCACCTGTGTCCGCGATTACATCCATGTTGCCGATTTAGCGGACGCCCATGTGCTGGGATTGGAGTATTTGTTAAAGGGGGGCGAAAGCTCCCGGTTCAACCTGGGCAATGGCAACGGATTTTCGGTATTAGAAGTCATTGAAGCGGCAAAACAGGTGACCGGACGCGACTTCCGCGTGGATCAGTGCGATCGCCGTCCTGGCGATCCCCCTGCCCTGGTAGGCAGCAGCCAGCGGGCACGCGAAATTTTGGGTTGGGCACCACAATATGCTGATATCCAAACGATCCTCACCCATGCCTGGAACTGGCACCAAAAACGGCACGGAGGCACATGAAGTACTTTTTTCTGTCTGATGGTTGGCGGATTGGTCGTGTCTGGGAATTAGGTGGTCTCTGGAATGAGCTGGGATGGCGTCGCCAACCGGACATTCAGCAACTGTCAATTTCCTTCATCGACAAAGGTGAACTGCTCTGGCTCTATCGGGTAGAAGATGCCGTGCTCATGGTTGAAGTCATGCCCGCCATGGATAACACCACTGCACAGGAAGGCATCGGGCAGGTGATTCTCAAGCGTTTAATCTCAGCAGAACAGGTACTTGAGCATTTGTGTAGCTTGGATGCCGGGGCGATCGCCGACCCCAACCCACTCCAAATCACGCAACCTCAGCAGATCTAATTTCACATCTGGTTAAACAGCCGCAACCCTCAAGGCCAAGACAAGAATCGAACGGTCATTCTCGCAAGAAAGGCTGAGTACAGTAACCAATAAGGGTTCAATGGATGCCCATTTGCATGGGTATGACGGAACCTTAACGCCCTAATCCTGGCTGACTCAAAATAGGTCGAGTCGCTCTGACATTAACCATCAGGCTGGGACATCAACGGTTGCCCTGTAGGACATAGATCGAGCAACGGGCATTCGCCGCAGCGAGGATTGCGGTAATGGCAACACTTTTGCCCATGCAGCATCAGCACCTCATGGTTGTCATACACCTGCTGTGCCTTCCAGTCTGCAGGTAGTTGTGCTGCGAGAAGCTTATGGGATGGCCCAACTGCCGTCTTCGACGGAATCAAGCCTACGCGTAACGCTACCCGATGATGGTGACTATCGACCGGTAACGCCGGACGGCGTAGGGCACTGAAACACAGCACCGCCGCACTGGTTTTGGGGCCAATCCCCGGAATCTCTTCTAGCCAACGTCGCGCATCTTCCACAGACAGGTCGGTCAGAAATTCCAGAGATAACTCACCTCGACGTTCCGTGATCTGCTGGAGTACCGATTTGAGGCGGGGCGCTTTCACCTCTGGGAACGTGCAGGGGGCGATCGCTTCTCGAATGGCTGCTACATCCCCATCCCGCAAGTCCTCCCACGAAGCGAACTGCTCCTGCAGTTGACGGAACGCTTTGCCCGAGTTGTGGTTGGTCGTGCGGTGCGCCAGCAGGGCAGAGATTAATTCACTGAGCGGTTCGAGGTCACGGAAGTAGGGGATAGGGCACCCATAAACCTGGCAGAGCCGTTCATGAACGAGGAGAGCCTTGCGCTGGGGGTCAAGTTGGGGGTCGAGGTCAGTCGATGAAGCCGCATTGACCGCATTGAATAGAGGCATCCCTGGGATAAACGATTGCATGGCGATCGCAAGTGTATAGCGCAACAGTTAAATTCAGTAGGTCGATTAAATTCGTCGAAGAATTTGTTTCTTCAGCTTGGCAATTTTCTGAGGATTGAGCAGTCCTTTGCTGGGAGAATTTTCTGCCCTAGTGTATGGGGTTTATCCAATCGTAAAAGACTCTGCAAATCTTGAACATCGAGACATCTCGTCATAAACCAAACGGGGAAAAGGTCATTCCTCTCCCCCGCTCTAGTCGCGATCATCGACAAGTCTACATAGAACAGTAAAGAAAATTTCGAGTAATTTTTGTGGCGGAATTTGATCGATTGCCAGATAAAAAACCTGAACTCAACAACCATTGATGAATCACAACCGTTGATGGATCAAAGAATGGGGTACAAATATCTAGAAATCATGCCAATAGATCGCCCGCATGGCCTACTCTCAAAAGCATGTAGCCTTTTTTATGCCTGCAAAGCTTCATCCGTTTGAGTCGCAGGATCAGCATAGGAATTGGCAACAGGAATGGGCTCCACACTATAGCCAATAACAGGAATATCCCGACAGAAGAGACCCAAATGGGGACGCATTTCAAACGCAGGTTCCGCATCTTGCTGGTAGTCTCGTTCGCTCATGAGTTGAAACCCCTTACGTGTGGGGATGAGTTGAACGGGCGTTTTGATACGCCGTGAGACTAGCCAATGGGTCGGTTGAAACAGTTGCTCTTTTTTCATTCGCTTATTTGTCGCGAAACAACATTGAACGTGATTGAACATGCTACTTAGTATCAAGTTTTCGACAAGATTTTGGGGCGAATGGAAGGTACGGAAAACTACAAAATGGGCATCATGCTTACCACACCCTACTCCAGCCCACCCGTTGGATTACGGTTTTCCTACCCACAGGATGCTTCATGAATTGAAACATTCCCGATACATTGGTATATAGCTCGACATCTATCGCACCTGTATCGTGTCGGTCGTTGTTCAATCGTCGGTTTACGCCATGCGAGACGGCTGCATTATCCACTCCATCGATAGCTCGGGTTCAGCAGTGTCAGGAGAAACTCGTCGAGGACGTTCGAATTATGTTTGAATACTTTACCGAGAAGGCGATCGCCGTTGTGATGGGCGCGCAAGAGGAGGCCCGTCGCTCTGGCCATAACTTTGTGGGAACCGAGCAAGTGCTGCTGGGTTTGCTCAAAGTTAAAGACACGATCGCTGAGAAGGTTTTGTCCGACTTTGGCGTCACGCTGGAAGGCGCACGCCAAGAAGTCGAAAAGATTGTGGGCAAGGGGTCTGGCTATGTCCCCCCCGAAATTCCATTCACCCCCAAAGTAAAGGAAAGCTTTTCCCAAGCCTTTCAGGAAGCACGGCAACTGGATCAGCCCTACGTCGCTCCAGAGCATTTGCTACTCAGCCTCGCCAAACAGCAGGATAGTGTTGCCGGGCGTGTCCTCCAAAAGCTTGGGATTGATCTGGAGCAGTTTCGTAGCAAAATCATCCGGGCAGCGAGTGAAGAATCCCTGGTTTCAGCAGGCACTCGGGGCGATCGCACCTCCCGCCCCGGCTCAGCCAAAACACCAACCCTGGAAGAGTTTGGCACCGATCTGACCACTCAAGCACGGGAAGGCAGGCTCGACCCCGTCGTCGGACGCCAGAAAGAAGTGGAGCGGGTGGTGCAAATTTTAGGTCGCCGCAGCAAGAACAACCCGGTGTTGATTGGGGAACCCGGTGTCGGCAAAACGGCGATCGCCGAGGGCTTGGCGCAACGGATTGTCGATGGCGATGTCCCCGATGCCATGCTAGACAAGCACATCATCAGTCTTAACATGGGCACGTTGATTTCTGGAACCCGCTTCCGGGGTGAGTTTGAGGAACGGCTCAAGCAAGTCATGGAGGAGGTGCGTCAGGCGGGCAATATCATTTTGTTGATTGACGAAATCCATAACCTGGTGGGTGCGGGTTCTCTGGAAGGGGGCATGGATGCCGCCAACCTGATGAAACCTGCCCTAGCACGGGGCGAACTGCAATGCATTGGGGCCACCACCCTGGATGAGTATCGCAAGCACATTGAGCGCGATGCAGCGCTGGAGCGCCGCTTCCAGCCCGTCATGGTGGATGAACCCAGCGTTCTGGATACCGTGGAAATTCTGCGGGGCTTGCGGCAACGCTATGAGCAGCACCACCGTCTGTCGATTACCGACGACGCGCTGGAATCAGCAGCGAAGTGGTCCGCCCGTTACATCGCCGATCGCCATCTACCCGACAAGGCCATTGACCTCATTGATGAGGCTGGTTCGCGGGTGCGGCTGCGCCATTCCTTGCGATCGCCCGATCGGGAGCTGAAGCAGCAACTCCGCCAGGTGATTCAAGAGAAAGACCAAGCGGTATCACGGCAAGATTTCGACAAAGCTTCGAAACTGCGCGATCGGGAGCAGGAACTAGAAGCCCAAATCCGTTCCATTGAGGCGGGTAAGGAAGACACTAGCGAATCCACTACGGCTGCCCCGCCGAAACCAATGGTGAGCGCTGAGGATATTGCGCAGGTGCTCGAAGCCTGGACAGGGATTCCTGTGACCAGCCTGACTGAATCGGAATCTATATCGCTGCTGAATCTGGAAGAGCGTTTGCATGAACGAGTTATCGGCCAGTCCGAAGCGGTTAAGGCAGCGGCTCGTGCCATTCGTCGCGCTCGGGTCGGTCTGAAGAATCCGAATCGTCCGATCGCCAGCCTCTTCTTCTCTGGGCCGACCGGAGTTGGTAAAACAGAACTGGCAAAGGCGCTGGCCGCCACTGTGTTTGGGTCTGAAGAGGCCATGATTCGGGTGGATATGTCCGAGCTGATGGAGTCTCAGTCGGTATCGAAGCTGATTGGATCACCTCCGGGCTATGTGGGATATGACGATGGCGGACAGTTGACTGAAGCGGTGCGGCGCAAGCCCTACACGGTGGTACTGTTCGACGAAATCGAAAAGGCGCATCCCGAAGTGTTCAACGTGCTGCTGCAGTTGTTGGAAGACGGGCGCTTGACCGATGCTAAGGGACGGGCGGTCAGCTTTAAGAACACGCTGATCCTATTCACCTCCAACATCGGCTCTCGGGCGATCGAGAAGGGCGGTGCTGGTCTCGGCTTTGAGTTTTCGGACAACCTGGAAGAGTCTCAGTACAACCAGATTCGCAATCGGGTGATGGACGAGCTGAAACAATACTTCCGTCCAGAGTTGCTAAACCGTTTGGATGAAATCATCGTCTTCCGTCAGTTGAACCGGGAGGAAGTGGGTCAAATCGCCAACCTGCTCATGGAGGATGTGAACCGTCGGTTGGATGATCGCCAGATCGCCATCCATCTCACCCCTGCAATGAAGGACAAACTGGCGGATGAGGGCTACAACCCCACCTTAGGAGCCCGCCCGCTACGGCGCGCCATCATGCGGCTGGTCGAAGATCAGATCGCCGAAGCCCTGCTGTCGGGGGCTGTAGAAAACGGTGATACCGTCGTGCTGGATGTTGACGCGGATCAGCAAGTGACCTTCCGTAAAGGGGAAGTCGCCGAACTGCAACCCGTCGGCTAACCATTCCCGATAACGATTCCACGAAAAAATTGGCAGGGCGCTAATTGAGCGCCCTGCCAATTTCATTTGAACGTTTCACCCTGAACAGCAGGATGCACCAAACTCTGATTGACTGAGAAGATTCTGGTTCCCTGGCAAGTAACAGTAAGGTACGTCTTAAGTCAAAGGAATCGCCTTATGATGCCCAACACCCATTTTTTTCGACGCCATGTTCGGAGGCTACTGACAGCTCTGCTGGCGCTGACACTGACCGTGGTTGTCGCCAACTGTGGCCGCGCCCCAGAAACCGCTGACAGTGAGTCGTCTGTTCCTGCCGCCGAGGAAACAACCAATCCAGGAACCTTGATCTTTGGAGCCGTGGGTCAGCCTGTAACGCTCGAATCCGGCAACGTCATTGATGGGTATTCCATTGATGTCCAGCAGCAGATTTATAACTATCTACTGGGTCATGAACCCGGAACAACCGACCTAATTCCAGAGCTAGCCACCGAATGGAGTTCGTCGGAAGATGGCTTGACCTGGACGTTCACCCTACGAGAGGGGGTGACATTTCAAGATGGAACCCCGTTTAATGCGGAGGCGGTCGTCTTCAATGTCAATCGATGGTGGGATCCAGATTTCGAGTTTGGATTTCGGGACGCCGGTAAGCTGTATGAAGGTTGGGGCTATCTCTTTAGTGGCTTCAAGGACGACGAAGACTCGATTTTGGCGGATGTCCAGGCGGTTGACGAGTTCACGGTCGTGTTTGAGCTAGCCAAGCCGTTTGCCGCGTTTCCAGCCGCGATCGCATCCGGCTACTTTGGCATCGCCAGTCCTACAGCCATTCAGGAAGCCGGAGCCGACTATGGCCGACCCGCCAGTATTGCAGTTGGAACGGGGCCATTTGTGTTTGAAGAATGGCGCAGCGGCGATCGCATTATTCTCTCTCGATTCGAGGATTACTGGGAAGATTGGCTGCCCAATTCGGAGCAACTGGTGTTTCGCTTTGTGGAAGACCCAGCGGCGCGGTTGGTGCAGTTGCGCTCGGGGACGCTGGATTTCACCGTCAACCTCACTCCCGACCAACTCCCAGAAATTGAATCGGATCCCAATATCGAACCCGTTTTTCGCCCCTCCTTTAACGTGGGCTATCTCACGCTGAATCCGGGCTATGAACCCCTTGCCACACCAGCGGTACGGCGAGCCGTGGCACAAGCTATCAACAAATCAGCGATCGTCGAGGCGTTTTGGGGTGAGCTAGCCACCACCGATGGACACTTTGTCCCACCCTCGCTGGAAAATTACACCAGCGAAGAAGTGGGCGATTATGCGTATGATCCAGAGGCAGCAAGGGCTGCGATCGCAGACGCCGGTTATCCTGATGGCTTTGATCTAGATCTTTGGTATCCCTCCATCAGTGGTCTCGCCTTCCCAACGCCAAAACCCGTTGCAGAAGCCCTGGCCGCAGAACTCAGCCAGATTGGCATTCGCGTCAATTTGCAAACGAAGGATTGGGGAGCCTATCTCGAAGACCGCAACACGCCCCCCGGATTTCAGTCCTATCTACTGGCATGGGCAGGCGATTATGGAGACCCCGACAACTTTCTGTATCCCAACTTTGGTGAGGATGGATCGAAAGACTTGGGCGGGTATCAAAATCAAGAACTCGCCGAGCTGCTCGATCAAGCACGGTTTGAGCCGGATTCCGCTCAACGGGAATCCCTCTACCAAGACATCGATGTCCTGCTGTTTGAGGAAGCGTTGCGCATTCCCATTGTTCATGCCAAACCACTGCTCGCACAGCATGTCGGTTTAGAGGGATGGGTTCCAAGCCCCTTAGGCAGTGAGGCGTTCGCAACCGTGAGCAAATCGTAGCGGTTTGCCTGGATTCAGGATGGATTCAAAATGAGGTCGAGGCGCTGCTGTGCTTCTTCCAACGCCGCTTCAGGAGTGGCTTTGCCTAAGAGCACAGACTCGATCGCCCGTCCCAAATTCTCTGAAATCCGACTGTATCCAGGGAAGATGGGGCGAGATCGCCCGTAGGGAGCCTGTTCCAGGAACACCTCCACCGATGGTTGTTGGGCGATGAAGTCTTGGTATCGCTGGCTTTGGCGCGATACCAAGTTCACGGGTAGATAGCCCGTCCCAATCGCCCACTCCGTCTGAAATTCTTCGCTCAGCACATACGCCATGAAGGTGAGGGCAGCCGCTTCGCGCTCCGGTGTGGACTTGAACAGGAACAGGTTTTCGCCACCCGTGCTGGTAGCGGGTCGAGCGCCAGCAGGAATCGGCATCACGCCAAAATCCACATCCAGTGCTCCTAGCTGTCCCAACGTCCAGGGACCGGTCAGTTGCATGGCGACATTGCCCGCCAAGAAGCCATCCAGTTCATAGCCCCGCTCGGGCTGCGAAAAGACGACAGAGCCATCGGCGATCAGGTCTTGCCAGAGCTGGAGGGCGGCGATCGCCCCCTCCGTATCCACTGTGACGACGGGCGGTTCCGTATCCGCTGCCGTCAGCTCACCGCCACCGCCCCACATGAAGGAGAGCCACATAAACACCGTCCATTCGCCCTTCCCCAGGGGTAGTAGAATGCCATGCTGATCTGCCTCGGGACTCGTGAGCTGTTGTGCCACCGCCCGCAAGTCGTTCCAAGTTTGCGGCAGTTCCGTAATCCCTGCGGCCTCAAACAAGCTGGGGCGATAGAATAGCCCTACATTGTTTGTGCCAAAGGGAATCGACCAGATATGGTCTTCCCAGCGCATCGACTCGAAGAGCGCCGGGTCAAGTTGCTGCCCTACCTCGCTGGCATTCAGCCAATCCTCCAGCGGACGAATGGCCTCCAGTTCTACCAACTGCCCCGTGAACATGGGCGCAAACCAAATGAGATCAGGCGTGGCATTGCCCACGATCGCCGCCAGTACTTTGGGCGTTTGCTGATCCGACTGCCCCACATACAACGACTCCACCTGGATATCGGAATGCTCGGCATTGAACCGATCCACCAGGGCTTGCAGCACATCCCGGTTGGGGGGCGGGTTGACACCATGCCACAGGGTCAGATGAGTTACCCCTGGTTCATCTGGAGCCGTCGCCTGACATCCCGTCAGACACAGCACCATCGTCAACACCAACACGAATAGGGAACGCAGGAATGGCGATCGCATAACTCACCCAAAACCTAAGACTTATTTAGGAATCGCATTTAGAACCAAGGTTCAATCGGTCGCCGATTCATCCTCATCCCCCAGCGAAATCTCGATATCCAGGTCTCGCAAGCGATCGAGGATCCACTCCTCCAGTAACTCATCTAAAAGGGCTTGCCGCACGGCGGGATTATCGAGGGTGGCAGGCAAATTATGCTCTAGTCGGAAAATGTACCAGTTCCCTTCCATCTCGATGGGATTGACGACGGAGCCAGGAATCGCGATATCCAGCTTAGCCCGCAAGGCATCTGGCAAATTGCCCCGACTTACCTTACCGAACATGCCGTTGAACAAGCCATCGTCGGTTATCGAATATTCTCGTGCCAGATTTTCAAAACTAGCCCCATCCTGCAATTGCAAAAAGAGTTCTTCCGCTAATTCCTTCTCGGCCACCACGATGCGGGACAGAATTACCTGGTCGCAAAAGAGTTTGCGCTCAATGAAGTATTCCTGAAGGCGCGATTCTGCCAAATACTCCCGCAGCTTGTAAAGGCGCAGTTCCGCCAAAAATCGCTCTTGGAATAACGCTTCGTCTAAGCCTTGGTTCTCCAGCCATTCGCGATATTGAAAGCTATCGGTGAGCTGATTGTTTTGCCGAAATTCCAGCATCTTTTGCTCAATCTCGGTCGGGGCGATCGCCAACTCTGGATCCTGCTCAAACGCCTGCTCCAGCAAATATTGCCGCAACACATTGCCAATAAACGCATCGACCTCGCCAATGCGTTGCAGGTACCGAAAGGCTTGTCCCAGGGAGATGGCATCCTGTCCGTTAATAGCAATAAATGCAGGCATGGCTCATATCACAATGCTGTGCAGCCAATAGCGTACCTCAAATTGAGGCATCCAGTCTGTTGCAAACGCCGGAGGGCTGGCGATCGCTTTATGCGTTGCATCGGACGGTCATGTCAACAGCTAACGCAATCTCCAGAATAATTTTTGTATTAAGGCTATCTGAGTTCGGGCGCAGGCCCATGCCGCACAACAGGTTGTGGACGCTGACCTAACGGAGGAGCCATCAGTGTGTTGCAGCATCCGACACGGAATATGTCTCGGCATCCCTGAAAGAATGGCGGATAACGGTCTGACTTTCGATTTTGCATCACACCTTAGCTTTCGCCTCACAATCGGTTCACCTGTTCCGAATCCTGTACTCCCTAAGGTCTTCATTCCATGAATAGACGATATTTCGCAGCCTTGTCAGCGCTGACGTTGAGTGGGTGTTTGGCGATCGCCAGTTGCACCCAACTCCCCACACTTACCGCAACAACGGGTGAGGCCAACACGACAACCACCGAATCAGTTGCCCTCACCATTTCGGTTGCCGCCAGTGTGCAGGATGCGATGAACGACATCCAAACGGCATACCAGGACGAAATGCCCAATGTCGCAATTACCTATAACTTTGGGTCGTCGGGGTCGCTGGCTCAGCAAATTGCCCAGGGTGCACCCACCGATGTGTTTTTGTCCGCATCGATCCAGTGGATGGACGATTTGGAGGGCGACGGACACATTTTGGGGGACTCCCGCCAAGATCTACTGCAAAACGCCATGGTGCTCATCGCGCCCCAGGACAATGCGGATCTTGCTAACTTTGATGCGCTGACAATGGAGCCGATCGATCGAGTGGCGATCGGAGAACCCGAGAGCGTACCTGCGGGGCGCTATGCCAAAGAAGTATTGACCAGTATGGAAATATTCGATGGGTTGGAGTCGAAGCTGGTATTTGCTAGCAATGTGCGACAAGTGTTGTCCTATGTGGAAACGGGCAATGTGGATGCGGGCGTGGTCTATGCCACCGATGCGATGCTCTCGGATCAGGTGCGGGTGGTGGCGACGGCTCCAACAGAAACCCATTCTCCTATCGTCTACCCCATTGCGGTCGTGCAGGATAGCGAGAATATAGAGGCGGCCCAGGCGTTTGTGGATTTTCTTTCGACGGATACGGCGATCGCCATTTTTGAGGCTTATGGCTTCACTTTGGCGGACTAGATCTGCCCTCATTCAACGGATTGTCGCTCCATGCCCGATGACCTGACCCCCCTCTGGATCTCGCTAAAAACGGCCTTTGCTGCGACTGGCTTTGCCTTTTTGTTAGGCATTGGCGTGGCCCGCTGGATGATGACCTACCGAGGCCGGGGGCGGGGCGTAATTGATGGCGTGCTAACCTTACCGCTCGTGCTGCCGCCAACGGTGGTAGGCTTTTTCCTCCTACTGCTATTTGGGAGAAATAGCCCGGTGGGGCAATTCCTCGATCAGCTTGGGATCTCGATCATCTTCACTTGGGCAGCGGCGGTCATTGCTGCCGCCATCGTGGCCTTCCCACTGATGTACAAAACCACGCTGGGGGCGTTTGAGCAGGTGGATCAGACGTTGCTGAGTTCGGCTCGCACCTTGGGAGCGTCGGAATGGCGCATCTTCTGGCAGGTGTTGCTACCGCTTGCTTATCCGGGGGTTCTGGCAGGGACGATTCTGGCCTTTGCCCGTGCCTTGGGTGAGTTTGGGGCAACGCTGATGGTGGGTGGCAGCATTCCGGGGGTGACGCAGACGATCCCGATCGCCATTTTCTTTGCGGCGGAAGCGGGGCGAATGGGGGTGGCACTAGCGTGGGTGCTGCTGATGGTGGTGATCTCGCTAGTGGTGATTGTGGGGATCAACTATGGGAATAGTGGGCGATCGCCCCTCCGCATGCGTCCCAATCCATTGCTGGTTCGTTGGTTTAACTGGGTGTTTTTTGGGGGAAGGAACCACAGAGGCACAGAGAGCACAGAGGGAGGTGGTGGGACAGACCCTAGCTCTCACCTATCTGCCCACCCCACGGAGCTGCGGGTCAAGATCACGAAGCATATTCCTGGGTTCGATCTGCGGGTGAAGTTCCGTGCCGATGGACAGCCATTGGGGTTGTTGGGGGCGTCGGGTTCGGGGAAGAGCATGACGCTGCGTTGCATCGCGGGTTTGGAAACGCCTTCGACGGGCAAGATTGTGCTGAATGGACGGGTGCTATTTGATGCAGAGCAAAATATCAATGTGCCGAGTCGCGATCGCAAGGTTGGTCTGGTGTTCCAGAACTATGCGCTATTTCCCCATCTGACAGTGACGCAGAATATTGCGTTTGGGATGCAGCGCATTCCCAAGTCGCAACGGATGCCCGAGGTACGACGCTATCTGGCGATGATGCACTTAGAGGCCATGGGCGATCGCTATCCCCATCAACTGTCGGGGGGACAACAGCAGCGGGTGGCGCTGGCACGGGCGCTGGCAATTCAGCCGGATATCTTGCTGCTGGATGAGCCGCTATCGGCTCTGGATGCCTACCTGCGCAGTCAGGTGGAGCAATTGCTGATTGAGGTGCTGGAGCAGTATCGCGGGGTGACACTGTTCATTACCCACAAGCTGGAGGAAGCCTACCGCGTTTGTCGCAGTCTGCTGGTGCTGAACGGCGGAGAAATTGCCGCCGAGGGAACGCGAGAAGATATTTTTGAACATCCACCAACCTTCCAGGTGGCGCGGGTAACGGAGTGCAAAAACTTTTCGGCAGCGGTGCGCGTGGGTGAAACCTGGGTGGAAGCGACAGACTGGGGCTGCAAGCTAGAGGTCATCGACCCCGTACCGCCGGATGCGTCCTTTGTCGCCATTCGCGCCCACCACATTCTTTTCCTCAAGGGCAATCGCCTGAGCAATACCTTCCCCGGCTGGCTGGCGATGATTAGCGAAACCCAACACCGGGTGACGCTCTACCTCAAACTCCATAGCCCTCCAGAGTCGCCGCAGGATTACCACCTGCGGGCAGAGGTCTACCGAGAGAAATGGGAGTTGTTGTGCGATCGCCCCTTCCCCTGGAACATCCGCCTCGACCCCGTCCGCCTCATCGTCATGTCTCGCTGAAATGTCTCGCTGAAATGCCTCGCTCAAGTACGGGATTTTTTCAGAGCTTCTAGATCGGCCTTAACCGCTTCGTAGCCCGCCCCATTCTCCGCTTCCAGATACAGCTCTCCCGCCCGCACCAGGCGGCGTACCGCTTCGTTGTCCCGCTTTAAATTGGCCTGTAATCGTCCCAGATTATGATGAGCTTCGGCGAGGTTGGTCTCTGCTTGCAGTGCACGGTTGAAGGCGGCGATCGCCCGCTCAAACTTCCCTTGGCGGTAAGCATCACCGCCATCCTCAAATAGCGGCGTGACCGCATCGGGAAGCGCGGAGGTTGCGCTTACAGGCTCCGAAAAGACGACCTTATGACTGCCGGATCCGGCATAGGCCCAGATCATCACGGCTATCCCAAACCCACCGATGAGCGCGATCGCCCCCACCCAAGTCAGCAGATTCCCCGTTTCCACACTACTCATCCCGCACCCCCTCTTGACTGGAAATTGGCTAATCGATGCTTATGTGTCTGGAGTCTGCTCAGCTTTCACCCGCCGGATGGGGAGATTGGCAATCAGGGCCGTAGCACGCTGGTTGTTTTCTAGCAAGAATTCTGAGGAGTCTGTGTCCAGTTCCACATAACGCGACACCACTTCCAGGATTTCCTGGCGCATCTTTTCCAACATTTCGGGGGAAAGATCGGCGCGATCGTGCGCAAGCACCAGTTGGAGGCGACGTTTGACCGTTTCGCGACTACTGGCGTCAGGAGCCATTCGTGGAAATAAGCGTTCGAGAAATTCGGAAAACATGGACACAAGCAGGAGAAAAGGCGTGGAAAAGCTCAGGCATCAACCGGGCGTGCCGCGGAACATGCGGCGAATACGAGAAAACAAATCATCATGGGTCGCCGTCAGGTCGAGGAAGGGAATCTCTTCTCCTTCCAAGCGGCGAGCAATATTTTGGTAGGCTAACCCCGCTAGGGTGAGGCGCTGTTCGAGCACCAGCGGTTCCCCTTTGTTGGTTGAAACAATCACCCGTTCATCGTCAGGAATCACGCCCATGAGGGAAATGGCGAGGATTTCTTGCACATCGCGTACAGACATCATCAGGTCTTCCTGCACCATCGCAGGCTTGATCCGGTTGACGATGAGGTGCTGCTGCTTCACATCATTGGCTTCGAGCAAACCCACAACCCGGTCGGCATCACGCACGGCAGAAATTTCGGGGGTGGTTACCACGAGAGCTTCCTGCGCTGGGGCAATGGCATTCTGAAAGCCCAACTCAATCCCCGCCGGACAATCCACCAAAATGTAATCAAAGCTCTCGGAAAGCATCCCCACCAGTTGTTTCATCTGATCGGCATTGATCGCTTCTTTCGTGCGATTTTGAGCTGCTGGGAGAAGTGCCAAGTTCGGTTGCCGCTTGTCCTTCACCAACGCTTGATCCATCCGGCACTCCCCGGCCAGCACCTCAATCGCCGTGTAGACAATGCGATTCTCCAGCCCCAGCAGCAAATCCAGATTCCGCAGACCAAAGTCGGCATCCATCACCGCGACCTTGCGCCCGCGCTGCGCCAGAGCCATCCCTAAATTTGCAGTAGTGGTCGTTTTTCCAACGCCGCCCTTCCCAGAAGTAACGACAATCGTGCGAGTCATGAGCTTCCCCTAACGTCTTGGCATAATCTTGGCGCAATCTCAGCGCAATGTTGGCAAAATTTATCAGGCCCTGGGCAATCAGGTATGGGCGATCAGGTATTCAGCAATCAGACATTGGGACGGAACTTCGCCAGATCCGTTGCCTGGGTAATGCGAATCCCATCTTCGCGCACATAGGCAACTTCAGGCGAAAACTGAGCGGGCGCTTTCTCTGGCGCACGGGCGACCTGCTCTCCAATGCGCAACTGGGTTGGCTCCAACCGCAGCGCCATAATTAGACAGCGGGCATTTCCCGACGCCCCCGCATGGGCGACCCCGCGCAATGCCCCCCATACCAAGATATCGCCATCGGCAATGACGGCGCTCCCCGGGTTCACATCCCCGACAATCACCACGGTTCCTGGATGCCGAATTTCCATCCCTGATCGCACCGTTGTCTGAACATACAGCGGCTCCTCCAGCGACTTCCCAGCTTCAGAGGGCTGGTTGAGGTAACTGAGGGGCGTTTGCTGCTCGACGGAGAACCCGGCCGTAGCGGCGGCGACTGCGGTTTGGCGGCGGCTGGTGTACACTCGCTTCAGCTTGAGCTGAACATCATTCAGGGCATCGGCGATCGCCTGCAATTGCCGTCCATCCAACAGGCGATCGCGGGCAATCAAATGCACCGGGGTCTCGGCCTGCCAGAAGCGATCGCCCGCCGTCAGCCGTTGCTTCAGTTGGAGCCAAAGCTCTGGCCAGCCCGGAGCCGCAGCGTGGTTTTCCGCTTCGGGTGGCATCAGCAATAGCAGCTTGCCCGCCTCATTCTTGAGGCGCACCTGTAGGTTGGCATCCAAGATAGAGGGAGCCTCATCAGACTGAGCAATGGGGGTTAACGACGCCGCAGCGGGAGAAGACTCAGAGTTCATGAAACAGGTGCAGTAACAACAGGTCTATGGGGCGTAACAGAAACGGCTAGGTAAGCTATGAGCTTCGAGGATTCAGTCGATTAGCCGCTGAATATATCCGACTCAATATCTTTACAATTCGATGGTTGAACCGAATACCGTTTCTGTTTATTTGTAAGTTACATCTTAGTTGCACCCTGAAATTATTAACGAGATTTTTTGTGGAATCCGCACTACCCGATTCCAGCGACAATTCTCTCCAGTCGGGATTGTCTAAACCGTAAATAAAGGATAAACGATCAGCACCTTCCGTCTAAATTATCAGCCATCTAATATAGCCTTACGCATTGAGAGTAGAACCAAATCATTTTATGAAAGCCGCGCGGCTTTCATAAAATGATTTGGTTCTACTTGAGCGCTTAGCGCTATGTCAGGCTGGGATCCCGGAAGAATCCACTTCGCGGCTCAAGCGGCGGTAGGCTTCGGCGACTGCGTCGGCTCCCCCGACATTTCCAGGAAAAAGTACCACAGGTAAGTCGGGAAACTGGGGATGATCGGTCGGCGTGCGCACCATCGACACCCCAGGGAGAATTTGCCCCAAAAGTCGGGCGGTTCGCAGCGCCAAACCATCGCTCAGCACATCGTTGGAGGTAATGCCCCCTTTGCTGATGAGAAATCCAATATCATCGGGCAATCCGCGCACAATATCCATTAGCAAGCGCGATACCGCCACCCCAAACTCTAGACGAGTGGTCACGTCGGGAAAGGTGATTTCCTCACGGCTCGTATAGATGACGGGAGTTTGACCTTTTTGATGGGCGGTATGGATCTGCTCCAGCAGGGACTTGAGCAAAGAATCCCGCTCCATGGGCGAGTCTTGCAGTAGATGCGACACATTCACTTCAACGGCGGCTACACCCGGTTCTTTGAGTAGATAGGAAAGCTGTTCGGTTGTTTTCTTCACGTGGGAGCCAACCAGCACAGCTCCTGGCTTATGGTTGCGGATGTATTCGCCCATGGCCTCTGCGGACACCGGTTGGGTTGGTAGATTGGCCAGGGCGGTCAACAAGCTGGCGGCACTGCGAAATAGAAAGCGCTTGCCTTGGGAAGCCGCAGCCCGAATATCCGCAGCAAAGCGATCGAGGTCGCCCTGGTTTTCGGCATCCACCACACCACATTGGTTGTTCTCTAAGTGCAAGAGTCGATCTTCCACTCCCTGCCGCACATCAGCCAAGACGAATCGCTCGACCGTTGCTGCCGGAATTCGGCCTTTGGTTTTCTCTCCCACATAATCCGGCAAGTAGCTGGTGCTGTATCCAAATACCGAGTCGCGGGCAAACTCCGTTTCATGCACCGGAACGGGTTCTCCATCCACTAGCAGGTAGTGAATGCTATCGTGGGTGAAGCGTCCGCCTTCGAAAAATGCCGGGGTGAGGAAATGGGCATCAAACGGCCCCAGCTCTTCGGCGATCGCATCCGTTTCAATCGGGTAATGCCCTCGCAAGGTCGAGTCAGAGCGGCTCACCACCAAAAAGTCTTCGACCGGAGATTGGGCGATCGCCGCCTTAAGATTGCGGCACACCTCACGGGTCAACGCACCGGCTTGCTCGGGCGTCAGGGCGCGGGTATTGGTGAGGACAAAGAAAATTGGTGAGGCATCCGCTAACCCCTCCTTCAGGGTCTCTACATCCCAGCGCATCAACAACAGGCAGCCATGCACGGTTTGTGAACCCGTGGGGTCATCGTCCAGCACAATAATTTTGGGATCGCTCATGGAATTCTCCGCCTTCATCCAGCACTCCTGTCTTGATTATGGAGGCTGATGGGAACCGACGCAGTGCTTTTTCGCGAATTGATCCCCACTCCATCCACCTTGATCCAGTTGCACGATCTCGGCTTCTAGAATGAGCGCCGGAGGAACGCTCTGAAAAGATTGCTATCCCTCAAGAAATGCTGTCATTCCCCGGAAGATACGTTAACCTTCTGTAAGAGACAGACCTTATAATTTAGGGTCATTTTGTGCCTGTGCGGGGAAAGCTAAGCGAAAGCGTCACAATTGCGCCACCTCAAAAACAGCTCTCTTTAGGTTGAACCCCAGATTCTCTGCGAAGGTTTTGGCCGTTGTCTTAACACTATGGGAAACCGTGAGCAAGGGTGGCTCGGTTGTAACCATTGCCCACCGTGACTTTGATGAATTTCTGTTTGCTGGGGCTGCACTCTGATGGGTGAATCGACAAACCAACCCAATGACGCTACACCAGCCGATCGCCAGGCTGTGAATCAGGTTTTGCAGACGGTGGCGCAGGATTTGCGATCGCTCCAGCAAAATGTGGTGTCGCACCTCAGCCAGGATGTAGAACGGCTCCAGAGTGAGCGATCGCGCCTGCTCAACGATATCGAGCGGCTCCAGGCGCAGCATGAAATGCTGCAGTCGGAACATGAGATTTTGCTCAGTCAGCGCCAACTCGCCCAACAAAAAACCTGGGCCAAGCAACTGGCTCAAGCTCTGGCCGAGCAACTCTATCGATTGCTGGCCGATCGGCTCAATTCCAGCGATGTTGCATCCAACGCCTTGCCCGCGGCTCAAGCTAAAGGCGTTGACCCAGCCACCCAGCAAGTGTTGATGCTGGACGAAACGCTGAATCACGCCCTCAATGCCCTACAGCAAGACCTCGGCACCTACCACAGCTCCCTCACCCAGCAGTTGAACCGGATGCAAAGCCTGGAGAAACAGGGAGAAGTTTTGCTCGAAGCCCTGGTCTCTCGATTGAGCGATCGCCTGCAAGCCGAATTAGCCGCCGCGCCGCCACCGACATTTCCCACCACCTATCCGGCGCCGTCCCCACCCAGCAATGGCGGTGCAGGCACTCCAGTGTTGCCATCCACATCCGTGACAGCACCTCAAACACGGCGATCGCGTGGCACAGCAACGGCACCTCACACCCCAACGGCCAGCAACGGCACCCATGGGCGATCGCAAACCCCGCCCACAGGCAACGCACGGGTACAGTCTCCCCCGCTGCCGCCTCCACCCCCGTCTTCGCCACCCCCTTCACCACCCAGCGCTCCCCGTGCAACCGTTAGCCCCCCCAGCCGCAAAAATAAGCTGGCACAGCAGGGCTTGCTGTTCATTTTGTTCTCGACCCTGGCACTGTCTCTGCATAACGTCGTTGTGCGGATTATTGGTGGGCAAACCAGTATCTTCGGCATCTTCAGCCTTCCCGGCTCCATCACTCTCGACAGCCTGAATGACTCGCTGCTCATTCTCTGGCTGCGGATGCTGGTGGTGGTTCCGATCATGATGATTATTGCAGGCATCCTCTATCCAAACGCTTGGCAGGATGTGAAGCGGTTTTCGTTGGCGCGCGATTCTCGCCAAATGCGGAACGTGATCGGCAGTGGCACCTTTCTGTTTCTGTCGCAGGTGTTGATCTACATTGCGATCGCCACGATCGGCCCCGGCGTTGCAGTCACCATCCTGTTCATGTATCCGCTGATTACCGTGCCATTGGCGTGGTTTTTGTTTGGCGATCGCCCTACCAATGTCCGCTGGGGCGTGATGGCGGCTATTTTGTTTGGCGTTATCCTCACGGCGCTTCCCCGTCTCACGGCTGAGAACCTTTCAGGGCTAGGGATTCTGACAGCAGGATTGTCCGGTGTCTTCTTTGCGCTCTATCTGATTTCGATGCAAATCAGCTTCCGCAAAATGCACCCCGTCCCCGTCAGCCTGGTGCAGTTCATCACTATCTTTGTCTTGACCAGTGTCATGCTGGTGTTCTTCTTCCCGGTTCAGGAAGCCCCCACCAACCTGCCAGGGCTACTGATTGGTGGTGTAGTTCTCGGTAGCCTGACACTCGTTGGTTACCTGCTGAACAACCTCGGGGTACAGCGCATGGGTGCAGCTCGTGCCTCGATCATTGCGGCCAGCGGTCCAGTGCTAACGGCATTACTGGCCTTTTTGATCACGGGAGATGCCTTGGCCGTCGTGCAATGGGGCGGCATCGTCCTCGTCACTCTCGGCATCTTAGGCTTGAGCCTAGAGCGCATGTTTATGCAAAAGAAGGCAGCTAAGGCTCAGTAGCATTCGGAAGCTGTCAATGCGCGACGGCCAGGCTTACGATGCCTATATCAAATCCGGTTCAATCACCGTATTCATCACAACGTTAGGCCAAGCGGCCTAGGCCATTCCCATGGCAATGGGAATCCATAGATATAGCGCTATGCGCGTTAGTTAAGTGCGGTTGTGTATGGGCCCGCGCCCACACACAACCATTTCTATTTCTGTGCTTGACGCGGTTGCACACCGCTATAGCTTATCGGACAGCAGCATATTGAACCGTTCTGGATTCCTGCCTGCGCGGGAATGAAAAGGGTAGTGATAGATGCAAACTAAGTGGCTACAGACTAGACTACTTGCTTTGCAAGATGGTTTTGGAGACCATGCGGGTCTTCTTGCGATCGCCCTCCGACAACTCCTTACCCTGTTCAAGCTGCGTCGCGCTCTCTTGCAGAACCGTTGCTCCGCTTTCGTCGCCCATTTGTAGCGCCGTCTTGGCGGCGGTTTGGAGCATGGTTGCGGCTCCCGTGCGATCGCCCTGCTGGAGTTTGGTCTCCGCGATTTGAGTTTGGCGGTATTTAGCGAGTGCCAGTACATGCTTTTGCACTTTCGAATCTTGCACAGGTTGATATTGGGCGATCGCTGTTGCGGATACCGTGATCGCATCTGACAGCAAGCCTTCTTTGTTTTGGGCGGGATCGTCGTAGCGTACCTGTACCGTTGCCAGAGGATGGGTGCCTTCCGAAAACGCCCCTGCGTACAGATTCACCAACACAACCCGTGGCGTATCGACCATCAGGTCGCCCAACCGCACCGACAAGACATCTCCGTCCATGGTGGGAGTGAGTTCCACTGTCTCGGGAACCACCTGAGCGATCGGCTTCATTTCGGCTAACCGTACATTGGGCATGAGCTGCACATTTAGGCGGGCATTGACCAGTGCCACCGACTGCATCCGCTCGAATAGGCGGTTAAATTCCGTCATCGCTTGTTCCGGCTTCTGGATATAAGCCAGAGTGCCACCTGCGGCATCCGAAATTTTTTCCAGCACATCCTGATTCCAGTGATCGCCAAAGCCCAGAGTGCTGAGGGTGAGGTTATAGTTCGCCGCTAGCTCAGCGAGCTTGAGGCAGCGATCGTTATCCCCATGTTCATTCTCGCCATCCGTTAGCAGCAAGGCTTGAGAAATGGTGTCTTGCTTGGCCTTCGCCAGCTCCTCAATGCCCAGGCGCATCCCTTCATCGATTGCCGTTCCGCCGCTGGGGGCTAGCTTATTCACTTGCATCTTGAGGCTAGAAGGATGATCCACCACCTGATTGGGTACTAGCACCTTGGCTTTGTGGTCAAACACGACGATAGAGATGCGATCGCCCGGAGAGAGGCTTTCCAAAATTTGGTGGGTCGCTTGCTTCACCGTTTCGAGGGGGCGTCCGGCCATGGAGCCACTGTGATCCAGAATCAGGCAAAGGTTCAACGGTGCAGACCGGGAGGTGGCATCAGCGATCGCCGATAGTGAAACGGCTAATTGGCGCTGGCTACTGGCTTGCGATACATCCAGATTGCCATCGCTCAATGCCGCTTGTAGCCCTACTTTCATTGCCTATCTCCTGCGCCATCCCAGCGTCACGCGACTAACGCTACTATGGTAGAAGGAAATATTCAATTTCAGGCAACTGCAACGCTAACTGCAACATTGCACCATGGATTCACCGATTAAAGCTGTCCAGGCTCCCTATTATGGGGAAGCCGCTTTTCGTACACCGCCTCCCGATCTGCCTTCGCTCCTGCTCAAAGAGCGGATCGTCTACCTGGGGCTACCGCTATTCTCCTCAGATGACATCAAGCGCCAAGTTGGGTTTGATGTTACCGAGCTGATCATCGCACAGTTGCTGTACCTGCAGTTCGATGATCCTGAGAAGCCCATCTTTTTCTACATCAACTCCACAGGTACCTCCTGGTACGACGGAGACGCGATTGGCTACGAAACCGAAGCCTTCGCCATCTGCGATACCCTGAGCTATATCAAGCCGCCGGTGCATACTATCTGCGTCGGGCAAGCGATGGGAACAGCCGCCATTATCCTTTCCGCTGGGACGAAGGGCTATCGCGCTAGCCTGCCTCACTCGACCATCGTGCTTAGCCAACCCCGCACCGGGGCTCAGGGTCAAGCCACCGATATCCAAATTCGGGCAAAGGAAGTGCTGGAAAACAAGACGGCGATGCTCGAAATCTTGGCGAAGAATACCGGGCAGCCGCTGGAGAAGATCATCAAAGACACCGATCGCATGTTTTACATGTCGCCGGAAGAAGCCAAGGAATACGGCGTGATCGATCGCGTTCTGGAAAGTACCAAAGATCTGCCCATGCCCGTCTCGGCTTTAACCTGATCCGAGTCGTTGACTACAACTGCAGGGCGATGTTGTCTGCGTGGCGATCGCCCTGATTCCACCTTTACCCTTATTCCATTTACCTAACCATAAGGAAACGACCATGCCCATTGGAGTTCCCAGTGTCCCCTATCGCCTTCCTGGCAGCACCTACGAGCGCTGGATCGATATTTACACTCGTCTGAGCCAGGAACGTATCATCTTCCTCGGTCAAGAGGTTACCGATTCTCTGGCAAATTCCATCATTGCCACCATGCTGTACCTCGACTCTGAGGATCAGAACAAGCCTATTTACTTGTATATCAACTCTCCGGGTGGGTCGGTTACCGCAGGCATGGCCATTTACGACACCATGCGGCACATCAAGTCGGAAGTCGTGACGATTTGCGTGGGCTTGGCTGCGTCGATGGGAGCCTTCCTGCTCACCGCTGGTACCAAAGGCAAGCGGATGGCACTGCCCCACTCCCGCATCATGATCCACCAGCCCCTGGGCGGCACAGGCCGACGGCAAGCCACCGACATCGAAATCGAAGCGCGACAAATCCTGCGGGTGCGCAGTGAACTGAACGAGCTGATGGCTAAGCACACTGGCCAAACCGTTGAGCAAATTGAAAAAGATACCGATCGCGACTACTTCATGTCCGCCGAAGAAGCCAAAGACTATGGGCTGATCGATCGCGTGATCGAAGATGCCTAGGTTTACCCCTTGATGGGTCATTTTCCCCACAAACTAGGGCAATTGCGTTCTATTTTGTAATTTCTTGGGCGATCGCTTTAACTTTTTAAGAGTCTGATGGCAGAATTTCAGTAATTCTGCCTTTTTTACGGGATGAAGATTGCTGATTGCTACCGCTTGCTGGGATTAACCGACGGAGCCAGTTACGACGACATCAAAGTCGCCTATCGCCGTTTAGCACGGCGCTACCACCCCGATGTAAATCCTGGCTCCAAGCGAGCTGAAGAAACATTTATCCAACTCACAGAGGCCTACCACCAGCTGGTAGATCGGGTTCAGCCATCGGTCATCAAAGCCCGGCGGCGAACCCGTTCAGCTTCATCCCCTAAATCGCAAATCCCCAAATCGCAAAATGGTCACGCCTCTGGAAAATCTCCATCGCGATCCTCCATTCGCAAACGCCCCACCGTTCGCCGCGATCCCGATACCTCCCAAACCGACCACCAACTCAAGCAACAGTCCTACAACCAACTGCACCAACTGCTGCGCGAACAACGCTACCCACGGGCGATCGCCCTCGTCGAAGGCTTAGCCCAGCGGTTACCGCAGGATTCAGAAATTCGGCAGTGGCAGGCGATCGCCTACCAACGCTGGGGCAAACACCTGATCGACGAAAAGCAATACGACAAAGCTCGCATTTATCTGCAAAAAGCCCTACGCACCGATCCCCGCAATCGCGCCCTCTGGACCGAAGTTGAACGCGACATGCGTCGCATCGATGGCGTCGAGATTTTGTAGAAAAAACGCGTCAACCAGATGCCTCCCACCGATGCGAAGCGGCTTAACGCCTCTCAGGCACAACTCCTTGCGGAAGGGGGTCTGGGGGAACGTGCTTCGTTCCTCCAGTCAGGGGGTTTGGGGGGCGACGCGCCCCCAAGCCAGGTTCAAAACCAAAATCAGAACCCTCCGCCAGATTAGCCTTGCACAAACTCTACACAGACCAGAATCCAACTTTTGCTTGAGAGCTTTGTACTGCAAGGCTCTCAAGCAAAAGTTGGATTTTCATCCCTAGCAAATTGGAATGAACTTATGAGCGATCGCGCATTTCCCAAGCTTTCATCTTGCCAGGGTTGAGCAACCCATAGGGATCCATCGCTTCCTTAAACGCCAACTGCACCGGATCCACTGTTTTCCGTCCACCATCCTCCAGGATGTAAGTATGCGGATTCGCAATAAACGCGCCATTCTCCTCGTGATACTTGATGATCTCATGGAGCCGCTCAGGGGTACTGTAGCGTACCAACTGCAACGCCGCAGGCACCACACATCCTGCAACCCGTATGAACTCCAGGTGCATCATCAATTCATCCCCAAACTGCTGATACATGTGCTCCAAGAGCTTTAGCTTAGTGTCATAGGGAAACAGTGTTTGCAAGTAGGTGAGGTTCGGATCAACGGTGCGGGCATGCAGGGTCGTGTGGTTCCAGGTGTACTCCAGCAACATCGTGCCCTTCTTCGCTGCCTGTGCCGATTTCTCGTAGCAAATCGAACCACCCCACTCCTTCAGCATTTCCTTAAACGGCTCCAGGGATTGCTCTGCCACCATCACCAGCGCCACATGGGAGCCCGGTGGAATCGCACTGCGTAGCGCCGCGAAATAGCCCGGAATGGGGTCAGCACAAATCGTGACCAACTTTTTCATGATGCCGTCTGCGTCGCCGAGGGCTTGCCCAAACTTCGCCGCCGTCATGAAATCGTCGAACGCCACAATTAGCTCGGCCCAAGGATAGGCCGGAGCGAGGGGAATTTCTAGTTCCGTGATGATGCCGTTTGTCCCATAGGCGTGGTTCACCTTCTGCACATCGTCGCCCCGTAGCTCAATCACACGGGGTTCATCCTCCATCGTCACGACCCGAACGGCCAGGAGATTGCCGCGATCGCGCAACTGACCATAGGTAATAGAACCAATACCACCACTACCACCGCCAATGAAACCGCCAATCGTCGCCGTGCGGTAGGTCGACGGAGCCATGCGGATTTCCCAACCCGTTTCCCGTGCCTGCTTATCCAGCGCCGCTAACTTCACCCCCGGCTCCACACAGGCAAGCCCTGGCTGGATCCACTTCACCGCTTGCATCTTAGTGAGATCGAGGATAACCCCACCCTGCAAAGGGATGCACTGCCCGTAGTTCCCGGTACCTGCCCCACGAACCGTCAGGGGAATGCGTTGCTGCACACAAGCCTTGGCGACCTGTAACACCTCTGCTTCACTCGTGGGTCGCACCACCAAATCCCCCACCTTGTCGCTCAACTGCTCGACCAGCAGGGGACTGTAGGTGTAGTAATCCTTGGAAAGCTTGGCCACCTGGGTCGCATCGCGAATGATTTCAATGCCAGCGATCGCCTCAGCAAAACGTTCCCAGTCAATCGAGGATGTGGTCGTAGCGGTCATAGGTGAGGTTCAGCAAAATCTACCGTTCTTAACCTAACCTGTTTGTACCCCCGAGAAAGGAACGTTGATTACAACTTAATTTTCCGGGCAAGTCCCTAATCCGCGGCATTGACCAGTGCGAGCGATCGCCAACCCGCACCCTCATAGCTGTAGGCGAACGTCTCATGGAATAGTTCCGGCTGCAAGATTTCGGTCAAAATTTCGAGCGAATCCACCAACCGTGGGCCTGGACGGTTGAAGTACTGATTGCCATCGGTCACGTAAACATGCCCGGTTTTCACCGCCTTGAGGGTTGGCCATGCAGGATGCTGCACCAGCGTTTTTGATTCTTGAAGCGTACGCTCCAGGTCAAACCCACAGGGCATGAGCACCAACACATCCGGGTCAGCCGCCCGGAGGTCGTCCCAATTGAGCCACGGCGAATGCTCGCCTGCTGTGCCAAAGCAAGACACCCCACCCGCCATCTCCACCAGTTCCGGCACCCAGTTGCCCGCTGCCATCAGCGGGTCAATCCATTCGATGCAACCAACGGTGGGACGGGCGATCGCCCGCTCAGACAACGCCTGACAAGCTTGCACCCGATGATGAATGGCATCCATCGGAGCCGCCACATTCAGCACCTCAGCGACCCGCTCAATGTCTGCCCAGACCTCCGCCAGATTTCCAGGTTGAAGAGAAATGATGTGAGGATGGCAGTTTGTCAGCTCAACAGCGGCCTGCTCTACCTCGCCCAAACTCACCGCACACACCTCGCACTGAGCCTGAGTCACGATGTGGGTGGGCTGGAGCTGCTGCAACACATCTACGTGAACCCGATACACGCTGAGTGCTGAGCGCAGGATTTCCATCACCCGCTGATGAATCTCGCGACTGCTTCCCTGCGGATCGAGCTTCGGTTCTGTGCAGATGGGCAAATGCTGTACCTCAGCCGGAAAATCGCACTCATGGGAACGCCCCACCAGTTCACGGCTTAACCCTAGAAAATCAACAATTTCCGTTGCACTGGGAAGCAAGGAAACGATGCGGCGCTGTTCCATACACTCAACTAGATAGCGGCTTCTAATCTGACCAATACTTGCATCCTAGCGTCCCGAAGCGCCTCAAGCCGCCATTAAAAGCGACCACGACCTAGATATGTATGAGATTGGAGCGTCTGAAACACAAACGTTAGCGCCAGAGCTTGTTTTCCAGCTCCCGCAGCTGCCGTTCCAGGCGATCGAGGCGTCCGCGTAGCTCATCCATTTCCGCCTGACGGGGAACCCCCAGATCTTGCATCACGTTGCGAATCTGGCGCTGCATCAACTCCTCAAAACTGCCCTGATCGGTTCGCAGTTGATGCATGACATCGTTGACCATCTTAGTTGCCTGCTCTGGGTCGATCCGCCCTTCGCGAACCCATTGGTCTGTCGCCTCGCGAATCTTATCAGCCACCAGTGACGTGGTGCCAATGCCCAACATCAAAAGTTGCTTCAATACATTGTTGTTATCCATACCTTTCTCCCTGGCCAGCATGACGACGGGCATGCCACCCGCACCTCGACGCCACACTGTTTCACTTCAACATTCTGGCAAATTCTGAACTGATTCCTCGGATGGATGGAGTAGGGAAAACTCGCCCTCGGCCTCATCATACTGGCAATCTCCTTACAGAAAATTACAGCAATTTTTGCAGGCTAATTTCGTTGTTTGACAGGCGGCAAACCCGTGACAGTTCCAGCGCAAATCTTGGCGGATATTCCGCAAACAGTACGATCCGCTAGGCTCACAGAAGGATAATGGGGAAACAGGCATCAATCAGGAACAACCCTATGGTTATCGAATGGCTCAACGTCACCGTAGAACCCGAACTGCGGGAGCAGTTTGTGCAAAAAGATGAGGAAATTTGGACAGCGGCGCTGTCTGGGTATCCAGGCTATTTGGGCAAGGAAATTTGGATCAGTCCTGATAATTTGTCGAATGTTGTCTTGATTGTGCGTTGGAATAGTTTTGAGGAATGGTTCGCCATTCCTGAGGATGTCCTAGAAGAGACAGAAGCCCAATTTCGGGAAGCAATGGGTGGCGATACTTACGAGATAACGGATTCCAAGCGTTTTCAGGTACGCCGATTTTCGCAAAGTGTGCAGTAACCATACGGGCACGATCGCTGGAGGACTGGAGCTACTAGGTAGACAAGCTACTAGGTAGACAAGCTACTAGATAGACAAGCTACTAGATAGACAAGCTACTAGATAGACACTGTTCTCGACTTGCTCTGACATCCCTTCGTCCTAGTCATCTCACTTAGTCTGACCCATGAGCCAATCCATTGCAGACACCCTTTGGCACGAAAACCAGGATCTGGCGATCGCCTGCCTCAATCATCCATTTGTACAAGGCATTGGAGATGGGCAATTGTCCCGCGACACGTTTGCCTATTACGTCGGTCAGGATGCGTTTTTCCTGGAAGCCTTCGCCCGTGCCTATAGCATTGCCGCAGCCAAAGCCGAGGACTGGGATGGCTTTACCGTCTTCCATTCCCTGGCCGATGGCGTGCTGCAGGAACTCAAACTCCACCACAGCTATGCTCAGAAATGGGCTGTGGATCTGCAAACCGTGCAACCTGGCACGGCGACTCGTCAGTACACCGACTTTCTGCTGGCCACTGCTTGGGGACAGGATGTTGGCGTTACGGCAACCGCCATGCTCCCCTGCATGAAGCTCTACGCCTTCTTGGGCACGTCCCTGGCACAGTCGGGGATTCCAGACCATGACTATGGCGACTGGATTGCGACTTACAGCAGCGACGAATTTGAGCCGCTAGTAACTCAACTCGAGCAACTCGCTGAAACCTATAGCCGACTCTCACGGACAACCCGTTCGACCTACCGCTATGCCATGCAGTGCGAGTTCGATTTCTTTGAAGGAGCTTTACAGCCCCAGACAGTCCGCCCTGCCAGCTAGGGAGATAAGGCTCTAGGCAAAGGTTTCATCCTACCGCTGCCCACTATTCTCTGTTGGTACAAAGCTCGTTTTTAGACAATCCCACGGTAGGGGACAGCGAGTGTTACGCTGGAGGAATGTTACGCTTTGTTTACAGGTTAGATGGGCAGATTTTACAACGATTAGCGCGTTTGTATGGTTGTGTTGGATCTCCCATTTCCGCGTTGTTTGTGCGGCTCCTGCTAGATGGTTTGGCTGTGCGGAGTGTAGCGATTCTCCCCCTCAATATATTGCTGACTCCGATGGGCGATCGCCCCTAATTGTTCGCATTGTTACGCTGGCCTGAACCTTATCCTTTCTGTTCAATCCCAATTCCACTTCTAGACCTATGATTTCTCCCATTCGCAACGTTGCCATCATTGCTCACGTTGACCACGGTAAGACGACGCTCGTTGATTCTCTCCTCAAGCAATCGGGGACGTTCCGCGAGGGAGAGGAGGTGCCCGATTGCGTCATGGACTCCAATACTTTGGAGCGGGAGCGCGGCATCACCATCCTGTCGAAAAACACGGCCGTACGCTACAAAGGCACCCTGATCAACATCGTGGATACTCCCGGTCACGCCGACTTTGGGGGTGAAGTTGAGCGGGTATTGGGCATGGTCGATGGTTGCATCCTCATTGTGGATGCCAATGAAGGCCCCATGCCCCAGACACGTTTTGTGCTGAAGAAAGCCCTGGAAAAAGGCTTGCGCCCCATCGTTGTCGTCAACAAGATTGACCGTCCTCAAGCGGATCCCTATGGGGCGATCGATAAGGTATTGGATCTGTTCATCGACCTGGGAGCAGACGATGACCAATGCGAATTCCCCCACCTGTTTGCCTCGGGGCTGAGCGGTTTTGCCAAAAACGAGTTGGATGACGAAGAGGTAGATATGCAGCCTCTGTTCGAGGCCATTTTGACCCATGTCCCGGCTCCTGTCGGCGATCCAGAAAAGCCCCTGCAACTGCAAGTCACCACCCTGGATTACTCCGAATACCTGGGTCGCATCGTAATTGGCCGCATCCACAATGGCACGATCAATGCCGGACAAACCGTGGCGTTGGCCAAGGGCGACGAAAGCATTACGAAAGGCAAGATTTCGAAGCTGATGGGCTTTGAAGGGCTGAGCCGGGTGGAACTGGAGTCCGCAACCGCTGGCAACTTGGTTGCTGTTGCTGGTTTTGCCGACGCCAATATTGGCGAAACCATCACCGATGTAGACAATCCTCAAGCATTGCCACTGATCAAGGTGGATGAGCCGACCTTGCAGATGACCTTCTCCGTCAATGACTCACCCTTTGCCGGACGGGAAGGACAGTTCGTTACCTCTCGGCAGGTGCGCGATCGCCTCATGCGGGAGTTGGAAACCAATGTCGCGCTGCGGGTAGAGCTGACCGACTCTCCTGACAAGTTCGCCGTAGCCGGACGTGGGGAACTGCACCTGGGGATTTTAATCGAAACCATGCGCCGGGAAGGGTACGAGTTCCAAGTATCGCAGCCTCAGGTGATTTACCGCGAAGTGAACGGCCAACCCTGCGAACCCTTTGAGGTTCTCGTGATGGATGTCCCCGATGAAGCATCAGGGAGTTGTATTGAGCGCCTGGGTCAGCGTCGCGCCGAGATGCAGGACATGCGGGTCAACGAAAATGGCCGCACCCAACTGGAATTTGTGATTCCCGCTCGGGGGCTGATCGGGTTCCGGGGTGACTTCATGCGGATCACCCGTGGCGATGGCATCATGAACCACAGCTTCCTGGACTACCGCCCCCTTTCGGGCGAGGTGGAAACCCGTCGAAATGGCGTGCTGATTTCCTTTGAAGAAGGAACCGCGACGTTCTATGCCATGAAAAACGCTGAGGATCGGGGCGTGTTCTTCATCACACCCGGCACCAAGGTTTACAAGGGCATGATTATCGGTGAGCACAACCGACCCCAGGATCTGGAGCTGAACGTTTGCAAGACCAAGCAGTTGACCAACCACCGCTCAGCAACAGGCGATGAGCTAGTGCAGTTGCAAGCTCCCGTAGATATGAGCCTGGAGCGGGCATTGGAGTACATCGGCTCTGATGAGCTCCTGGAAGTCACCCCTGAGTCGATTCGCCTGCGCAAGCTGTCGAAGAAGCTCGCTAAGCGGTAGGGACGGATCTAACCCTGCAACTCTAGAACGTCCGGTCAGAGGACAAACGTTGTCTGCCCTCTGACCGGAATCCTGTTTTGTGACATTTTTGCCCATCCTTGAGTAAGCCTGATAGTAAATCCGGTTGGAGAACCCAACTATCGTTTGCGACGCAGCGGGCACAAACGATAGTTAGATTTTGCAGCTATTTAACCGGACTTGATATGAGAACAACGTCTGTAGCTTGGGAATACTGGAATCGAATCGATCGCTTCCTGCCGGGTGGTCTACCATGTTCCATAGGGACATTCCTTTGCTGGGCAGAAAAGCGGAGTACAGGATGCAGGTTTGGGTGACGACATTTATGGTGCTGTTTGGGCTATTCTTTGGAATTGCCGAATTGTTTCCCTGGCTGGCGCAATTTTCCACAGCACCACCTGTCTTTGTTGGGGCTGGGATTTTGTTGGCGATCGCCTCCAATCTCAACCAGCCCGCTGGCCTACCTTGGCAATCCACCCAGGCGCCTCCGAAAAACACCCCACCAGCTAAGCTAACGGAGCCCCAGTCGGCCGCGCCATCTCCCGAGGCCCCACCACCTGGCTCTGCGCCACCACCGTCCCGCCCACCGCTGAGAACGATTCGGCGATCGCCCTTCCCCCCTCGGCTGACGCCACCTCCCCCCCGTCCCATCTCGTTCACCATAAAGAAGCCCAATTCTTCGTCCCAGGCACATCGACCCGATAACGTGAAGTCGGGATAGGCCGTCCAGTAGTTGAAACCAGCGATTATTAGGAACGAACCCCACTGTCTTGGGTTCACAAACCAGGAATGATTGGAGTCCGCGCTGGTGGACTTTGCTCCTATAACCGTGAGGTCAGTCGCCAGGATCTTGCCCCGAATTCACGCCGATTGCACAACTGGCGCTGCCCAGTGAACCTTAACCCAGCTCATGATGTTCTGGTTCATCAAGCCATAACAGAGGTCGGTTCTATCCGCCCTCTCTGTCTACTCACTGCCTGTGTTGATGGATTCAGTCGTTCCGTTGACGCTGCTCAGCAGGCCATGGATGGTCAGCAGACCCTCTAAGATCGATGAAACTTTGATGGAGTTTTGGCAAAAGGTAATGGACTGATATTGTTCTTTCGCACAAAACTTCTTAAAGTCATCAATATCATTCAGATGCGCGCGTGATGCGTGGGTGTGAGGCATCTGCCTGCTACCTCGGCTTTCCTGTACCCATGGATTGATCATTAGTCGAGGTTCCGAGTAGATTACAGTAGTGTTGAGCCATGCTGGTCTACTTGTGCGATCGCCAGTTCCACAGCTAATTTCAAGATTTATTCTCAGGTTTAACATCTATGTCAGCTTCGCCTCCGCATCTACCGGATCGCGATCAGACGATCCCCGTAGTCCCTTCTTCAGAGGGTGAGGTTATTACTGTCGAGGTTCAAGTAGAGCCCGAAACCACCATTGGTAAAGCCGTCCGTGGGATGGATAATCATCAGCGCGCGGCCACGGATGATCGCCAAGAGGCAACCAATGCCACGATACCTGCATCGACAGCTGAGTCCCCTAATCCCAACGAGGGGCAGTTAGCCCTTGCCAGCAAATCGTCCAATGGCGGTGGCTTAGCCACAACCCAGGGTTCCTTCTCTAATTTCCTGGCACCGCTGACCCAAGAAAGCTTCAAAGAAGTCGTCACCGGGGTCGAAGAAAAGCTAAAAGTTGTGAATCAAACCCTTTCCATGCTGGATATGCAGGGGTTTGATCGGATTCTGGAGGAAATGCTCAGCTCCATTACCTTCAAGACAGCGGAGTTGTTAAATGCCGATCGCGCTAGCATCTTCATCCTGGACGAGGAAAAACATGAACTGTATTCCGTCGTTGCCAAAGGTGAGGGCGAAACGGGAACGCTAGAAATCCGCATCCCTTCTGACAAAGGGATTGCAGGGGAAGTTGCCACCTTCAAGCGCGTCGTCAATATTCCCTACGACTTTTACGATGATCCCCGCTCCGCATTTGCCAAGCAAAAAGAGCAAGAAACGGGTCGCTACCGCACCTATACGATGCTAGCTCTACCCTTGCTGAGCGAAGACGACAATTTAGTGGCTGTGGTTCAGTTGCTCAATAAGCTCAAGCAAAACGTTCCAGAACCCGACGCGCCACTGGACGAGAAAATTGACCAATCCGGCTTTTGCAAGGAAGATGAGCGGGTCTTTCGAGAGTTTGCACCCTCCATTCGGCTCATCATCGAATCGTCACGGTCGTTCTACCAGGCCACCCAGAAAAATCGTGCGGCATCGGCGCTGATTGCCGCCACCGAATCCCTTAGCCGCAGCAGCCTCGATTTGGATGACACCCTAAAGCGGGTTATGGACGAGGCGAAGAAGCTGATGAATGCCGATCGCAGTACGCTGTGGCTGATTGACCACGAGCATGGTGAGATTTGGACCAAGATCGAGGGCGATGACGGGGCCTTGAAGGAATTGCGCCTCCCCATTGGTACAGGGTTTGCAGGGCATGTGGCCGAAACCGGCGAAGTTCTCATTATTCCTTACGACCTCTACGATCATCCCGATTCCTCCACCTCCAAAACCCTGGATCAGGCCAATGGCTATCGCACCTGTAGTTTGCTCTGTATGCCAGTTTTTGCCGATGGAGACTTGATCGGCGTCACCCAACTGGTGAACAAAGTGAAGCCGGGCGACTTCCCCGACTACAATCCAGCGGACTGGCCTACAGCACCAGACTGCTGGCGTGCTAGCTTTAACCGCACTGACCAGGAATTTATGGAGGCGTTCAATATTCAGGCTGGGGTAGCGCTGAAGAATGCCAAGCTCTTTGCCCGCGTGAAACAGCAGGAGCAAACCCAGCGGGATATGCTGCGATCGCTCACCAATGGCGTCTTCTCGATCGACCGCAATGGCCGCATCATTGCCGCCAATGAAAGTGCGAAGGAACTTGTCGGACTCTCACCAGATGCTGAGGTAGAGAAGCAGTTTGTCCGCGACCTGGTGCATTTAGAGAAAGGGGATTTTGATGCCTGGATCGAGCGGGCACTGGAAGCCCAAGATGGGAAAAGCCGCGAGCAATACTACCCGGATTTGACCCTGAAGCAAGCCAGCGGTGCGAATGAGCACAGCATTAACCTATCCATCAACACGATCGCTGATGCGGCGGACAGCAGTCAGGTGTCGGGTGTCTTGATTGTGATGGAAGACATTAGCGATGAGAAACGGCTGAAGCTCACCATGTCGCGCTACATGAGCGAAGAAATTGCGCGGCAGTTGTTTGAAAATCCCGATGCCGCGAAGATGGGGGGCGATCGCAAGGAAGTTTCCGTCCTCTTCTCGGATATTCGCAGCTATACCACCTTGACCGAGAGCATGACGGCGGAAGATGTTGTCATCATGCTCAACGAGTACTTCGAGTCGATGGTCGATGCCGTTTTCCATTACAAGGGAACGCTCGACAAATATATTGGCGACGCGATTATGGCGGTGTATGGTTCGCCCTTACCCTTGGAGGATCATGCCTGGATGGCGGTACAAACGGCAATCGAAATGCGAAAACGCTTGATTGATTTCAACGCTAAGCGCCAAGAGAACAATTTGCCAGCCATTCGCATCGGTATTGGATTAAATTCTGACACGGTAATTAGTGGCAACATCGGATCGAGTCGGCGGATGGAGTTCACCGCCATTGGTGATGGGGTCAACCTGGGTTCGCGGCTGGAAAGTGCCAGTAAACAATATGGCACCGATATCATCATCAGCGAGTACACCTACGCCCCATGCCGCGATCGCGTGTGGGCACGGGAGTTGGATCGGGTGCGGGTCAAGGGCAAAAAGAATCCTGTCTCGGTCTACGAACTGGTAGGGCTACAATCCGACCCGCTGCCCGACGAGAAAAAACGGCAGATGGATTTATACGCACAGGGGCGCGAGCATTACCTCAATCGGCGCTTCACAAAGGCGCTGTCTGCCTTTGGCAGCATCCTAGAAGATATCGACAGCAAAGATAAAGCGTCCGAAATCCACCTCAAGCGCATCAACCATTGGCTCAGCAATCCTCCCGATGACGAGACCTGGGACAACGGCGTCGTCACATTAGAGCAAAAATAGTCTCTGTCTGCTCAGGACTCACGCGGTTTCTCGCAAAGGATATACCCGCTGGCTTCGGCTTCGCTCAGCCAGCTAGTTGCTGTGTGGCATAAGTGTATTGCTATGTGCCCTGAGCGTAGTCGAAGGGCACAGTCTTAAAGGGCCAATTCTTTTCCAGAATTCTCCTAAGAGCAAAGTCCGCTAAAAACCTGCGACTAGCGGGTTTCACTCTGTTAGGAACGGTTTCAGCCACCGGACTTGTTTTGCCTAAGCACATAAGGCCACATCATGTTCTGGCGCTCCAGATCGTATAGCCTTACGCATTGAGATTAGGAGCAATCATTTTTTGAAAGCCCCGCGGCGCGGGGCTTTCAAAAAAT
>JBCBSL010000007.1:0-35997 GCA_039819145.1 Cyanobacteria bacterium J06638_22
TATAAATCGCCATCAAAAGGATGACTCATACTTATCGACGGTGGGTGGTGCTGGCTCCAGCAAAAATCCTGGTGGCTAATGATAACTGAGACGGCTGCAGTTGCACTAGCGACTCTATTTGCAACGATTGGCCCATTTGATGTGGCCGCAATGTTTGCTGTTCTAACGGCAGGAAACACCAAACAACAACGACGCTTGATGGCAATACGTGGAACGATGATCGCAACAGTCGTTCTATTAGTGTTTGCCCTATTTGGGAATGTTTTGTTGTCGAGCATGGGGATATCGTTAGCGGCATTAAGTACTGCTGGTGGTGTTTTGCTGTTGCTGATTGGTATTGACATGGTATTTGCACGCGGGTCCAGCGGAACTGGGCCTACCAGCGAAGAGGAGAGAGAGGCTGCATCGAAGAAAGACATTTCCGTTTTTCCGATAGCAACACCGCTTATTGCCGGACCAGGGACGATGGGTGCAGTAATTGTGTTAATGGCAAATTCAGAAGGTGATTTGGCACGCCAGGGTATCGTTATAGCGTCGATGCTAATTATTTTGTTAATGACGTTTTTATCGCTCTTGTTGGCGGGACGGATTCAGAAGTTTTTTGGTGTGACGGGAATGGGTGTAATCAGCCGAGTGTTGGGTGTGTTGTTAAGTGCCTTGGCCGTCCAATTTATATTTGATGGTATAGCGCGCAGTGGTTTATTTCAGACTTGAGTGATCGTTGTATTGCTTAACAAAAGAAGTCCCAAGAGGTATTCACATGATTCCAAAAACGGGTACAAGCTGGCGAAAACGTTATCATCAATCACTCTCGCTTAAGGAACAGGATCTTTCCTGTTGGTCTCTCAAAAACCTGGCTGAAGACTTCCAGAGCCCGCTCGACGAACAGCCTTTCGTGACGCGCCTGTTCCTGGAAAATGTGATGAGGCATTACGAAGGCAATGAAGTCACGCCTGCGGTGATTACCCAGCTTTTCTCGGCCGCCGCCGGGAAATCTGGCCGCTCAGAGTCTGCATTTTCTTTTTATCCCAGCCGAGTATTAATGCAGGACTATACCGGCGTTCCCGCGATTGCCGATTTGGCTGCGATGCGAGATGCCGTTGCAGACGCTGGTGGCGATCCGCAAACGATTAATCCCGTTTGCCCGGTTGACTTGGTCATTGATCACTCTGTGATTGTCGATCAAGCGGGGGCTGACACTGCATTGTCTCATAATCGGGCGCAGGAAATGGTGCGTAATCAGGAGCGCTACCAGTTTCTAAAATGGGCGCAGCAATCGTTTGATAATCTCACCATAGTGCCGCCTGGCAGAGGCATATGTCATCAGGTCAATCTCGAATACTTTGCGCAGGTAATCCGTAATGTCGAGGACACACTGATACCCGATACACTGGTTGGCACCGACAGCCATACCACGATGATCAATGGCCTGGGTGTGCTCGGTTGGGGTGTTGGTGGCATAGAGGCAGAAGCCGTGATGTTGGGACAACCGCTGAGCTTAAATATGCCCAACATTGTGGGCGTAAAACTCGAAGGGAAATTGGCTGCGGGTACAACTGCCACGGATCTGGTGCTCACCGTGACTGAAAGATTAAGAAACCATGGCGTGGTGGGAAAATACGTTGAATTTTATGGCCCTGGCGTGCTGCGCCTCAGCGTTGCCGATAGAGCGACTATTGCCAATATGGCCCCCGAATATGGCGCGACCTGCGGGCTGTTTCCTATTGATAAAAAAGTCATTGAGTATTTAACCTTAACCAATCGACCCGCACACATTGTTGAACGAGTCCGTGCCTACGCGATCGCACAGGGGTTTTGGTACGATAACACAACCCCTGATCCTCACTATTCGGAAAATCTGTGTATTCAACTGGCCGACATCGAGCCCTCTGTTGCCGGGCCAAAGCGACCACAAGATCGGCTGTCATTGCCGTCCATCAAGACTAAAACCCTGGAGGCAATGGAGTTGGCAGGGCATGTTCAGCCCGTTTCAGAGGCATCTGTCGCGCAAGCCGCTGTGGCCGTGCAGCAACCCGTGATGGATGGCGATGTCGTTATTGCCGCCATAACCTCTTGCACAAATACCTCTAATCCCCATGTGATGTTACTCGCCGGATTGCTGGCAAAAGCGGCGGTTGAAAAAGGCTTGTCGGTGAAAGCCCATGTCAAAACCTCCTTGGCCCCTGGCTCTCAGGTTGTCGCTCGCTACCTCGATCACCTGGGATTGCAACCCTATTTAAATCAGCTCGGGTTTCAGCGTGTGGGTTTTGGCTGCACCACTTGCATCGGTAATTCAGGTCCATTAAACCCGGGTATTGAAGCGATGGTTGAACAAGGCCAGTTAAATGTGTGTGCTGTGCTTTCCGGTAACCGAAATTTCGAAGGCCGAGTTCATCCAGCGGTACGTTTAAATTGGTTGGCTTCGCCGCCGTTGGTGATTGCATTTGCCTTAGTCGGACATACTCGAATTGACCTTGTGAGCGAACCTCTGGGTAATGATGAAAAAGGGAACGCCGTTTTTTTAAAGGATATTTGGCCGAGCGATAGCGTTGTTAATGAAGCACTGCAACAGGTGACACAGGCGCAATATGCGCAATCGTACCAAAATATGTTGCTTGGTGATGAGGCTTGGGAAGGTTTACCGGTGGAAAAAACGGTTCGCTATCACTGGGATAAGAATTCAACCTACATTCGCAAGCCGCCTTTTTTTGCTGGTATAGCCAATGCTGATAGCAAAGCTAAATCTGCCACGATGCAGGCTGCGAAGATACTTGCTATTTTAGGCGACTCTATTACCACCGACCATATATCCCCCGCCGGTCAAATCAGTGAAAGTAGCCCAGCTGGAAACTATCTAATGGCACACCAAATTCAGCCCGATCAGTTCAACAGTTACGGTGCTCGACGGGGAAATCACGAAGTGATGGTGCGCGGTACGTTTTCCAACAAACGGCTAAAAAACAAAATGGTGTCGCCGAAGGAAGGAGGGTTTACTTTTGTCTTTGAGGAACATAGCTTTGAGGGGAATAGCTTCGAAGAAAATAACTTCGGAGAAAATGGGCAAGCACATCAGATAGTTTCCATTTATGAAGCCAGTCAGCACCATATCAAAAAAAGTAATCCACTGGTGGTATTTGCTGGCAAGGAATATGGCACCGGGTCGAGCCGCGATTGGGCGGCAAAAGGCTGCTTGTTATTGAATGTGAAAGCCGTGATTGCTGAATCATACGAACGCATTCATCGCAGTAATTTAGTCGGTATGGGTATTTTGCCATTGCAACTTCCATCGGACACCCGTGTAGATGACTTATCACTGGTGGGGGATGAAACCATTGATATAGCGTGGTCTGGTGAGCTAAGGCCAAGCCAGTCTGTCGAACTGCTTATCCGACTTAAAAGTGGTGAAAAAAAAGCAGTGACAGTTATTGTCCGTATTGAAAACAACCGCGAACTTGATTATTTCCATGCAGGTGGTGTGCTGCCTTATGTGGCAAATCAGTTCTCGCAAAAGGCGATGAATTAACATGTCGGTTAAAAAAATTGTGCAGCGAGATACTTCCGATCGCTTTGGCAAAATTGCCATTCCTGACAATGCACTATGGGGCGCTCAAACACAACGGTCACTAAAGCATTTTAATATCGGTAGGCATCAGTTTGATAGTCATTTCATAAAAGCGTTAGTCGCCATTAAGCGCGCTTGTGCACAAGCGAATCGGGATGCGGGATTATTAGAGGATAAGTTATGTGAAGCCATCATCACTGGCTGCGATGCTATTTTACAAGGACACCATTGCGAACAATTTCCATTGTCTGTTTGGCAAACAGGTTCAGGAACACAAACCAACATGAATGTGAATGAAGTGATCAGCTCATTGGCCAACATGACTCTGAATGAACAGCGTGGTGAGCGTTCAAGTAATCAATGGGTTGTTCATCCTAATGATCATGTAAATATGTCGCAATCGTCTAACGATGTTTTCCCCAGTGCGATGCATCTCGTTGTCGCACAACTGACCCACGACACACTGTTCAAATCTCTCGATCAACTGGAAACAGAATTGGCCCAAAAACAAGTCGAATTTAATGAAATAACGATGGTGGGACGTACGCATTTGATGGATGCTTTGCCCTTGACAGTTGGCGCTGTTTTGTCAGCATTTTGTGCTCAACTCGCCGAAGCAAAAATTGCCATTATGGATAGTGTTAAAAACGTTTATCTGTTGGCTATTGGTGGCACTGCCGTAGGCAGTGGTAGTAACGCGCCGCAAGCGTTTGGACAAACGGTTTGCGCTTTGCTGGAAAAGCAAACTGCGTTGCCCTTCACGTCACATACTAATCTCTACGCGGCAGTTTCAGGTGAAGATGCCTTGCTGAGATACAGCGCGTCGCTTAAGCAATTAGCCAGCGTGCTCTTTAAAATGGCGAATGATTTCCGTTTGTTAGGTAGCGGCCCTCGTTGTGGTTTCAACGAGTGGCAACTGCCTGCCAATGAACCGGGCAGCTCAATAATGCCAGGCAAAGTGAATCCAACTCAGTGTGAGGCGCTGAGTATGGTCTGCCTCCAGATATTTGGAAATGATTTAACCGTATCGCTGGCGGCTTCACAGGGTCAGCTTCAATTGAATACCTATCGCCCCGTCATCATTCACAATGTGATGGAAAGTATCGAGTTATTGTCTGACGCTATGGTGTCTTTTGCTGAGCACTGTGTGCGTGGGTTAACACTTAATGAGAAGCAGATCGCTGCGAATATGGTCACTAATCTATCCTCAATAACCGTGTTAGCCCCTAAGCTGGGATATGAAATGGCTGCACAGATTGTGCATGAAGCTCATAGCGGAAACGTCTCTCTGGGCGAGGCGGCTGAGGCCTTGGGCTTCTATAGTCGTGCCGAGTTTGATCAGCTATTGCATGACCAGCTATTGGAACAACGAGATGAATCATAACCCAACGGATCTTGGGCGAGGTCACCCCACTCAGCTGCCTAAAGAGCGCATAGATTGGTTGATTCACCCAGTCTCGCGTTTTTTCAAGATTGAAGCCGCAGCGGGTGCTGTATTATTGATGACCACACTGCTGGCGCTATACCTGGCAAATTCATCCTATAGCGATTTTTTTAATCGCTTATGGCATATCTCTATTGGCGTCAATATTGGCTCTTTTGAGTTTGAGCGGTCTTTACATGCATGGATTAATGATGCTGTGATGACGCTCTTTTTCTTTCTAATTGCACTGGAACTCAAACGTGAGTTGGTACTGGGGGAATTACGCAACCCTCGACTAGCCATGTTATCTATTTCTGCGGCCATTGGTGGCATGGTGATTCCTGCGTTGATTTACCTCTATTTCCAGTTTGGCCAGTCTGGTCAACAGGGTTGGGGGACGGTCATGGCGACCGACACAGCCTTTGTGATTGGCTGCCTGGCCTTATTGGGGACACGTATTCCGAAAAGCTTGCGTGTCTTTATGTTGTCATTGGCTATTGTGGATGATATCGGCGCCATTATGGTGGTGGCCGTTGGTTATAGCGATCATATCAATTGGTTTGCCATTGCAGTGGCCTTGCTTGGCTTTATGATGGTTAAAGCCATGGCATTGGTAGGCATTCGTAGCATTACCTTGTTTTTTATCGCAGGCGGTTTGATTTGGCTGGCTATGGATGCATCGGGTATTCACCCTACCGTCACCGGAATCATTCTTGGTTTGATGACCCCAACCTATAAATGGGTAAGCGATGATCGTTTACACACCATTATGGATTGCGTGGTGGCCTATCCCCCTGGTGATCATTGGAGCGGTGATACTCAAGATCGCAAAGTGTTGAAAACGGCAGAAGCGGCCGCGCGGGAGGCGCTTTCACCCGTCGAACGCCTGGAGATACTGCTTCACCCCTGGGTGGGCTTTGTTGTCATGCCGTTGTTTGCCTTCGCCAATGCAGGTATTCCGCTAACGGGTACGGATTTTACAGCGCCTGTGGCAATGGCCGTATTTCTCGGCTTTGTATTAGGCAAACCTGCTGGCGTTGTTTTATTCAGTTGGATGGCCGTTCAGTTGCGTATTGCGACGTTACCAACGGATTTACCTTGGCGATCGATTCTTGCTGGCGGGATGTTGGCCGGTATTGGATTTACCATGGCCTTGTTTATCGCCAACTCAGCCTATGGCCCAGAACAACTTAACGCTGCAAAACTGGGAATTTTATCTGCGTCAGCCTTCTCTACTCTGGTGGGATTAATCCTACTAAGGTATTTTACGCAGCCTAGGAATCTCCAAATTTAGCGAAAACTGCCTGTTAAAAACTGCCGCCTACCTTTTGTGAGAACTAATTGAGAAAGTTATATACAGGCCCACTAATAAAGCACATGTTGGGTCACAATAGCTCATTGATCTCATGTGAATCTTTGGCTGATTTGGAGCGAGTTTTAAAACTAAAGCCAGACTTAGTTCTCCTCGCGGTTAAGTTTATTCCAATGAAAAACGGTGACAATCGTCATTTATCATCTCGGTCATACAGGAATCCATATTGTCACCTTGTTAATCATGAAATCATGGTAAGAGCTAGCCAGTAGTAAGATTTAAATTGCCTTTCATTCTCCGGAGAAAGATTTTCCCTTTTGAGCGCAGGACCTGCTGCGCTCCTGACCCGCTGGCGAAGCGTGGGGGTAGCAAATGGCCAGTGGCTCACCGGAAGCCGCAGCTAAGCGACTGAGCAACGCGAAGGAATCTGAACGGGTGAGGAAGCGCAAAGCCTTGCACTTGCCATGCGCGAGGGGCAAGGCCCCTTAGCAAAGTAGCTTGAACATCTGGGTTGATATTTGGCTGAGAGGTGGGTGTAGGTGAGTGAAACTGCTCGATGATTTTACAGACCGGAGGGCTGCAGCGTTAGGGATTGAGAGGGCGATAGTTCCCCAACGGGGAATGAGCGATTAGCGAACCCGGCCAAGCCCGGTAAACGCCAACATACTTAAATCAAGATATTTCCAGAATGGTTGCAATAACAGCTAGACGTAGGTTTCATCGCAATTGGATGTAGTATTTTTTTCCCTGAAAAGAATGACCTCGGATTCCAGATAGAAAACCTTGCGAAACCGCTTACACCATGGTAATTCCGGGCGCTCTCCAGTACAACGCCATTTTCTCAGTGTGCTGGGCGACAGGCCGAGTAGGGAAGCTGCCTCTTTGGTGGTGAGTTCACGGTCAGTAATAGCCGCTGTGGTGTCGTTCATATTTTGGTTCCCGAAAGAGTCACGAGCACATTAGCGGTATGGTTAGTCGATAGTCACACTTTTTGTTTCAGTCCAAAAAGAAATATATGTCGAGCATGAGTGCTATCTGTTGAGATCGAGCTTTTATCGGATTTAGTGCCCCACGTCACTGCAACCAAATGCAGTGACGTGGGGCGCAAATCATCGCTAATCCCCATGAATACTGATCCCTATAAATATTCCTAACATGACGAAAGCATTATCAGGGTGCTTATCGCTCAATTCACTGATAATACAGATTCCATGTGTGGCTATTGCACTCTCAATAGCAAACCGGCTCGAAAGGGCTTTTCAAGTTAACTTATGCAACCGCAATGAGTGGCTTATCACTTAGCTTTATACGTAAATAAGGAGAAATGCCTGGCAAAAGAAAGAACGAAAGTAGTAGTACTGTCTAAAGCGTGAAAACGAAACCCTGTCGTACCCATCCGGGAATTGGCATTGTTGGTTATGCCGCTATTCAGGTTTTGTGGGAGTGGTGTCCCATGACGTTAGCAATCTGATTTTGAGATTGCTTCTCCATCCACCGTGGTGGTTGGACAGTCATAAACACTGACCGAAACTTTAACACCGCACTGTTCCAGCTTGAAGACGACTGTTCTGAACGGTCGCACGTCTGTTCCATAGGGCAACTTGTCCGTTCAGAACAGTCGTCTTAGGCAAAGAACGAACAACAAACCTGACCGGAACGATTAGACAATCTAACGAAACTATCTGTAACGCACGATCCACTAACCTTTGGCAGAATTTCCTTGATTCAATGCCTGGTTCCGCATGGCTGCCTGCTACTGGCATCAGATAGATGCATCAGTAAATCCTTGAAGATTATTTCCTTCAGCCTTGAAAGGTTAACTAACGACTCAGTACGTCTTCTTTTTCGAGAATGTGAACACACTTTATTTCTCGACGAGGAGTTGTCTGTGAAAGATCTCAATTATCAACTAAAGGATTTATGTCAACGCAATCAGGACGGCAGTCGTTCGACACAAGCTGAACGCTTCCAGTTGTTACAAACGATGGCGAATCACCTTAATGAATTGGGTTATCGGCGAATGGATGCGAAATCTTTAAAGCCCAAGCATGTTGATGCGTTGGTCGCCAAATATCTTGAAGAAGAGCTGACTCCCGGTACGATCAAAAATCGTCTCGCTGCATTGCGTTGGTGGGCTGAAAAAATCGGTAAGCAAAATGTCGTGGCTAAGGACAATGCCTATTACGGCATTGACTCTCGGGTCTTTGTTACTAACGTGTCGAAAGCGCGAGACCTGGATCAGGAGCTGCTTGAAAAAATCAGCGACCCGCATTTAAGAATCAGCCTGGAACTGCAAAAAGCCTTTGGCCTGAGGCGGGAAGAAGCGATCAAGTTCAGCCCGGATTACGCAGACCGAAATACCTACATTCGTCTGAAATCTACCTGGTGTAAAGGAGGGCGGGCACGGGAAATCCCTATACGTACCGACGAGCAGCGGGATGTTTTAAGACGCGCGCGATTGGTAGCCGGGAAAGGCTCATTGATTCCATCCCACCTGATGTATGTTCAGCAAATGCGCCTCTATGAACGAGAGACGCAAAAGGCGGGGCTATCCAAGTTGCATGGTTTGCGTCACCGTTATGCGCAAGAGCGATATTACGAACTCACCGGAAAGCAGGCCCCGGCCTGTGGTGGCCCATCTAGCAGTGAACTCACTGAAGAGGAGCGCGCGAATGATCAGGTAGCCCGCTGGGCGATTTCTCAGGAGCTCGGTCATGAGCGTGAGCAAATCACGGCGGTTTATTTAGGAAGGTAAGCAATCATTCAGGAATTACGCTCAACGGGCGCTGCCCTGGCCGCTAGGCCTTCCCGCCCTCGCCGGTAGCAGGGGTTGCAGCATCACTGCAACCCCTTTGAAAGGGTGAGAATGATCAATCGCATCAAGGACTACTCGGCTATTGCCTGCGTTCCTCCTTGACGCTGATGCCTCATGACTAATCACACTGTGGCTATTGCAGTCTCAATAGCACCCGGCAGTTACGCTGCCAATCAATCGGTATGGCTCCAAAACGTTGCAAGCAACCGCTGATACGTTAGCCAGTTATACCACCCCTACGGGAGAAATGATTTCCCGTAGGGACATCTTTCTCTTGTTCATTCAACGATGAGGAGAAAGATGATGGAGTACCTGGAAATGCGAGGTGCAGTAAAACTCAAAGCAGATGCCGATAAAGCCGTCGTGCGATCCGTTCTCAGCAAGTTGCGAGAAACAGAGTTTGTCGATGCAGGCTATATCGATATAGGCATTGAGGAAAATACCCTGAGCATCAGTGCCGAAGGCACTATCTCAGAAAGTTACAGTACCCGCGCGTTGTTAACACAGCTGCAAGGTCAGTTGACAGAAACGTCGATGATAGGTGTCTCAAGTGTACGATGGGAAACCCTCGTAGTACTGAAGCACTGGCAGCCAACACCGGCTATGCGACTACAGGTTAATGATCAACTGGCCTTTGCCCAGTAACCCACGATAAAGGTCTGACTCCCGTCAGGCCTTTATCATTTTTACTTCTCCCTCACTCCTTAAAAATCGATCAATCCTATTCTTTCTTTTGTCCATGAAAGCTTTTCGCTGCCACTAGCAAGCTGCCATCACTATTCTGGTGACCGATTTTAATGATTGGATGAATGGTGGTATTCATGCGAGAGACAGTGATTGGCAGGTGGGTGGCGATACTGACGATGATATTCGCTCTTCCATTAACGGGGCAGGCAAACACTACGGGCACGGCGGATAGTCGTATTCTTGAGAGTCGCTATCTCACTGTTCAGTTGGGGCCTGAGGTTGCAAAAACCGACCTGCTGAAAAGCATTGTCGATCTACGAGTACCAGAGAAAATTACCACGGTAGGAGGGGCGCTGGATTTCCTATTGAGACCCTATGGTTTTCAATTAGATGACTCTCATGAGGCAGATGAACAGCCAGAAGCAGGTGAACAATACCTTTTGTTGGTTTTGACACTTCCCGAACCGCATCGGAATTTGGAATCAATGACGTTAATGGATGCTTTGGCCACCCTGGGCGGGAAAAGCTTTCGACCTCTAATCAATCCAGTCAAGCGCTCAGTGAGCTATCAATTGCGTGAGGGGTTTGGCCAATTCGCTACTGCTGAAGAGATGGAGGTCGCCAAACAAGAGTGGCTTGATCAGAAGGAAATGAATTTATTGCCGCCGAAGGATCTGGAGCCAATTTCAGCCGCTCAGAAATACGGGCCGGTGCAGCGGGGCAATAGTTTAAGCCACATTGCCAGTCAGCTCGATCTATCGGACATTACAATCGATCAGTTGCTGGTTTACCTCTTTCGTGCAAATCCCCATGCGTTTGCCAATGGCAACATGAATCATCTTTTGGCAGGCGCGGTTCTGAAAATCCTGCCTGTTAATCCTGAAACGTTGCCGACCGCATTTGAAGCCAGTCAGTTAGTTGACGAGCACTACCGTCTATGGATTCAGCGTGAGGTGACACCGTGAATCACCAGCGTACTTTAGCGATAGGGTTGATTTTACTTTCGTCTATTTCCAGCGCGGCGATTGCGGACACGAATGTGGCTGTAACGAGCGCATCGAAAACCCCTGGAACTGAAACGACGATCAGCCGAACGATTGAATTACAGACCTTAGCGAAACGGTGGGGATTAGATCAAGAAGAGTATCAGCGTTATCTCGATTTAATGCGTGGCCCATTAGGAAAATGGAATCCCGACCTTGACCCATTGTTAGCGCTTGGGATGTTTGCAGAATCTCCGCACGAAGAACAGCGTTATGCCGAGCTGTATGCGCAACAGGAATTTGATTTAACCGGGCGCACGTTGCAATTTCAACAAGCCTACCGCGCTGCCTTCGAACGTCTGTTCCCCAATGCAAGGATGTTAGATCACCGCTTGTTGGCTCCTTACTTTGCGCACCAACAACAGAAGTCTGCAATGAAAGACGCGAAAAGAATAGCGCAAAAGCGCTTTGTTGATGGTGACCGTCTGCTTATTTTTGTGCCGCCACATTGCCGTGAGTGCTTGCCGGTTATTAACCGATTAATGGGTTTGCTGTCGAGCACTCAACAAAGCGGTGTCGATGTATACGTCCGCGATGCTCAAGATGATGCTGCTGTTAGAGCATGGGCTAATGCCCACGCGATAAAAACGACCTGGCTCAATGGGCGGCATCTCACATTGAACCGTGATGAGGGGTTACTACAGCGATTGAAGAGTCAATCCACGGTTTCAACGGCAGATGCCATGCCGATATTCTTAAAACGCAATGGACGTTTCTTTCAGTTGAACAGGGAGAGTTTGGGACTATGAAGCCTTATTTGATGAGCTCTTGTTTGATTAAACCATGGATTGCCGGGGTGACATTGATGCAATCAATGGCGACGGTCGCATTGGAAGACGTGCCAGTGGCCTATTTGATAGTTGCCAAGAGCCATCAAGTTCCTGTCGATATTCTCTATGCGATAGCAATGACAGAAAGTGGTAAGCATTATCGCGGTGAGCGGGTACCGTGGCCCTGGGCGTTGAATATCGATGGCCAAAGCGTCTTCTGTGAATCCCAGCAAGATGCAATTCACCGAGTTTCCCAAGCTGTCCGAAAGCAGCAGTCAGTTGATATCGGGTTGATGCAGGTTAACTGGCGTTGGCACGGGCAACGGTTTGCCACGATTGACGAATCGCTGGTGCCTATTAAGAACCTCAGTGCTGGAGCCACGATTCTGTACGAGCAGTTTGAGCAGACTAATGACTGGTGGGAGGCGGTAGGGCGCTACCACGACCCCGGCCAGGATGCGGAATCGCTCGACAGCGCTGAGCGTTACCGAGAACGTGTAAGGCAGTATTGGCGGGAGTGGTTCTGATGCGAGGGCTATTCGGACTGCTGTGCCTGTTGTTGTGTTTAGGGGCTCACGCCAGAGAACCACTAACCGTGATTTTTGACTCAGGCGATACCTTACCGCTTGAACCCTATCTGCCGAAACGAGCGCCACAAGAAAAGATCGTTGCTCAGGACGCGAATCGGCAATCTCTGTTCAACCTGCCGATCACCACACCCTCAATGCAGCCGGGTAAGGTCACAGTCACCCCAAAAGCATTGCGCTACTTGCAGCGGCCCTTGTTTTTGGTGGGGTCTGATCAGAAATCGCGAGACTGGTTGGCTGAAAAGCGCGAGCAGCTTATCCGTATAGGAGCCGTTGGCCTGTTGGTTGAGGCGAAGGGGCGCCAGGAGGTTGAGGCGGTTTTGGCTATCGCGGAGGGACTTCGTCTGATACCCGCATCAGCCGAGGGTTTCGCCACTAAGCTGGGTCTAAGTTACTACCCGATATTGCTATCAAAGGAGGGTTGGGAGCAGTGACCGACCGGTATGAAGTCGAGGTGTTATTGCGCCCCCCAGTCGAACTGTCTTCGGCGATAGTGGCGCTGAGTTGCGCGGGCATTGTGTTGGCCGCGCCGCATATCTTGATGATGACGCCATCGGTCGCCGTGTTCAGCACCGGGTGTTTGGGTGGGCTCGGTGTGTGGCGCGGTCGTCAGGCCTGGCGAGTGATTCAATATCAGCGCCATCTCAAGCGCAGCCCGCGCTATGTCATGTCTTCTTCTCAAGTGCCGGTGAGTCAATCGGTATTGTTCTTGGGGCGAGGCTTTCGCTGGAACCAGACACACACCGAACGGCTTTACGCTGCCCGCGATAAACGCGCTGAACGTTATCTGCAGCCCAGCTCCATCAAACAATGGGTTCGTCGCAAAGAGATCGAGTGGGAGCATACGCCCCTATTGCGAACGATCATGCGATGGACCGCACTAGATTCCCCTCTGAATCCCGTTCGTCCTCCGCCTGCTATCGGGGGCGATGCCGTCATACACGGCGTCGGGATCAGAGGGGAAACCAATGCCACAATGCCGCTCAATGACAGGGTCGGACATATGGTGGTGATCGCCCGAACTCGTCATGGCAAGACTCGGCTGGCCGAAGTGCTGACCACCCAGGATATTCGACGCGGCAACAACTGTGTCATCGTGTTAGACCCGAAAGGAGACGCCGATTATCTAAAGCGTATCTATGTTGAATCCCAGAAAGCAGGGCGTCAGCTCATTATCTTTCATCTGGGCTATCCCGAGCTGAGCGCCCGGTACAACGCCATTGGTTCTTTTTCGCGGATTACAGAAGTCGCGACGCGAATCGCCAGCCAGTTACCGGGTGAAGGTGAGGCCAGTGCATTTAAAGAATTCGCCTGGCAATTCATCAATGTTATTGCCGTGGCGCTAGTGGCGATGGGTGAAACACCGGATTACCTTAAAATTCGTCGCTATATCACCGATATCGATGCCCTGTTGATTCTGTATGGCCGCCATTGGCTGGCGGAACATGGTCCGGAGGATTGGCAGGATGAGTTGGGAGAACTGCAAGACAGTATCAACATAAAGTCGTTGCCGAGGATCGATCAGGGCAAAGATCCTGAGGCACTGGCGATGGTGCGTTATCTTAATACCCATGCGACTTTCGATCAGGTGTTAGAAGGGCTGATGTCTGCTTTTCGTTATGACCGCGAGTATTTCTTGAAAATCACGGTATCCATCAAGCCCTTCCTGGAAAAGCTAACCACCGGCAATATTGCTTCTATCCTGGCACCCGATAAGGCGAATACTGACGATCAGCGTCCGGTGTTGGAGTGGGCGCAAGCGATAAGGTCTAACGCTGTGGTTTATGTGGGGCTGGATGCACTCACCGATCCGGAAGTAGCCAGTGCGGTGGGCGCTTCCATGTTCAGTGATCTGACCAGTTTGGCAGGTCATATCTATAAGCATGGTATAGCGCCCAGTAATGCGAACGAGCACGCTAAGAAACCACCGGATATTGTGATCCACGGGGATGAGTTCTCTGACCTGATTGGGCCGCAGTTCAAGACGCTGATCAATAAAAGTGGTGGGGCAGGCTACCAGCTTAATCTCTATACCCAAACCTGGAGCGACCCGATTGCCGAGCTGGGCAGCGAAGCGAAAGCGGGGCAGTTGGCTGGCAACATCGGCACTATGCTGATCATGGGCGTGAAGGAGGTGGCAACCTGTGAAATGTTCACTAAGCAGCTGCCGGAGGTGAGTGTCAGCGAAATCATGGCGGTTTCCGGCGTCACCGACAATGTCGATACCACTGCGGGCATTGGCTTTACCTCCAATAATCAGGATCGGGTCAGCATCAGCCGTGTGCCGATGATTTCACCTGCTGATATTGTGGCGCTTCCCAAAGGGCAGGCATTCGTCCTGCTCAGGGGCAGTGAACTGTGGAAAATCCGAATCCCCATGCCATCCAAAATGGATGATCAGGAGCTGCCCGACGATTTGGGCGACATGCTCCAGCATATGCGGCGCAGTTATACGTCAGTCGTGGACTGGTCCAGCTACTCCAACAGTATGAGTGGCCGATAGGCAAGGGTGATAAGCCCATGGCCAAGTCACAGCAGTATCAGCCCCCTAGAAGAAAAGAACCCGGCCTGATCGGCCAGCTGTTTTCCGCGCTAGTTCAACTGTTGGTTTGGCTGGTGATCAGCTTGATGCTGTCTATCATCATTGAATGGCTAGGCATGATCTGGTTCTGGCCAGAACAAGGGGCAGACCACGCAAAAGCCGTTCTAGCCGCTGACCAGGCTTACCTCAACCAGCAACTCTATGATCAATCGTTAACGATCAGGCATGATGTTGTTGTCATGACGCATGAGGCGACCAGCTGGATAGCCCGTCAGTCCTGGCTTAATACGCTTCTATACAACGCTCCAGATGTTCCTGACGGCAGTTTTTTTTCATCGTTGCAGGGGTGGGGGCATGACCTACACCAGCGTTTTGACGACTATCTTGAAGCGTCTACCTACGTCACACAAACCTTCGTTATCCGGCTAGCGCTCATCCTATTTTCACTGCCGATCTTCCTAGTAGCGGCACTGGTGGGAGGCGTTGACGGCTTAGTTGAGCGTGATCTCAGGCGTTGGGGCGGGGGGCGCGAGAGCAGTAATGTCTTCAATTTGGCCAGACGATCCGTCGTACCTTCATTTGTGGCTGCATGTGTGGTTTACATTAGTCTGCCGCTCAGTATCAATCCGGTGATCGTCATACTGCCATTTGCATTTCTGCTAGGACTAGCTGTTCGTATTGGGTTTGAGCGGCTGAAGAAGTATTTCTGAATTCTTACACCTGAATAGGCAAGCATAGCCCTGAAAACCAAGGTTTTTGGTATCAAAGCAAGCGAGAGTCCCACATTCTTGCGGATTCCTCGATTTTCCCATATTCTCCCCCTTAGTTATGAAGGCGACATATGCTATGACTGATGAAATTTTGACCTTGAAAGAGGTTGCAGCGTACCTAAAACTCGCTGAGAAAACGGCCTATAAGCTGGCGGCTGAAGGAAAGCTTCCAGGCTTTAAAGTCGGAGGTAGCTGGCGCTTCAAAAGGGAAGATGTCCAGAAATGGATAGAAGAACAGAAATTGAGCAATAAAGGGTAGGTCTCGTTGAACGCTGTTGAGATAGAAGAAGCAATTACCAATCTAGCTGAGCAAGAATTTGATCCGGCTGATTTTGCGTTTGCCTTCCTTGAGGCATTCGGCAATAAAGAAACCACGCTCAAGCGCTTGAGGAGTGAAAAGAAAGGCTGCACTAATGCCTCAGACCTAAAAGCGGAAGGTGGTGTTCTTCAGCGCAATAATATTCATATCCTTGTCTCTCCAGAAGGAGAAACGGCCAATACAATAACCAAGCTTAAAGAAAGCCCTTCAACTGAAAAGGCCAAAGCCAAGTTTATTCTGGCTACGGATGGAAAGTACTTTGAGGCTGAAGACCTATCCAGCGGTGAAACCCTTGCTTGTAACTATAAAGATTTCCCCAATCACTTTGGTTTCTTCTTGCCTCTTGCAGGCATTAGCACTGTAAAACAAATCCGTGATAGCTCTTTTGATATAAGAGCGACCAGTAGGCTAAACAAGCTATATGTTGAGCTCTTAAAAAATAACCCTGACTGGGATACCGAAGAACGCCGTCATGATATGAACCATTTTATGGCTCGGCTTATTTTCTGTTTTTTTGCGGAAGACACTGAAATATTCAATGTACAGAATTTGTTTACCGATACGATTGCCCAGATGAGCGAAAGCAATTCCTCAAACACTCATGAGGTGATTGGAGAGGTCTTTCGTGCTATGAACACCAAGCAGGAAAGCCGTAAGAAAGAAGACATCCGAAATTTTGCAGACAAATTCCCCTATGTGAATGGTGGTTTATTTTCAGGGAGTACCGACACGCCAGTATTTACAAAAATTGCTCGTTCCTATTTGCTTCATGTCGGTAACTTAGATTGGACGCAGATTAACCCGGATATTTTTGGGTCAATGATCCAAGCCGTTGCCGATGATGAGGAGCGTGGCAGCTTAGGAATGCACTACACCAGTGTTCCAAATATTCTTAAAGTGCTTAATCCTCTTTTTGTAGATGATCTTCGTCATCAACTGGAGCCGTAAGCTTCCCCGTCAAGTGGACAGTTCAAAACTAGAGTATCCAGCGGCTTGTCTGGCCTCAAGGGGCGTCATGTCACCCAACGCATCGTGAGGCCGTTCCTCGTTGTATTCGATCATCCACCACCAGGTGGCTTCTCGAACATGCTCTAGCGACGTAAACAGGTACTGATCTAGCACCTCTTCTCGATAAGTGCGATTGAACCTCTCGATGTACGCATTCTGATTGGGCTTGCCTGGCTGGATGTACTGAATAGCCATTCCCGCTTCTTTCGCCCAAGCAGTAAACACCTCACCTAAGAACTCCGGGCCGTTGTCGGTGCGTAGAACCTGAGGCAGACCGTGCTGGTTTCGAAGTTGCTCGAACACGCGCACCAGACGCGCTGAGGTGATCGAAGTATCGATCTCGATATGGAGCACTTCACGATTAAAGTCATCCGTCACATTGAAGGTGCGGAACCGCTTACCTGTGTGTAGTGCATCTGACATGAAGTCTGCGGACCATACCGTGTCGGGCAGATCAGGCACATACAGCTCGGCTCGTTGCCGTTTGGGCAAGCGCTTCTTCGCTGGACGCCGCAGATGCAAGTTCATGAGCTTATAGACGCGGTAAATGCGTTTGTGATTCCACGGATACCCCTTCCTGCGAAGTTGCTTCCGGCATTTCCAGAAACCTCTGCTGGGCCTGCCTTCGACCAGCTCCGCCAAGGCTGCTATCACCTCAGCATCTCTCACCGTCCAATGCTCAGGCACCTTGTAGAACGCCGAGCGTGAAAGCCCAACACACCGGCAGGATCTGGCAATCGACAGCCCCTGTTCACTGACCAAAAAGCTGGCTGCCGTCCTTTTGTCCGCCGGTGTTACAGCTTTTTTGAGATCAGTTCCTTCATCGCGGCGTTCTCAAGCGCCATATCGGCGTACATCCGCTTGAGCTTGGCGTTCTCCGCCTCGATCTCCTTAACACGCTTGAGCTCTGACGCCTCCATACCACCGTACTTCGATTTCCACGAGTAATAGGTCGGCGAAGAGATGCCATATTTGCGGCAAATATCTTTCACCAGCATGCCTGCATCGGCTTCTTTGAGAATCGCTACGATCTGACTCTCGGTGTACTTGGACTTCTTCATGTGAACCTCCTAGCTCTAAATTGCCAGAAAGCTCTAGTTATGTCCTGTCTACCAGATGGGGAAGCTTACGGAGCAGGCGGGTAATAATGCGAGGAAACTATTGAACCTTCGCAAGCGCATGTCGAACATTCGAGTGTTTGATCCTGCATGTGGATCAGGAAATTTCCTTGTTATTGCCTATAAGCAAATGCGAGAAATAGAGTCACAAATAAATATTCGTCGCGGGGAGGCAAAAAGAGCTAGTGATATACCACTAACTAACTTTAGGGGGATTGAGCTGCGTGATTTCCCTGCCGAAGTAGCACGTTTAGCTCTGATTATTGCTGAGTATCAATGTGATTTACATTATCGAGATCAAAAGCTGGCATTGGCTGAATTTTTACCTTTGGATACTGATAACTGGATTACCAGCGGAAATGCTCTTAGGTTAGATTGGTTGTCAATCTGCCCTCCAACGGGAACAAGTGTCAAGATGCTAGGTGATGATCTATTTGAAACACCATTAGACCAAGCTGAAATAGATTTTGAAAATGAAGGTGGCGAGACCTACATCTGTGGCAATCCACCATATCTTGGTTCCACTTGGCAAAACAAAGAGCAGAAAGAAGACCTGAAACGCATCTTTGAAGGACGTACAAAAAGCTGGAAATCGCTGGATTATGTAGCGGGTTGGTTCATGAAAGCCGCAGACTATGGCCAGCATACAGATTGTAAAGCCGCCTTTGTGTCCACAAATTCAATTTGCCAAGGGCAGCAGGTACAGATCCTTTGGCCTAGTATCTTTGCCACCAGCCACTACATTAGCTTTGCCCATACGTCGTTTAAATGGGCCAACCTTGCTAGCCACAACGCAGGCGTGACAGTGGTTATTGTCGCTATTTCTAGCAAAGCCGGTCAGAAGTGCAGGCTCTATAGTTTGAATGCAGACAATGAGACGGTGATGAAAGAGGTGGAGAATATAAATGCCTATTTGGTTGCTGCGCCAAATGTGGTGGTAACGTCTAAGTCTAAACCGACTGATGGTCGTCCAGAATTTATCTCTGGAAACGTTGCCGATGACGATGGTGCTTTAATCGTGAAGTCAAAAGAGGATTTTGGCGTATATTCGGAGGAGGCAAGCCGATTAATTAAACCTTTCGTAGGGTCTAGCGAGTTTATTAACGGCAGGCCAAGGTATTGTCTTTGGGTGGATGACGAAGATTTAGAATTGGCAACGGCACAAAATGACTTCGCGGAACGCTTTGAAAAAGTTTCACGAAAACGACACAGTCCAAAGGCTGGGCCACGTGCGAAGAAAGCAGCGAACAGTCCACACCAGTTTGCTTTCCGTTCCAACAGAAATAAGCCATGCATTGTTATCCCAAGAGTAACCTCAGAAAATCGTCCATATTTACCGGTTGGCCTTGTTGATAATAAAGTGATTCTTGGCGATAGAAACTTCGCTCTTTACGATGCACCGCTTTGGAATATGGGCTTGATCGCTTCGCGCTTGCATTGGGTATGGATCGGTACCGTTTGCGTACGAATGCGTACAGACTTCAGCTATTCAAATACTCTCGGCTGGAATACTTTTCCCGTTCCCAAGCTGACCGATAAAAACAAAGAGGATTTGACGCGGTGTGCTGAAGAAATCCTCTTAGCACGTGAGACGCATTTCCCCGACACGATTGCCGATCTCTACAAACCCGATTACATGCCCGAAAACCTCCGCGTTGCCCACGCTTGGAACGACGAAGTGCTTGAGAGAATTTACATTGGCCGTCGATTTAAGAACGATACCGAACGGTTAGAGAAATTGTTTGATCTATATATACAGATGACTGCCAGCGGTTCATCTGAGAAAGAAAAGAAGGCGCACTAATATGGAACATAAATCTATACCCTCGGTATCGGTTAATTATGCTTGCAACGGAAGCTCTAAAAAATCCAATGAGCTTGGTATGCGGGTTATGCAGGAGCGAGCATATGAAAAGCGTGGCGAACAGTACCTTCTAATTAAATCGCCGCCTGCGTCAGGTAAGAGCCGTGCTTTGATGTTTGTGGCATTGGACAAGCTAAATAATCAAGGCATAGATAAGGCTTTAATTGTCGTACCTGAAAAATCCATTGGTGCCAGCTTTAACGATGAGCCGCTTTCGGACTTCGGGTTTTACTGGGATTGGAGTGTCGAGCCGAAATGGAATTTGTGTAATGCCCCCGGTGAAGATGGCGGCAAAGTTAATTCCGTTAAGTCTTTTCTTGAAAGTGAAGACAAGATTCTGGTTTGTACTCATGCCACATTCCGTTTTTCCGTTGAACGTTTTGGATATGAAGTTTTTGATAATTGCCTGATCGCTGTAGACGAGTTCCATCATGTAAGCGCTAATCCAGATAACATTCTTGGAAACCAGTTAGCTCAATTTATCGCCAGAGATAAAGTCCATATTGTTGCAATGACAGGTTCATATTTTCGAGGTGATGCTGAAGCCGTATTGGCACCAGAAGATGAAGCAAATTTCGATACGGTTACATACACATATTATGAGCAGTTAAACGGTTACGAGTATCTGAAAACGCTAGATATTGGTTATTACTTTTATTCCGGCGCTTATTCGGATGAAATTTTAAGTGTGCTAGACCCGAATGAAAAAACTATCATCCATATCCCTAATGTTAATTCACGGGAAAGCTCAAAGGATAAGCACAAGGAGGTTGAGCACATCCTTCACGAGTTAGGAGAGTGGCAGGGTACAGACCCGGATACTGGGTTTCATCTGGTTAAAACCAGTGATGGACGAGTGCTGAAAATTGCGGACTTGGTTGATGACGATGCCAAGCGTGAGCTTGTCTCCACTGCTCTCAAAGACCCTAAACAGAAAAACAACAGGGATCATGTCGATATTATTATTGCCTTGGGAATGGCGAAAGAAGGCTTTGACTGGATATGGTGCGAACACGCGCTAACGGTTGGCTATCGTTCCAGTCTAACCGAGATTATCCAGATCATAGGACGGGCAACCCGCGATGCGGAGGGTAAGACCAATTCCCGATTTACAAACCTTATTGCTGAGCCTGATGCAGAGGAAGGAGCGGTCGTTGATGCAATCAATGACACGCTTAAGGCAATCGCTGCCAGCCTTCTTATGGAACAGGTGCTAGCGCCTAAATTCAATTTTACGCCGAAGAAACCGACAAATGCTCCAGTAGATGGATTTGATTATGGCGAAGCAGGTTATAAGCCCGATCAAGCCAACATTGGCTTTAATGAAAGCACAGGACAAATTCAAATAGAGATTGATGGTCTAGTAGAGCCTAAAAGTGAAAGCGCACAGCGTATTTGTAGTGAAGACCTGAATGAGGTTATTACTGCTTTCGTACAGGATAAAACTGCTTTAGAACGTGGCCTATTTGATGAAGAAACTGTACCTGAAGAACTAACTCAGGTTCGCATGGGTAAAATCATCAAAGATAAATATCCAGAACTTGATGAAGAAGATCAGGAGGCAGTAAGGCAGCATGCTGTTGCTGCACTGAATCTCACGCAAAAAGCCAAAGAGATAATAACAACGGAAGAAAATATTCAGGCTGGAAATACCGCATTGATTGATGGCGTTAGAAAATTTGCCATGGATGTTCGTGATTTGGAAATTGATCTTATTGATAGCATCAATCCATTTAACGAAGCCTATTCTATTCTTGCTAAATCAATGAGCGAGGAGAGTTTGAAGCAGGTTGCTGCTGTTATAGCATCAAAGAAAGTGAGTTTGACGCATGAAGAGGCGAGAGAGCTTGCAAAACGGGCTTTGAAATTTAAAGAGGAACGTGGGCGCTTACCGGAGATCACCGCAGCTGACCCTTGGGAAAAGCGAATGGCCGAAGGTATAGCCTTCTTACAAAGAAAGGCAGCGGAGGAAGCTAATGGCTGAATTGTCAGACTTGGAGCTTCTTGATGCTTTAGGCGTCGAAGCAAAGGCCAAGAAAAAAGCAAAGCTTACTCCTAAGCAGGAGCGAATTATTGCGGGATTTGAAGAAATTCAGCGTTTTGTTGACGAGCATGGTCATGCCCCACGTCATGGTGAGGATAAAGATATATTTGAAAGGCTATATGCTACTCGGTTAGGTCAGATTAAAAGCCAGAACGAATGTACTGAATTGCTGAGCGAGTTGGATCATCAAGGTTTGTTAGCTGATGCAGGCATGATAGCAGAGCCAAAAGCGGAATATGAAACGGATGAAGAATTACTAAAAGAACTGGGTGTTGAGCCTCCGAAGGAAGGTGATATTACTCAGTTGAAACACGTTCAAACCCGTGCTGAAAAACGAGCGGCAGAGGAGATTGCTGACAGAACACCTTGTGAAGATTTTGATAGTTTCAAACCGTTATTCGAATTGGCGAAGCAGGAGCTGGATGACGGTAGTAGAAAAGCTCTGCGATTTGGCAAAGATACATCCATCGAGGTTGGGAATTTCTTCATTCTTGGTGGCCAGCTCGTTTATGTGGCTGATATGGGAGATGAGTTTAAAGCCCCTAATGGCGAGAGTGATGCAAGATTAAGAGCTGTTTATTCCAATGGAACAGAAAGCAATATTCTACGGCGTTCATTGCAAAGAGCGTTGTACAAGGATGAAGCCGGACGCAGATTAACTGACCCTGATATGGGGCCATTATTCTCAGGCGAAATGGATGAAGGAGATTTGGCAAGCGGAACTATCTATGTCCTTAGAAGCAAATTAGATCATCCAGTCGTAAACAAGAGTCGCGATGTTATTCACAAGATCGGCGTCACAGGTGGTGATGTCAAAGCTAGGATTGGCAATCCAAAGATTGATCCGACCTATCTTATGGCCGATGTTGAAATTGTAGCTACATACGAGCTGTTCAATATCAATCGCAAGAAGCTGGAAGCCCTAATTCACAAGTTTTTCAATAATGCCAGGCTGGATATTCAGATTGAGGATAGATTTGGAAATCCTGTTGTACCAAGGGAATGGTTTTTGGTGCCACTATTTGTGATTGATGAGGTTGTTGAGAAAATTGTCGACGGGACAATTGGTGCCTATCAGTATGACTTTGAATCAGCCAAGCTGGTTAAAGTATCGGCATAGCCGCGAATTGCTGATGAGGGGAAAGGAGTCCAAATGCGAGTTAAAAAGATAAGAAAAATATCAGGCTTAGGGATATTTAGAGACTTTTCTCGGGGTGAAAATCTTCCCGAATTTACTGATTTCAATCTCATCTACGGTTGGAATTACAGCGGTAAAACAACTCTTTCACGCATCTTCGATAGCCTGGGAAAGACTGAGCTGATTTCTCAGCTTGGTGGAACATTTGAAGTTTTGGACGGCGAAGATAACGCCCTTCATTCAGCAAGCGTCACCGACCCTCAAAATTGTAGTGTCTTCAATCGAGATTTTATCGAGCGGAATTTTCGCCAGGAACATAACGCTCCAGCAGTCTTCATTGTCGGAGACGATGCGGCCAAGATTCGTGATCGAATTTCCACTCTGGAAGCTCGGAAGGCCAGTGTAAATCGTGCTGATACTAAGTACACAGGTGAGAAAGCAGATTGGGAGCGCCGCGTTAATGACGGGTTGAAACGCGATGCAGCACGTGCCATCGGTGAGCTGGTCTCTGAGCGATCTTTTAGGCGTCCAGACTTAGATAGAATGCTTGAGCAAATTAAGGGCTCTCTCGACGATCACCTTCTCGAAGAAGTTGAATTCGATGCGTTAAAAGCCACTGCAAGCAGTAGTGATGAGTTTACAGAACACAACAGCTTCACAATTCCCAATGTCGATACCTCTTCTTTGGTTGAAAAAGTTGGTGATTTACTAGGCCAAACGGCTTCAAACAATGCCATTGAAAGGATTAAAGACGATGCTGCCCTTGAGGCTTGGGTTAGGACTGGCCGCGACTTTCACTCGCCAGGTGATGAGTGCGCCTTTTGTGGCAACGAGATTCAGGATGACCGCTTCGATCAGTTGAAAGGACATTTTTCGACAGAGTACGAAGCCCTTGTTAAATCTGTGCAGGAAAAGGCTGCCGCCTTACGAGCTATGGATATCAAGGCTGGTTTACCTGAAAGCGCGCAACTCATCCATTCGGTACGAGAAGATTACTCAGAGACCATATCTCCAATTTCAGATTTTCTTGAAAGTGCTAATGAAGTTATCCCGCTGCTGGTCGCTGCACTGGAAGGCAAGGTGTCGAGTATCGAGACATCACAGAAACTACCTGAAACAGTTTCTGATGCCCTGGCAAATGTCACAGCATATGAATATGCCGACCAGCATAAGAAGATTGATGATCTGCTGAAGATTCACAATGAGCAGATTGGTGACATGGAAACTACAAAGCAGGATGCCAAGAGCAAGCTCAAAAAGCATTCAGCAGCACGATTCTATCGGGAAAATAATATTGCTGCTGAAGAAGAGAAGTACGTTGAGATCGTGGCTAATCAAGCCAGAGCAAGTAAAGTTCGAGCAGCCATTGATGCTCAGATTCAAGAAAAAGAGGATGAGATTAAGGAACACTCTGTTGCGGTGGCGAAACTCAATGACCTAATTGCAATCCTGCTTACGGGCAGCAATATAAGCGCAGTGCAGCTTAGTGAATCTGAATTCGAGTTCCAGAGGGGGACGGAACCAGCAGTCAACTTGAGTGATGGTGAGCGTACCGCTATCACCTTTGCTTACTTTCTTTTGACTCTTGAAGATGGTGGCAACGATCTGGGAAATACACTGGTGTTTGTGGATGACCCAATATCCAGCCTTGACTCCAATCACATCTACGCCGTTTTTGCGCTGATCATTGACAGACTGAAAGGCCAGTGCAAACAGTTATTCATTTCAACCCACAATTATGAGTTCCTTAACCTGCTGAAAGATGAAGCTCTCAACAACAAGAGAAACTTCAAGGCTGGTTGTGCTGGCTTTCTTGCACAACGGTCGCATGACGACCAGGGCGAATCATTTGCAGAATTGGTTGAAATGCCGAAGGCGTTGAGGAAATTTAAGTCTGAATATCAGTTCCTATTTTCGCTGCTTCATCAATTGGTGGCTTCGACAGACACTACATTGCACGAAGCCTATACATCTCCAACAGTATTGCGGAAATTTCTGGAAACATACCTGGGCTTTAGGAAGCCGGTAGCTGGAAGATGGTCAGACAAACTTGATTTGTTATTAGATGTTGAGGCTGAGCGCACGGAAGTGGCGAAGTTCGCTGACGATGCCTCTCACTTGCAGAGCCTTAAGCAGGCTGTCGAACATAGTGAATTCATAGCTTCTGCAAAGGGAATTGTGAAGAAGGTAATGGATGCGTTAGAGCATAAGGATAATACACACTATGAAGGACTGAAGACTGCCACCGAGGATTGACCATGGGGTATAAGCATTTACCTGATATGACTGAGACGGAGCTTTTACAGCTTCAGGCGTCAGTAATCGATGAGCTGAAGGCTCGAGGTGTTGTCAGGACAAAGAACAACCCGCTGGGTGACTACACCGAATGGCTGGTGGCCAAGGCACTCGGCTTGGAGTTGGCCACCAACTCTGCTGCTGGCTACGACGCCACAGATGCCGATGGGGTTCGTTATCAGATCAAGGGGCGCAGGATCACGCCTGAAAATCAGTCGCGGCAGTTAAGTGCTATTCGTAATTTGGATAAGAACGACTTCGACTTACTGGCAGCAGTGGTTTTTGATGAAAAATATTCAATCATCAATGCGGTTATCATTCCGCATGAACTCGTCGGCGAATACGCCTCTTACCGGAAGCATGTGAATGCCCATATTCTTCATGTGCGGGGGGCGATTTTGGAAGATCCCAGAGCGAGAGATTTTCGAGATCGTATAAGTGTCTGAACAGGATTTGGCGGCATAATCTGATGCTAGGCGATAGAACAAGAAGAAAGTGCCTATTGGCCCCTTGTGCGTTAAGTGGTGGCTTCGCTCCAGAAAATTAATTTATGGGTCTGTCAGCAACTTCAAGGACAGTTTACTTAATCGCGGGAGAAAAAATCTTTTTCAAGCAATATGCAACTTACAAAAACTGATTTTATACAGTACCTGCATTGCCCTAAGTCACTTTGGCTGTTTAAGAATGAGCCAACTGAATACCCCCAAGGTGAATTCTCTACTTTCATGCAGAAGCTCGTGCGTGAAGGCTATGAGGTCGAGCGATATGTCCAGCAATTCTTTGATAGCGCTGGTGATCGGAATGTCAGTTTTCAGTCGGAATTTAGGACTGACGACGGTCTATATGCGCGTGTAGACGCACTGGAAAACATGGGTGATGGGACGACTGCGCTCTATGAGATCAAGTCTTCGACCAGCGTCAAAACCGACGCCAAGCATAACCACATAAAGGACGCCTGTTTCCAGAAGATTTGCGCGGAGCGTACCGGGCAAAAAATCGACCGAGTGTTTCTTGTTCACTTAAACGGGGACTATGTTCGGGACGGTGAGATCGATCCGAGCGCTATGCTAGTCTTCGCCGATATTACCGAGGCCGTCAATAATGTTGAGGTAGAGACGAGCGCAGAGATCGATGCTGCCCTGGTGTTTCTAGCGAGCGACCAGGATATGAGCGGGTGCTCTTGTGTTGAGAAAACGCGCGCAAACCATTGTGATGCATTCTCAGTATTTAATACTGACGTTTCGACACCATCGATTTATAGCCTTCCGAGGTTACGAGCAAATAGAATACGCGAGCTTCGGTCAATGGATGTTGTCAGGCTCCAGGATGTTCCTGAGGATTATTCGTTATCGGAAAACCAGCGTCTTGTCGTCGATTCGGCAAAAGCAGGTGCGCCGCTGGTGAATGAAGCGGCTATCAGTAGCTTCCTCTCGTACTTAACATTTCCACTCTATTTTTTCGATTATGAAACCTTTTCTTCTGCCGTGCCGCTGCTTGACGGCACCAGCCCACATAAGCATTTTTCAGTGCAGTATTCACTGCACATATTGGATGCCGATGGGTCGCTAGACCACAAGGAGTATCTGGAGCGTGAACCGCGATTGCCGGATCGTTTAGTTGAGCGTATGAAGGAAGACTTTGGCTCGACTGGTAGTGTGGTTTCCTGGCACGCTTCTTTTGAGAAAACGCGCAATCGAGAAATGACCGAACGTTATCCTGGCAATGCGGAATTTCTGAATAGTCTCAATGACCGGATGGTAGACCTGGAGGATGTCTTCAAGACTGATTGCGTCGACGCGCGGTTTGACGGTTCTACATCCATAAAAAAGGTTCTGCCGGTTGTTTGCCCTCGTCTCGATTACAAGGAACTTGAAGTTCAGGATGATGCCTCTGCAATGGAAGCGTGGCAACGCATGATCAATGCTGCACCGGACGAAGCAGAAAAAATCGCGGCTGACCTATTGAAGTATTGTGAGCGTGACACGTTTGCTATGGTAGAAATCTACCGATTTTTGATTGATCTCGTCAGGTAGTAGCTGTTCGGATTGGGTTCGAGCGGTAGAAGAAGTATTTTTGAATCTCTGTCTGGTGAGGTTTCAAAATTCGGCGTTGAGATCAGAAAATTGATCAGGGAAACGTTTGCGTAACATCGCTTCTATCTGATCGATAAAAGTGACCACCTCTTTTTGAAGCTCGTTAAGCTCATTAATAGAAATCGTGAGTACATATCCATCTTTATCCTTTCCGCTTCGATGAACAATGTCATGTCGTAGAAGAATATGCTGCATTAACTTCTCAATAGATGGACGTGAAATGTCTAATGTTTCCGACATGAGCGGAATAACCTTATCGAGGCGGTGCCAGATCAACTGTTGTAAATAATTTTCAACGTCCTCTTCGAGCTTATCCATACGATCAAAAATTTCCGACAAATTCAATTTCTGTTTCTTGAATTCCTGGCAATTAACTACAAATTTTCGAAGTGCTTTCTCATCTACGGCCACCCAAAACGACATCATATCTTCGAGATAGGTCTCAAGTGCAGTGATCAAAGACGAATACAAGAGCTGGTACAGCAACGGTTGTTGGTGGTTATCAACCTCCATAGCTTTAAGAGCGTCGACTTCGTTAAGCCTTTGCGTGAAAAATAGAAATGGGTCGTTGCATGTATTGACTTCAGCTTGAAACTCTTCGTCGTAGTCTGGTTCTGTATGGATTGGAGCCCACTCTAAGATGCCCTCTGACTCAACATCGTCGATCACCGTCTGGATGTCTTGATCTGGTACTAGAGCAGCGAACTGGCCATTAAGTTCTTCGCTGGCATCGTAGGGGCCGCCATGTATGTAGAGATAGCCCCCTTCCTTGCCATTGTAGGGGGTGTCGTTAGCCGGGTCCCAAAATCGTGACAAAAACCACGTACGCATAGCCTCATGGCGCATTTCGGGCTCAGCTGTCTCAAGCCATTCATTGTTGACCTGAAATCCCAGCCGAGTGTTTACTCCAGCCTCTGACGGTAAGTCTGGTCGGTCATCTTCAAGATGGTCATTATGTCCCATTACAATTGCCTTATCATGTGTAACGACATAGCTATTCTCTATATGTAGTATTTGAAGTTATGCCTCCAATCCTTCGGCTCAATTTCAGGGTTGGCGAGGAGAATTTCTCCTATTCTATCTGAGTATTTTACGGTTATTGGCTGACTTTCACCGAGTTGGCAAGCATTATAATTTAGCTTTGTTAAACCAAGGATGTCATTTGCAACTTGAAGGATATCCGCCTCTCCATGCTGAATTGAAATCGATAAAGGTACTGGCACTTCCCAACCATCATATGCTCCTACTCTTGGCTTAAACCCCGTAGTGAAAAGCAAACCATAGCGTTTAGTTCTTTGCCAGAATGTACCGCGCAATACAGGATACATTCCTCTTCTGGAAACGTTTGGGTGTTCATCATAACGGAATAGTCGAGGAGCTGAGTTGTCCTTCCGTACCTTTATGGCGATTAGATTGACGTTTGGCGGACAGGCTTTTAAAAAGCCTTCGTATTCGTCCTTATTGATTCCTGACCGTGCGTGAAGGAAAATTTCTTTTAAAGGCCTTCCATCCTGTGCTTGATAAGTTTCGATTGTTCCTTTCAGCATCTTTTCGGCAGCCTCTGGGGTCAAGTGAAATTCCTTTTTCTCTTTTGAATACCAAGGACCAAACTCGCCTACAAAGACAATCCCGTCACCACTATCAAGAAACATCTGAGCGGCACAACAAGCGGTGCCATTCCCCTTTTCGGCCTGCTTATAGGCTAAGCCAACATAACAAACTCCATCTCTAGCCCATGGGGTCTTCCAGGGTTTTAACCCACACTTATAGAATAAAGCTGTTCCAAAATTCCATAATCTATCTGATAAGGGGTTTACGCCTGGTTCTCCTTTCCGAACTTGGTCAGTTATATCTAAGGTGGATTCACGAATAATCTGTACCGGAATATCATAAGCCATTACTCTTGCTTTTAATTGCCTACGAAAATCGGGTGACAAACCATACTGCTCAAGATTTTGGTTAGGATCTACAAAATCCCCGTCATCAAACATTCGAGCCTGCCCAAGCTTCTGGTCTTCCAGCATACCTTTAAGGTATTGACGCTGCTCACGTGTTTTTGGAGTATCTGATTTATTTTGTACCGTGGAATTTGGTCGGCAATTGTCATACACAGCGTCTGGAACAATACAAATCGCTATACCTGGGTGAGAATCTAGCTTTTTAATACTCTCCATAGGTTCAAGGTAAAGATTGGCAACTGAATAAGCCCTTTCATTTTTATCGGACATATTCGCAGCTATGTCTAAAGGCTGTGAATCAATCTCGTAGCACTTAATTGGTTCAGGCCAGCAACTACCAAATGCAACGTCATAGCCAGGGTAAGGTGGCCAAGGTCTCTGCCGTTTTATTTCAACACAAGCAGCAGGTGCATTGAGCGCATCACACCAGCCTTGCCAGAGTGAAATCCCTCTTTTTGTTCCGATAACAACATTGTTGGGTAACCCGGAATGTTTCTCGTTCGGTCCAAATAATGCGAGTCCATCTTTAGGGTCTTCTGTAGCCTGACCTGAACCAAAAGTAAGTTGTGGCTCTTCCAGAAAATAAAATTTGTCAGTCATTCAGCTGTCCTCACCACTCTGAGATGGAAAGTCATCATCTTGCGATGCACCTGCTTTGACACTAGAAATTTCCTCTTGAAAATTACCAATTCTATCTACAGCTTCGACATCGATTGAAACGGGACATTCCCATGCCAGTGGGTTCGTTCCGACAACAACTTGGTGTTTATCAGTTCCAATTCTTATATGGTCTTGGTCAGAATCACTTTTTAATGCCTGCATGATGCCTATCGTTCGAGCAAGCCACTCTTTGTTCCACCAGTTTTTTGTAACGTTCTTACGCCTTCGAATTATATCTTTGAGTTCATATGGCTTTCCTGCCAAGTCGGTAACCCTGACATAAATGCTCAATGTTACCCACCACTCTCCATTTTCATCAAAGCCGGGTTTAAACTTTGGACAAAGCTGATACCGAAACCTTGTCGCTCTATCCCCCCAGCCATACTGTTTTTCGCCAGTCATGGAGACACGGGTTTTTCTTCCGTCAACATGCGTTATTGAAATGTTGTGTTTTGCTGTAGCAGCATCGCCTGGAAAATATATAACCCGTCGATCTGAGCACCATTTCATTCCTTGGTGATAGCAAGCTACTTCAAGGCTTCTCCTAATCAATTCTTTCACTGCATTTATCGAGTTTTTCCCTTCGCGATTAGAGTATGAGCTCCATGAGTAAGCGGGTATTCTTGGTGTGCGCTTCAGGGGAACTCCATCTGGAGGTGGTGAAAAACTCAAAAACTTCTGTGAAGATATTTTTACGAACGCCCACATTTGGCGCAAGATATCGATATCTTCATTGCTCATCTCTGAATCGAGTTCGCAGATAAGAATTGCTTTGGGGACCTCTACGGGAAAAACGTTTGCGTAGACTTTTTCTGGAGAGAGCTTTGTAACTGGCTCAGGAATATAGGCTCTAATTGCCACCATTTTTCCTTGTTCAGGGCTAAGCTCTGGCTTTATCCCTTTGACTTGGAGGACAAGGGAGACCTTGTCTATCCCGGAGGCCCAGCTTTCTCCAAAACGTGCTGGCTCCAGCTGAAGAATTTTTTGGATTTGCCTAGAGCTATCTATATATTCTGACAAATCCTCCGACCAGCAAGGGATCATCAAATTCTCTACAGAGCAGGCCAAGCTTGCGCGAGTAATAAAGTCAGTATTTGCTAGTGCTTCTACCGATAGAATGGGTAAATACTGAACCGCGCGATTCTTAATGAGAATTTGTACTGACGAATCAATATCTTCACCAGCAAGAGGTGCGGTGCCAAAGCACCATGTCTTATAACCAGCCAAAGATAACTTCCTAGACAGCCAAGTAGCTAACGCATGATCTTCAGCAACATGATCAATAATCAACGTATCTCTACATTCAGATACCGATAAACCTCCACTTTGTGGAAACCAGGGAGGACAGAATATCGCGGGATGCTTGGCTACCAGATGATTGAGAGGGCCAGTAAGAAGAACTCGAATACGCTCGATGTCATATATTTCAAGTGACCAAGCATATTTTTCAAGAATATACTTTTCTGCTTTATCCCTGTCGCTCCCCGAAAGATTCGACGTGCAAACATAAATAATGTTGTCTGGGTTGTGATCTTCTTCGTGGATACGCGAACAATCAGACTTTAATTTAGTAAACCAATCTGTACGGACGGTATATGCAAAGACAGACTTCGTGCCTTGGTATTTACAGGTATGTAACGCATCTCGACCTCTATCACCAGTGCCGCCTATGGGTTCTATGTTGGGGAAATCAACACCAGCCATCAAATCAGAGCACAGTCGCTCGAACTGCATGTAGTCTGTCAAATTCTCAAGACAATAAATTATTGCGTCCGCAGACATACAACCTCATATAAAAGTTCTATTGACTAAATGGAGAAAACTTACTTGGTATGAAGAAAGCTTTTCCATAGCTCTAAATCTCGATTATCCCTGATCATTGCCTTAACGAAAGGGGATAATTATGCGACTAAAAATAGCTGTTGTTGGTTTTTTGACCATTGTTTGTCTGTTTCCAGCCTACGCGGTTACTGATGGAGAGCGCTTGGCTCTTCAACGGCTACACAGTGAGCTTACAAGTATCCAAGAAATTATCAAAGCAGCTGAACAAAATTCCAACGATCAAGGCCGTTATCTCGTTGATTATGATCAGCTTAGGCGTGACTTGGGGCAGGTTCGACAAGGAATTGAGGATATTTTGAACAGTCGGAGACGTGAGCCTCGGTCGTTACCTCCCATAGAAGGAGATTATCGCTGATGGCCGTCTCTGCGTCACAGGAAGCCGCTTTCACCGGGGCAACGCTAGGCGTGCCTATGGGTAGCTTTAGTTTAACGATTCTCTTGATCTTGTATTCGGTGCTTTATATCTGGGTCGCCTGGGTCATTGTCACTCAGTGGAAAGCCTGGTCACACCGAAAAATAAATTTCTATGATTTTCTGACTCGATCAGTCCGCTCGATCTTTTTAACCCTCGTTCTTGGCTTCCTACTGCGATAGCGCTAACGAAAAACATACAACGCGAAACTTTTAGCACGAAGCTTTTACCACGAAACATGAGGAAGACTATGAACCCCGTAATGCATGAATCTACTATTAAACAGAAGCGCAATATTGCTCCCTTATCAATGTTTTGGCTGTGGCTGGTCTCAATATCAGCTCAGGCACAGCTGCCTACACCTATCGACCCGTCGAGCGGTGCGCCTAACGGCAACTACTTAGCCTTTATGCAGGGGTGGTCTGGAGACGCCATTGACTATATCGCCCTGGTTATATCAGGCGCTGGCTTCTTGTGGATCGGTTGGATACTGCTCTCCAAATTCAATGAAGCGCGCAGTTCCAATGATCCTGATTGGGGTTCTGTGGGCTTGACCGCAGTCATAGCCGGTGTGCTGTTGGCCATCGTGTCTTTCTTCCTGAATGAAGCTGTTGGAATCATCTGAGGTATGGAATCGCAGCAATCTAACGAACTGTTACCGGTGCGCTTGAATGCAGAGCCATCCATTTTCAGAGGTTGTTCGCTCTCAGAATTGATGCTGCTGGTCACTGTGGGCGGTATCGCTCTGGTGCCCGGTAGTGTCATTGTGTGCGGCCTGTTTGGCTATCTCATGATGGGCGTCGGCATCGGTTTGCTTTTGGTGATTGCCTGGGTCGTCATTGGGGCAACGGTATTACAGAAACTTAAACGGGGCAGGCCACTGGGTTACTACCAGTTGCGGCTACGCCTATGGCTTGAGGACCTTCACTTGTTGCGTTCCTCATTTATACGACAAAGCCGGGTTTGGGATATTGGCCGGAGAGTGAAGCAATGAAAAAACTCATGGCAATCAGGAACAACCAGGCACGGCAGCGATTGCTGGCCACCAGTGATCACATCCGTACTTTGCGAATCGTTGTCGTGTGTTTGCTTGTTGCGGTAGTCGCGCTTTGGTGGCGTAACGGCGTATTGCAGGAAACTCGACGGCTCTATATTCCTCCCGATTTAACCCAGGGGCTGGTAACTAATTTTGATAGTGTGCCTGCTCCGACGGTATATACCTTTGCCTATTACATTTTCCAGCAATTGAACCGCTGGCCGAGCGACGGGGAGAAGGACTATCCCAAGCAGATATACACACTCCAGGGTTTTCTTACACCGGGGTGTCGATCTGCGCTGGAAGCGGATATGAATACCAAACAGGAGCTGGGCGAGCTGCGACAACGGGTTCGCTCAGTACAGGAAATTCTCGGTCAAACCTATACCCGCCAGCGTGTCCAGATTGAAACCAACAGCGCGTGGAAAATCTGGCTGGATGTCAATGTCACGGAATCGATTGGAGGCCATCCGGTTAAGGATGTGCTGTTGCGATACCCCCTACGTGTTGTTCGATTCGACGTGGATAAAGAGGTTAATCCCTGGGGGTTGGCATTAGCCTGCAATGAAGCCATGCGCCCAGTGCTGTTATCAGAGGAGCAGCTTGGAAAACCTTTCCGGCGTCCTGGAGGTGAATTATGAAAAACTGTATTCATGGGTTGTTTGTGCTTTTACTGACTTTAGCCTCTGCTACCGTCCTAGCTGATGCATCAGAGCGCGTGCTTTGGGATAAGCGCCCCATTAGCGTTCATCTGCAAGTCGGTAGTGAGCGCATTATTCATTTCCCAGATGATGTGCGTTATTGGTTGCCTGATACGGTTAAACGCCATGTGTCAGTGCTGGCGGCAAACGGCGTTTTGTATATCAGGGCAATGGAACCATTTCCGACAACCCGTCTTCGTATTCAGGGGCTGAACGATCATCAAGTCTATTTGTTAGATATAACAGCCAGTGAAGTCGCGGCAGTTAGCGATGAATTGATTGTGATGACAAAGAAAAACACTCGGAATCGCAGTAAGGAAGCAACTGCGTACAGAACGACAGAGGACTGGCGTATCCGATTGACCCGTTATGCTGCGCAACAACTCTATGCGCCGGAGCGGTTAGTCGATGGTGACAGCGCGATTAAACGAATTCCGGTTGAATCAAAAACGTCAGTGCCACTGATTCGCGGTGGTCTTATTGAAGCGGTGCCGATAGCTTCATGGCAAGGTCATGGGTTAACAGTGACAGCGATTAGAGTAAGTAATTTGTCGCGGCAATCACTGCAGCTACAGTTTGATCGATCTGATTCTCTCCAGGCGCTAGACCTAAGTTATCTTGTCCGTGGAGATTGGCTGACGGCGACATTACAACATGATCGTTTGGGGGCAATGGGCGATGAAACCGATACAACCACCTTGTATCTGGTCTCGAATCGGTCTTTCGTGGAAAGTCTGTCCTTGCCGATTGACAGCCGGGTTCTTCAAAGTGGGCAAACCCGTAAAGAGGAAATGCAGGATGGCTGAAAAGCGCATGAATCCGTTACTGATTGGAGGTGCTGCGCTGGCCATTGGCTGCCTGTCACTCGTGATGTGCTCGGAACCACAGGAAAGTTACCAGCCTGTTGAACAGATGCCGGGATACGATCCTGCGGCCAAACCTCAGGACGGTGATACGCAGACCGATACTATTAAAGCATTGCAGGCCTACGCCCGAGAAGCGGTAAAAAAAGCGGATACGCTGAATGCATCGACTAAAGAAAACATGGGTAGGGTGCTGGAGAATCAGCAAAAAGTATCAAAGCTGGAAGCGGCAAATCAGCAGGCCCAGGAAGCACTGAATGAAACCACGGCGACCATAGGTTCGCTTCAGCAGCATCTCAGTCAGCTAAGACGTGAACTTAAGGATTTGAAAGAAGATAAAAGCTCAGCTGACATTGGGCAATTAAATCAGGATGGGTTGCCTGTTGGTTTTGGTTTTGATGGTCAGAACGTGATTCCGATCAACCCAGATCAGGGTGCCTGGTATAACCCTATCGATTATGTTGAGCCAGAAACAACAGAAGGTAATAAGGGCCGCTTTACTGGATTGCTACCTCGCTCACCTAATACGGCTGAAGCGAATAAAGAGGTACAAGATTCTGAGAAGAAACATCAGATTATTGTCGAGCCGATTTATACGATACCCAAAGATGCAACGTTGACGGACGGACTGGCACTAACGGCTTTGATTGGCCGTATTCCGGTAGAGGGACAGACACCCGATCCCTATCCAGTAAAAATCTATATCGGCAAAGAAAATCTGTTAGCCAATGGTCACGATATGCCAGAGGTCGAGGGTATGATCTTCAGTGGTTTGGGTTTTGGTGACTGGAATCTGTCCTGTGTCAGCGCTCGCCTAACATCGGCAACGTTCATCTTTGAGGATGGCTCTATCGTGAACCACAGTAGCCAGGGGCAACCCTTGGGCTACATTTCTGACCCTAGCGGTGTGCCCTGTGTGGCCGGGCGCTTTGTCACCAACGCACCCTTATTTATTTCCCAGCGTATTGGCTTGGCAGGATTTGGGGCGGCAGGTTCGGCCTATGCCGAAGCACAGCAGCAGAGGCAAACATCATCATTAACCGCATCAAAACTCTGTTTTTGTCGTGCCAACAACCACCGGCTGACTTCATCAGTTGCGGATTGCACTGCCTCGCCAGCAACCAGCTTATTAATG